>JALWSS010000059.1 GCA_026993525.1 Saprospiraceae bacterium
CGCCCGTCTCAAAAACTTTAAAGTGCAACGAGATCGGCATTCAATTTTCTCCGGCCACACCCATCACTCCAGGTAATTATGGGCGGTGTAACCAGAATTTCTAAAGAAGACGGTGAGCACATCAAGCTCGAAAATGGAGTGCAGGTACCTGCAAGCGAAATGCCCTGAAGCAACTTAGTGTATCATATTCAATCTAAATCAAGCTACCTTGCCTTTCCTCCCACCCCCACTTGCACCAGCCAACTCACGCCAATTACTACTGCACAACCGATGGGGTTGAGCCAGAGGAAGCCGATGTCTTCCACACCATCAGCCTTGTCGGTGAAATAGACGGCCAGCACCACGGCTTCAGCCACCAGGCCGCCGATGAATGCCGGCGTGGCACCGATTTTTTTGAAGAAAAAGGCCACCAGGAAGATGCCCAGAATGGCGCCGTACAACAGCGAACCGACGATGTTGACGGCCTGGATCAGATTCTCAAAAAGCGAAGCAATGGTGGCAAAGCTGATGGCCACCAGGCCCCACAACACAGTGAAGCCCTTTGACACCACCAGGTAGTGGTGATCGGAGGCGTTGGGGTGGAAGCTGCGCTTGTACACATCCACCACCGTGGTGGTGGACAGGGCCGTGAGTTCAGAGGCTGTTGACGACATGGCCGCACAGATGATCACCGCAAACAACAACCCGATGACCCCCTTCGGGAAATGCCCCAGGATGTAGCTGATGAAGACGTAATCCCGGTCGTTGGTTTCCACGGAACTGCCGGCGGCTTCGGCTTGTGCCTCCAGCAGGGAGTCCACCCTGGCCCGCACCCGCTGGTCTTCGGTCTGCCATTTCTGAAGCTCGGTTTTGTTCTGTACAATGGCCGCCTGGTCTTTTTGCCGAAGGGCATCAATCAGGTTCAGTGTGGCTTTTTCTTTTTCTTCGAAAACGGCGTCGTACTCCTTTTGCACCTCTTCCAGTTGGGCCTTCCATTCGGGCGAGGCTTTCAGACGGGCCATGTTTGATTTGTTGAAATGCACAGGCGGTTGCACGAAGAGGTAAAAAACGAACACCATCACCCCGGTGAACAACACCAGAAACTGCATGGGCACTTTGATGAAGCCGTTGAGTAGCAGGCCGATGCGGCTTTGCCGAAGCGATCGCCCCGTCAGGTAACGCTGTACCTGCGACTGGTCCGTTCCGAAATAAGACAGGAACAAAAACAGCGCTGCCGTCATCCCCGACCACACGTTGTAGCGGTTGGAGAGGTCCCATTTAATGTCGAAAGCCTCCATCTTGCCCATTTCGGTGGCCACGCCCACGGCATCGCCCAGGCTGATCTCTCCGGGCAGATTTACGACGATGAGAATGGCCGCCAGCACCAGCCCGGTCAGCATCACCGTCATCTGGTGTTTCTGGGTGTAGCTGACGGCTTTGGTGCCACCCATGGCCGTGTAGAAGGTCACCACCAGACCAATGACAACGATGGTGGTATAGAGGTCCCAACCCATGATGTTGTTGAGGATAATGGAAGGGGCACAAATGGTGAAGGCAGCCGCCATGCCCCGGGAAAACAGAAACAGCACCGCCGCCAGGGTGCGGGTCTTTTTGTCGAAGCGGTTTTCGAGGTATTCGTAGGCCGTATAGACATTGAGACGATAGTAAATGGGCAGGATGAAGATGCAGATAATGATCATGGCCAACGGCATGCCGTAATAAAATTGCACGAAACGGATGCCGTCGTCATAGCCCTGCCCGGGTGTTGACAGAAAGGTGATGGCGCTGGCCTGTGTGGCCATTACCGACAGACCCACCGTCAGCCAACTCAGCTCACGGTCGCCACGCAGGTAACTCTGCGAGGTACTCACGGTTCTGGTTTTCCAAACACCATAAGCGATGATCGCAATCAAAACAAGCAGCATCACTGCCCAGTCAATCCAATGCATAAGCTTGTGCGTTTATCCGCCTCTGGCGTTTAATTGTTGATTTGTTGAGAATGTTGAAATTGTTGATTCTCCTCATCCCTCATCCCTCATCCCTGCTCTCATCCTTATTCTTCCTGCTTCCCGCATACAGTTCGTATTTCTGGAAACGGCATTCCAGCGAGCCGTTGAAGAGTTTGATTTTCCGGGACGGGCGAAGGCCCACAAACTTAAGGTCTTTGAGGTTGGAGCTGATGATCCAGGCTTCGGAACCCTGGTAATTCGACTTGAGGCTATCACCAATTTTTTGGTAAAAATCTACCATGGATCCGGGTTGCAGGCGTTGGCCGTAAGGAGGATTCATCACCACATGGCAGCCCGGCGTTGGCGCAGCCGAAGAAAAGAAATTGGCATTTTCAAAGCATATCCATTCTTCCACACCCGCCCTTCGGGCATTGCTTCTGGCCAGCCTGAGCGCATGAGGATCGGCATCCCGGGCAACGATCACGGGAGTTTCCGGAGCTGGATTTATTTTAACCGCCTCTTTGGTTTTTCTCCATTTTTCTTCGTCAAAATTGCGCCAGTTTTCAAAGGCAAAATGCCGGTTCAACCCAGGCGGCATACCAGCTGCCTTCATCGCCGCCTCGATGGCGATGGTACCCGAACCGCACATGGGATCGAGCAGGGGTTTGCCGGGTGTCCAGCCGCTCAGGGCCAGCAAACCGGCGGCCAGCACCTCATTCAGCGGGGCCTCGGTGCGTTCGGTCCGGTAGCCCCGGCGGTCCAGGGTGGTGCCGCTGCTGTCCAGTGAGAGGGTGACCAGCTTGTCGGAAATGTGCAGGTCAATCAGCACATCGGGGTTCCTGGTGTCAATGGACGGGCGCTCGCCGTACTTGTCCCGGAACTGGTCAACAATGGCGTCTTTGGTTTTCAGGGCTGCAAACTTGCTGTGGGTAAATAGCTGGCTGTTGGTGGTGCTGTTGATGGCAAAGGTCTGGTGCAGACTTAGGTAGTCCTCCCAGTTGATGCGTTGCACCCTTTTGTACAGCTGGTTTTCGTGGTGGGCATAAAAACCCGCAATGGGGCTGAGCACCGACAGTGCCGTCCTGAGCATCAGGTTGCAACGGTACAGGTCGTCCAGGCTGCCGTTTATTTTCACAGCCCGGTTGAGGCGTTCGGTTTCAGCAATGCCCAATTGGTGAAGCTCCTGTTCCAGAACTTCCTCCAGTCCGTACAGGGTTTTGATGATGTATTCTGCCACTGCTTTTTTTCCTTCGGTAAATGACTGCCCGCCAAAGAAATGAATCATTTTTGAAAGGGGTGGCAGGAGGAAGGAATTTGTAACCTGCTTTCCCAAATACTTGTTCCCCGTACCGGCTTTTTTGTGATATATCCGCCACGAAGTGGCTTGCGAAAATCCGTCACCACCTCCCTGTGCAGATGAGGAGTGTGCGCCCGGGAGCAAGTCCAGGACTACCACCCAAACAGCTTCGGCTTGATAATAACTCAAGGCAATGGGTCAAGCCTGGATGGGCATGAAGAAAAATATCCAAATGACATATGCCAATAATCAATCGAAACCGGCCGCAAAAGAGGGAACGTAGTGCTGGAGATGGGGTGAAGCAGCGTTCAGCCACGTGCTGATTTAGCCAGGTGGAACAAAACAGGTACTACAAACAAGCTGGCCCCTGTTCCGGTCAAGAGTCCTCCGATAACCGCCAGGGCCAGTGGCTGTTGCAATTCCGCTCCGAGCCCTCCTGAAAAAAGAATGGGTGTGAGGGCCAGGATGGTGGTTGCGGAGGTCATAATGATAGGTCGCAAGCGGCGTGCACCGGCCTGATGGATGGCTTCCCTCAGTGGCATCCGCTGACTCAGTCGCTGCATCATATCCACTTTCAAAATGGCATCGTTCACAACGATGCCGCCCATCACCACCATGCCAGTGAGTGAAACCATATTGAGGCTTTGCCCGGTTAATTCAAGTGCGAGAAAAGCCCCGGCAATACCAATGGGCACGGTTAAAATCACGATGAAAGGTAGTACCAGGGATTCAAATTGCGCAGCGAGAATGAGATAAAGCAAAAGCATGGAAACCAGTGCGATACCGCTCAGTTCTCTGATCTGCTTCAGGTCTTTGAAATGCTGCCCGGAGAAAGTAACCGTCAGTTTCCCGGTCTGTTTCACCTTGTCACGAAACGCATCCACGAACTGCTCCCCCGGCCATTCCGGAAATTTTATGTCAAACGATTCTCCGCTTTTAGTAGCTGTAAACTGCCTGGGTGCATTGCGCTGCCCGATATTTATAAATTGCCGCAATGGGTATTGCTCCCCTTTCTTACCGATAACAGTTGCGGTCCGAAGTTCCTCGAGTTGCGCCTCACCTGATGACCAGGCGCTGACCATCCGTATTTCCTGTTGTGCGCTGTTAAAGGTGCCCAGTGGATATTTTCCGAAAATAGCTTTCAGCTTATCCACGATGTCCGCATGGGATATGCCAAACAATAGAGCCTTTTCACGCAGAATGTCAATGGTGTACTCCTGGTGTATGGGAGGGATGCCGAAATTTATTTTTTGACCTGAAAGCCAATCCAGAACAGGGGCCAATTCCCGGCTGCCGGGAGATTGTCGGGCGTTAATGTTTTGAAGGTGGGCTACCAATGTTGGATCCGCACTGCCAAATATTTCATCGAATATGGTACTGATGGGCGCAACATCCACACTTGCAGCAGGATATTTATTCGAAAAATGGTTTGTCACCCGCTTTCGGAGGTCGGCCTCATTTCCGTAAATCAGGGCCCGGGCATGATTGATGGGCTGTATGGTCCTGGCCAAAAGAAATTGCTGCTCCCCAAGAAACAGATCGCATTCCCTGGTAACACCGCTTAATTCCGTCATCAAAAGATCAAACCGCCTCTTGTTTTCCTCCAGGTCAATAGGCTCATTCCAATCCACAAAGACTTCCACCCCCTGCCTGGTAATTGCCGGAAATGCTTCCACGTCCAGGTTCCGTACAGTTGTTATGATACCTATAGTAAAAATGGTGGCCAGGGCCAGGCTCTTCCATGGATGGCTCAGCAACCCATCCACCATTTTGTCATATCCCGGATACCGGAGCTGACCGACTGCACGGGTTTGCAGCCATTTTTTGTTCAACCGCAAAATAGTTGGCAACAAGATGTATGCAGTGAGAAGAGAGGCAGCCAGCGCAAGAGTGACGGACATGGCCTGGTCGTAAAACAAGGCTCCTGCCAAACCACTCAAAAATATCAAAGGCACGAAAACGCTGCACGTTGTCAGGGCGGAGCTGATCAAAGGCCTGATCACTTCTTCAGGGCCATTCACACAGGCCTCTTCATGCGTTGTGCCCGAACGGATGAATTGGCGAATATTCTCAATAACGATGATACTGTTGTCTATCATCAGTCCAACACCAAGCACCAGCCCTGACAAGGAAATAACGTTAATACTTATATTGAGAAGAAAAAAACCAAATAACGCAACGATCAATGAAACAGGGATGACAATGGCCATTAGAACCGGTGATCTCCACTCTTTAAAAAAAACAAATAGTATCAGCACCGCAAATAAGGCCCCCCATTGCAAACTTGTTGACAGGTTGTTGACGGCAATATCCAGGACATGGCTCTGGTCATTGGTCAACTCAAATTGCAGTTGAGGATATTCATTCTCGAAGTCCTGAAGCAAGTCCGACATTGAACGGCGAAGTGAAAATATGCGGGCATCGGCTTTTTTGCGCACAGAAAGGACAATGCTCTCGGCGCCATTGTGGTAACAGATGCCTCTTCTTTCTGCGGGTTGAAGACTTATTGCTGCAATTTCACCCAGCCTGAGCAGTCGCTTGCCATACCTGAAACTTGTGTTCCGGATACTTTCAACTGAATTGAGTTTGGAGGTCAATCTGACATTGTACTGGTAATGGCCATCCTTCAGCAATATGTTTCCAAGCTCTATGTTGAGCTGATTCAACGTCGAGGATAATTCTTTTTCACTCAGTTTCAAACGGTTGAACATTTCGGTTTTTGGCCTGATAACTATTTCCGGTTGCACAAACCCACTGGCATCCACGAAAGCCACCTCATCCAATTGCTCGATGCGTCTTTTAAGGATATTTTTTACAAGGCTGGCCAGGTTGAGTCGGTCTTCCGGCGTGAAAAGAGCAGCTTCCTTTTCCTTCGGGAAAATGTGCAGATAAAATATCGGAATGTCTGTTGCACTGCTTTTTAGCACCCGAGGCCGCTGTATATTTCTCGGTAGATAGTTGGCGGCGAGGTCAGTTTTTTCATTGACTTCCAGCAGGCTGAGGTTGATGTTTGTTCCGTGTTCGAAAAAGAGTGTTAGCAGACTGGCCTCTCCCCGGCTAACACTTTGTATATCTTCAAGGTGATCAACCTGAAGCAAGGTGTTCCTAAGCGGTCGGGTAACATTGTCCTCGATTTCCCGGGCGGATAAGCCCGGGGCACTAACTTGTACGGCTATTTTAGGTATGGGAACATCGGGCAACAAAGAAACCGGCAGGTTATTCAAAACTATTGCGCCCAGTATCATCAAGCCAAGGGTACTCAGCAGAACAGCTACAGGTCTATTGATCAGGAATCGGAGCATAAACTATTGACTGACAAAGTTCGGAGCATTTAAAACTTTTACTGCGGCATCATGATCCAGGTTCAGATTCCCTTCATAAATAACCCAGGCTCCGGCTTCGAGTCCTTTCGAAATAGCTACTTCGTTCTGTTCTTCCAGTGAAATGGTAACGTAATTCCACCTGGCCAGGCCAGTGTCTGGATTCCAGGTAAATACCACCGGTTTTTCAGAACGCAACACCACTGCCGAGCGGGGTATCACCAATTGATTCGGGACCAAACTTTCCACAGCCACTTTCACCGCTATACCGTCAGGCAAATTCATTTGCTTCAAGCCATATTTAGGAACAACTTCTGCCCGGGCAGTTATCAACCCATGTTCATCCACAACCGGATTGATTGCTGTCAGTCTTGCCGGAATGCTCACACTGTCAAAACCAATGGGAAACAAATTCACAGCCTGACCTTTTCGTATTAGCGGAAGTTCAGTCTCCATCAATTGAAATTCGGCTTCAACACTGCTCTGATTGATTAAAGTAAACAACGCTGCTCCCGGCTCTGCTTCCTGCAACACCCGGATATTCAAATTGGCAATGATGCCATCAAAGGGTGCATATATTTCATAAAATTTATGTTGGAACTCCAGTTCTTCGAGATTGAGTCGAGCTCTTTTGAGGCCACTTTCCAGCAATATATTGTCGTATGTTTGTTTGTTTACACTGCTGTCTTGCCCCCATGTTCCACCCTGCAAAACCAGCAGGTCATTCTTTTTGTAAATGGCTTCTTCCAGTTCAAGCTGAGCCTTTTTTCTCCTGAGCTGCCAATCCGCATCGTTGAACCGGAGCAACAACTGGCCCTTTTTCACTACATCTCCCTCCGCAATGCTCATATCTGTCACTTGCGCCTCGATATTACTTTTGATTTGCAAGGAGCTCTTAGATTTCAAACTCCCATTGGACCACAAGCGCCTTGTGAAGGTCTTAATGACGGCCTTTGTAACTTTCACCTCGGGAACAACCCCTTCTTCGGCCTGAACAGGGGGTGTTGCTTCAGGTGCAGCACCTTCCTGGTCAGAACCTCCCTGGCAACTCCAGACCAGTAAAACCACAGAAAGAACAAGTAGCTGGATTGGATTCATTGGTACATTGGGTATTTTCATCTTCCGGAGGATTAATACTCAAAACGAAGTGGTTTGGGCGGCGATCCCGATCCCGATCCCGAATAATTTCGGGACGGGATTCGGGACCAAACTCCCAACCCCTCATGAAGTTCAAAGCTGAAATCTTCCCAAACTACTTCGACTTGGGTATACATTGCAATTAAGTGCTTAAAGATAGTGAATTGATAACATTTTTCTTAAACAAAGGCCCATTTTTTTTCGGGAACGGCCCCCGGAAAAGGACTAACAGCTCTTTGCTCATATTCATCACTCCTTTTGCATGAGTTTACGGCCAGTCCTGCATGGCTCAATGGGCCGCATGGGTGTCTTGAAAGACCCTGGGTTAGCTTTGCAACCCGCTTTTGAAAATTTGTGAACAGGAGCAACCTGCAAAAAATACAATTTTAAATTACGAAAAATTGATAAACAGTTAAAGGATAACTGAATGTTCAACCCCCGGAAAAACCCGCATCATAAATGGATGGCCTTCGGAAATACGTATTTATGCAGTGTAATCAGAACATTTCCATTTCAGGATAACGAAATTACAACCACAAGATTCTTGAATGATGGGACATAACAACTCAATTAACCTTCAACAGTTCCTTTGGCAAGATATATTCAACGAGCGGTTGCTCCTCATTACTTTCATCAATTCCAATAATTCTTCCATTGCCCACATCATAGGTAAAACTCGTCAGTAATCTGTCAAGTTTAATCCGAAGTACTGGACTTCCTTCTTCATCAAAGACATGTAGTTCGGACTTAAAATTCCCAAACAAATTCTTTAACAAATTGTCCGGATTTTCACCCAAATAAAGCGCAAACACTTTATTTAACCCGTAGTCAATCCCGTGATAGTAAAACATCTTTTCATGAGAAGAGGGAGAATGGCTTTCCGTTTGAATTACCTTTCGAAGATTATAAGTACTGTCATACACCTCAAGCTGTGGGAAATATGAATTGGCGAAGTAAGTCCATTTTTTCTGTGGGTTCCACGCCACCTTTCCCAAATATGAATACATTAAATACTCCCTGTCATTCCTTTTGACAGGTTCAGGCATAAACGGTGTTTCAACAACCTTTTTTCCCTCCACAGGTGAAAAGAAAAACAATTTCCCCTCAACCATTCCGCCGTTTCCGATAAATAATGAGTCTTCTGCGATAGTTACAGATTGGAGGTTGTATAAGTTTTCAGGGATGGGGAACTCTTCACTTGAATTACCGACCAGGCCGCTAATTTTATTAATTGGAATCCTGACAATGGATGATCGTACAAAATCATAGTAATAGATAGCCCCAAGTCTCATGAAATCATGATGGCTAATGCCTGGTTCAGAATCCAGTTCTTCAGGGCCATTTCCTTTCTTCAAAAATGCACTATTTACACTCAGATCTTCATTGAGTAGATGGAGGTAAGTATCCTTTCCGGTGTCAAAAACCAATAAATATCCATACGAACTTATGCATTCTACTGGATTCATAAAATAATTCATTGGCCCGATGTTTTTGCCTGTTAAATCAATTGTGTTTGAAAAAGGATGAATACCACTAGCTATGTTTTTAGTTGAGGTTGCTTCCTGGGGGTCATTATTGCAGGCGGAAACGGTCAAAATGAATACTATTAGTAGAAAATGAGAATGTTTCATGAGTTGTAATCTAATGAAGTAAAACGCCGAGCTGAGCAGTACGAATACCCAGTTCGGCGAATTATTGGCTTTTACAAAAAGAGCTATTGTGTTGGTTGACACAATGTACCACTTTCAAATTTTCAGGTATCCCCGCAGTCACAAAACTTTGACCTTTTGTCATTAAATGGTGGCCACCAGTGCACATTCACCTCTTTGTAGCCCCAGTCACATTGTGTGGGTTCAGTTGCAGTGACGTTGTTTGGGCTCAAGTTAAGAGAGGTAATGACGATGGTGAACAGAAAAATTGTGAGAAATCTGTTGAACTTCATTGTGGGTTAATTTTTCACTCGCCCTCCTTCACGCATTCGGGCCTTGCGCCTGGTTCTTGTTGAGGGAGTTTTCGGTGGCCTCCCCTGCCTGGGTCGGCAGGTATCTTGGGCGCCTTCATGGTACACCTGAAACGACACGCTGGCAGGAGTAACAAATTTCGAGGATCTCTTCCAAAAATAAGATAAAAGTCAAAGAAATCATTCTATATCCAAAAGAAGTGGTTTGGGCGGCGATCCCGATCCCGTCCCGATCCCGATCCCGAATCCCGAAAGCTTTCGGGATCGGGGCGGGATTCGGGACCCTCCCCCATCCACACTGAACGGGAGTGGTGAATTATTCCCAAACCACTTCGAATCGGGTATATTCCAAATTTGCTGGTTGCAAGTAGCCAACTTTATCCTGCACTTCGCTAATTTTTGCCGATAGCTATAGAGATATCCCACACAATCTTTCGAAGAATATTGGGATAAAATCAACTATGTTCAGAGCGAAATTTATCACGTTTTTAAAGCTTGAATGTCTTACACAGGTTCTCAATCTGGTGACCTTTCAGGTGACCAAACATCAATCTCAGAGGGTTTACCATTTATTATGGCAACTTCCAGGGGCCGGGTAAGTGCTTGTCCCCTCCAACATCCTTCCACAAAATAAATCCTCTCAGAATTAAAAATATCGCTGCCTATTTTATTTCGCAATTTCTTTTGGTCAAGAACATCGACAAATACAAATATATAATTCATTTCAAATAACTCCTGCTTGTGCTCAAGCAAATATTTCAAGCCAGACGAAATACAGCCAGCACAACCAGTTTCAGGTAAAAACACTATCCGGCTGCATGATGTAAGATCGAAACCATGCCCTTCCTGAAGTTGTTGAATACAGTCAATGGCTGATTCTGCCTGTGTAGCCCCACAGCCTGCAAAAGCCATTGAAACAATTACAAAAATAATTGAGATACAAAACTTCATAACAATACATTTACTCAATGCCAACCAAGTCGAAAACTCCAAACGTCAGGTAATTTTCATCTTGTTTGTAACTATCCACTTTAGCAATGTGCAATCCATATTTGTTGACGAATGCCATGTCTGGAGCATATTCATTCTCATCGAATTCTGTTTGGGCGATTTTATGAAACGAACCATCATATGCGGCCAATGTGAATTTCCAGGGGCCTTTGGTTCTATTGTTGGTCTTGAAGGCTTCTTTACTTAATCCATGACTTATAAGCCTGTAGTAAACATCCCGGTCCTCATCGTAAAATAATTGAGAAAATGCGGGTGTCGTAGCTTCATACTCGTCTAATTCTTCGATGACGATTGGTACCAATGGGTTAGCATCCAGAGGTTTGATGTTTTCTACCACATCATGCTGCAGGCAAAAGGTGTCCAGGATACTGCAGGATGTATCAATTTCGTAAATGCACGGGGATGCACCAAATGAACAAAGTATTGTGTTTCTATTTTTGTTGAAATAAATGTAATTTTTAAGCTTGTAATAATTTCCAAAATAACCTTCATTGTAAATAGACGGCCTGTTTGCACACATCCTGGTTTTTCCATTTGAAAGGTCCAACCTGACTAAAGTGCTTATTTTCGTTTGATCTGAATGTTGAAATGGATTTTCAGAAGCAAAGAAAATATAACGCCCTATTTTGATGGGCATCCTGTCAGAGCTGGCAACAACATAGGGGTCATTCATCTCATCTCTGGCCCACAGGTCAAAATGTTTTAATACCTTCCCATTTAGATCAAGCATAAAAAGTTGTCGTGTCATATAATTCAACACGAAGAGTGTGTCATTTTGGGCCATGACCCCAGCTTTGTAGAGATTTTCACCAACAGAATTAGGGCCCTCAGATTCCAACTTGATTTTCTTAACAACTTCTCTCTCATCATAGCTGAATACATAAACAGTGGTTATGTCCTCATTGAAAAGGTACAATCTACCATCTTTCCCACTTCTGTCGTAGTAGATATTATTGTAAAAACCCGTGGCGGAGTCCAAAGGGAATTTCACCTGTTTGATTTCTTTAAGTGTCAGGTTTGGTGCCACTATTTTGGCGCCACTTGTATTATCATCCTCACAGGAGGAAAAGATCAACGATAAAAACACTAGAAATAAAATGATTTTCTGAAGCATATTCATTGGTGTTGAGGTGAAGTGTAGCAGCTTAAAACAAGCAAGCTGCTACACATTGTCACAAATTTAATCATTGGTTGCCTTTGCCATACTTCACAACACCGTTGCAATCAGCAGGTTGAGATGGAACAACGCATTCGTAACCGTTAGACCTGGCTGTGCATTTCCCAACGTTTTGACCTTCGGTACATTCGTCTCCAACTGTTCCTCTCACGGCGGTTGCGACCAGGAAAGAGAATGTAGTTAAAAGAATTTCGGTTGGGATTTTGTTTCTTTTCATAAAATTTAACGGTTTTAACTGCCCTCCTTCACGCATTCGGGCCTTGCGCCTGGTTCTTGTTGAGGGAGTTTTCGGTGGCCTCCCCTGCCTGGGTCGGTAGGTGTCATGGGCGCCTTCATGGTACACCTGAAACGACACGCTGGCAGACGTGACAAATTTGGGGAATATGTACGAAGCAAGATGAAACAATGTAGAACAATGTCGCGCAAGATCGTGCAGGATGAAACACCACGTGGTATCGTATTCAAGGGGTGAAGGCAATTTTCAGGCTGAATACAGCCAATTTAGTTCAGGATTCTGAACTCCACCCTACGGTTTCGTTGGTGGAAACGGGATAGTGTTTACAGTAGTCAACATCAGATGTTGCGTACAAAACCAAATGGCTCGTGTTACTGGTGCCGGACATATTTCATATCCTTTTTTGCCAAAGCATTGAATGTTTCCCTGGCAAGGCCCTTAGAGAATAAAAGTGCAATTGGAGATCAAACAGAACCATGTAGCTCGTAGCTCTACTCAGCTTCTTATGCTTTTTGCCTGGTTCTCGAAAAATTTATTCTGAGAAACTGTAAACATCAAAGTACAGATAGTTGTCGCTTTCGTTTTGGTAGCGTTCGTGGTTTGCAATGTAAAGACCTTTTGGTCCAACAAAACACATGTCAGCAACGCTCCCCTTTGGAAGCTCAATTTCATCAATAATATTGAGATTAAGGTCTAATACCATTGCTACCTGTTCAAAGAATTCTCCCCGATAAGCTGCTTCGGCTTGATCGGGCTTGACTGCAAACCGATAGTAAACTTGACGATACGGGTCATACTTTACGCCTAAATAAGTGTTCCCTGCCTGGTATTTTATTCGCTCTGCTTTCGAGAGCACTCTTTTGGTGTCATTACTACATATCGGAAGAATCGGTTCAAGGTAGGATGATTTGGCAGGTTTACCATAAATTGCTCCTTTCCTCACCAAATATACACTGTCAGACATACCCACGTCAAAGATGAAATACCCTTTATCAGCGGCGTAATCAAAATGGCCAAAATCTTTCATGTCGAAATTGCCGGAACCAAGATTAAACGGGCTAATGCCAATTGAAATGATTTTTTTGGTTTTGGTATTCAAAGCGAGTATAGGTTGTCTTACCGGTTTGCCAGTATAACTGGTAAGCCTGCCTGTTAAGAACAATTCATCTCCAATTTTGAACAAAGGGGACAAATTACCCGGTTCGAACATGGGTAAATCCTCGGATTCGTTGGGTAGTTGAATTCGGTCCTTGATCCCCCCCTTTTCATTAGTTATGAAAATGCTGTGTTCCCAATAAGAGTATAGGAATATATTCTCAAAACTATCAATGTAAAAAGCTGCTGCTTCATAACCTATGCCATTTGGTCCTTCAGCCAGGAAGGTTATCGTTTTCTCTAGTTCTCTAGTTTGGAAATTGTAACAATTGATAGTTCTGGTATCTCTGTACAACAGGCATAAATAGGTTTTGTCAGACTCATCATCCTGGTACAATTGTGAAGCGTCAAATCTGAACCCACAATTCTCTGGTAACCCAATTTGGAATTCTCCTGTGATTTTGAGTTGCTGGCAGTAAATTCCGCTGAGGATTGAGGTAAAGCAAACAAGTAAAAACAAAATTGAT
The DNA here is from genome assembly GCA_026993525.1 of Saprospiraceae bacterium. GTDB lineage: Bacteria > Bacteroidota > Bacteroidia > Chitinophagales > Saprospiraceae > UBA6168. The sequence goes on from JALWSS010000059.1 coordinate 13,688, forward strand.
TTCATATAGGAAAATGATTGGACTGGGGCAATGAAAAAGCCCCAGTCGATTGATTTCACAAAATCACAATTCTTGACCCACTACAGTCTTTTGGGTCGTTGATGTTCGCTGTATAACATCGGAATCCTCCACCAGATGGAATCACCTCACATCTTCCCAGCGATCCATGATTGCAAAACTCCACTTGCTGAGTAGTCATCTCAGGTGCATTTGAAGAGGAGGTAGTTCCTAATAAAAAGGACACAGTAATTAGAAAAGCAAAAATCTTCATTTTGATTGGTTTTCACTCGCCCTCCTTCACGCATTCAGGCCTTGCGCCTACTTCTTGTTGAGGGAGTTTTCGGTGGCCAAACATGTTTAGCGTATTGAGCGGCAATGGCCCTTCATAAATTTCTGGAACAGAAACAAGCCTTGTGCCCGGCATTAGCCAGTTTCAGAATGTATGAACCACCACCGATACTATGTGAATGCTCTGCCATATTCAAAACAAAGTAGTTTGGACTAAGGCCCTAGTGCAAATTCAGACCAAACACTCTCGGTCTTCACAAGACAAAAGTGGGGGTTTCCGCAAGCTATTTTGTGTCCGGCATATTTGAAGACAAGGATGTGTCAGAGGAAAAAACTCCACAGCTACCTTTGCTTTTGGTGTCCGAATTGGGCGACACTTCAAATATATCGAACGAAATGAATCCTTCCAATTCATTTGTTTCTTTCATATTAAACACATGAAGCCCATGTTGGGTGTTGAACATCATGTCAAAATAATAGTCCTCCTGACTAAATAGAGTGTCACCAAGAATTTTGAACTCAGAATCAAAAATCACAACGCCATATTTGGGTGAAGAGTTTCCAATCTTGTAAGCTGAAACATCTGGACGCACATTTGCTATGCGAACATTAAAGACACTTTCACCAACTTTACTGACAGCCAGATAATCAGGATTTGTTAGTGCATATTGCGCATTTTCCTCAAAAGAAGGCTTCTCCACCCTGCCTTTGAAAAGATCACTTACAAAATCAAAATCATTCATTGATTTGAAATCTTTTGCCCTGGGATGGATAACCTCCACTGTTGATAGAAGTTTATTTCTTTCGACATCAAAATGATAAACATTTTTATCAACCGGAAATGATACCAGAATACTTACTGAGTCCATTTTGCAGATTGATGGAGTGTATTTAAAAGGGGCAAAACTCCAAAACCCGCTTTCATAAACTTCAGGGTAATTAAATATAATTTTTGTAAGAGTTAATTGATTAGTCACTGAATTAAATACGCACTCTGCCACAGCAGGTTCTTGAGCAAAATTGGGTGATGATGGATTTTCTAACCATAAGCTGAGAATATACCTGTCTTCGAAACAGACCAATGGCGTAGAAGGTGAAATAATAGGTCTGACGCCCGGAGGGAAATTGTCAATGTCATAACTCCCAAGTTTATGTCCATTCAGTGCAAACTCAATGATTTTTCCTGTAGCATTATTCCAGAACAAAAGGGTGTGCTCAGGACACTTAAAAAAAGCCGCAATATAGCCATCAACTGCCTTCAGGCCATTGGGCCCTTCGTGCTCCAGCTTAAAGACGCCTTCAATTTCTACGTCGCCGTTATAACGTAGCAAATCAACATTCAGCTCATATTTGTTTAGAATTGCAACCAACGAATAGCCATCATGGTTATGACAAAAAATATCACTTAGTTCGGGTGAAGAATTAGACACAGGAAACTTAACATTTCCAACTTTTTTTAACTCATACAATTTCTTTCCTGAATTATTTTTGATTGACACTTGATTGTCAGAAGAGCATGAAAGAAAGACCAATGCAAAGACGAGGATAGTAAATGAACAAACACACTGCAATTTCATACCAGGAAATATTTGTTGAAACATTATGCCATAATATTGAAACAGGAAACGCTGCATGCCTGCAACCATAGGCCATAAGCATGCAGCAAACCCGAAATCACTTCTCTACTCCTGTGCCGTAACAATCACAGTTATCAGAAAACCACCCACCACAGGTTCTGACTATACAATCAGCACCGTGTCCGTTTGACTTTAGCACGCAAACTTTGGAGTTCTTCGATGGGTTGTTTTTGCAAAAGGTCTCGTGAGGAACACCTCCCATAGAGGTTAATCCTATGGAGACTAACAAAATTATCAAGTTTCCCTTTTTCATAACTCATTTATTAACTACCCTCCTTCACGCATTCGGGCCTTGTGTGCCTGGTTCTTGTCGAGACAGTTTTCTGCAGGTCGTAGGTACCCCTTGAACAACTGGATTCTGTCACACTTTTTTGTCATTTGGCAGTTTTGGCCAAGGACTATAATCACCAATAAAAGTTATAGCAGGGTTGGTTGAAGTGCTACAAATCTTTAACACAGCGAAAACCATAGGTGTGAAAGGTGTCTGATTTTCTTATTTTCCATCCTTTATCTTTCAACTTGCACAAATCTTTGTCAGAAAAATAGCTACCGCCCAAAGCATAATACTCACCGCTCTCTGAAAGGACGAACTCACAGACATTGCCACTCATGTCGTAAACCCCCAGTTCATTTTGCAGTTTACTTCCTACAGGTTGTTTTTTCCCATAGCTGTTTTCATCATACCAAGCCACTTCATCTGCCTTATTGGATCCTGAATAAATTGTTTTTTTTCCTGCTGCCCCTCCATGAGCAATAAAAATCCACTCGTGGAGGTACGGTAGCCTTTTACCTGCCCAATTGGCGTAGGCAATTGCATCCTCAACGCTCACGTTGCTTACCGGCAATTCATTGTATTGGAATTTGGGAATTGTTTTGCCATACAAGTCATGTCTCCAATTGGCACCGGATTGTTTCACCCAATCCATTTTTTCTTTTGACCACACTCTGGCACCACCACCTTGCTCGGCAATGGTTACATAGCCGGTAGCTTCAACAAAGCTTTCGAACTGGGACATTGTAACTTCGTATTTGTCAACCATCAGCGAGGTGACTTTGTAAATCTTCCTGTCAATTTTGATAGTTCCTCCATTTACTTTAATCATCCCATTGGCTTGGGTAAAGTCGAATGAAGGTAATGCTGCACAAAAGGACAAAAAAAATGCTAAAATAGAAAACGACTTCATAGCTGGCTTATTTTGGTTCAAAAACTGTCAAAAGCGCACCAGGATTGGTAGAGTTGGCCCATTCAATTAATGTCGGGTTCAAAGTGTCAACCGGGGAACTTTTTTGAAGTTGGACAATGAGACCGGCAACTTCAGATGGCAATATTCCGACAAATTTGTTATCCCCAAAAGTTCCTATGGGGTTTCCAGTCATTTCATCAAGAGAAGTAAATCCCGCAACAACTTTTGTGATTCCTGACTTTTTGTCAATCCATATTTGACTGGCTTCACTAAAATTAGATGCTTCCAGGTACAAGTAGTCTTCAGATTCAAGGACGGAACCAAGGATATACTTGTTTCCTCTTTTGATTACAGGAATCAATTCGCCAATTGATTTTCCGCTTACTTCGTCAGGGCGGAGTGTAGCAGTGCCAAAATCGAAGGAGTATTTAATATCAGCCATAATGGCATCAACGCAATAGATATCATACCTCAGATTCAGCATTGCATTTAAGCAGTTCTGTCCTTTGCTTATATAACTATTCATATCATAGGAAACTCTTTCAAATCGGGAATCTATGGGAATCATTTCATTTAACACTTCACCGTTCCAATCAATGACAGTGAAGTTATGTGTGAGACCTGACTGTTTGGTATCGTTTGAAAAGACCAGAAACCTGCCTTCCCCGAGGAAAGCAATTGAATGGCAAAAAATTGATTTTGGCATTTTATCAATAAAGTGCAGGTCGTAGTCATACGCAGCCAACTTTCCTTCCGGTTCACTGTAAATATAGACTATTTGTTTGGTTGAATCAATGCTGATCCATGTTATCTCAGCTACGTTACCCGGACCTTCCGGATCGCCGTCGAGCCTGCCAAGGAAATTACCCGAGGAGCTGAATTTTGACAAGGTATTAGTCATGTCATCAACGATGAAAATGTATTTACCCGTCAGCAACACCTGTTCGACACTTGCCAGGATGGGGCCATCAGAAGAAAGTTCTATGTATTGAACGGTTTTAAAAACATCATGAGGGTCATATTTCTTACTGTCATGAACATTTACGGTGTATTCGAAGGTTTTTCCATTCCGGGACTGGTCATCTTGCCCACATGATGCAACGAGGAACAACAAAACAATCAGGCTATTAAACAAATATCGCTTCATATGCAGAAGATTAGTTATGCTTTCACCTCAATTCGGTGTTTTGGAGTTTTGTAAAGCATCCTGATTCTTCCGGCATTCTCGCTGGAAAGTATGAACTTCCCAAACCACACTTTGCAGAATAACGGCATGCCATTTAAACTATCCGAATACCAGGGTGGCAATCTACAATAACTTGCTGATTGCCACCCTGAAGCGCATCATTTACAATCACAATCACAAGGCGTTTCCTGAGAAGATTCGGTACATTTTTCGAATCCTGAAGATTTACACTTGTACCTCTGGCCTTTACACCAGGTTATACCCGTTATTGAAATCTGGATGGAACAAGTGCAATCCACAAGTTTTCTATACTTATCGGGAGCCAATGATTCAACTTCATTACGGCATATTTGTGATTCCCGGTCTGAGGTTGGATAAGCTGTCATTGGTTCCGACTGGGCAGCTAATGCCACAAAAACAGCTACAACGATTATTTGAAGCCTTTTCATGATAATGGTGATTATGTAACTACCCTCCTTCACGCATTCGGGCCTTGCGCCTACTTCTTGTTGAGGGAGTTTTCGGGTTCCTCCCCTGCCTGGGGTGGCGGATTGCATGGGCGCCCTGGTGCAATCGGAACAGTCCTCAAGCAGACGAGGCAAATATGGGGAATAACCGTAAAGCAAGATGAAACAATGTCGCGCAATATCGCGCCGTTTCGCGCAGGATGAAGCATTGGTTGTATGTACATTGATTTGTGCGTGTTATTGTCCCTAATAAATTTGAAAGCTCAATGGATAATTCTGAACTCCACCCTTCGGTTTCGTTGCCGGCCTTCTTCGGTTTTGTTGGTGGCGATGGGGCGCTGCTCTCCGTGACCCAGGACGGCAAGTCGTTCACTGGCGATGCCGTGTTCGATCAGGAAATCGGCAACTGCCTGTGCCCTTTTTTGTGAGAGCTCCAGGTTGTATTTTTCATCTGCGAGGTTATCGGTGTGGCCTGCAATTTCGATTCTGATGGCCGGATGTTTGTTCAGCCAATTTACAAGGTTTTGCAACTGGGCATGTGAGTCTGGCAATAGTTCTGCTTTATCGGACTCAAAATATACGGCATCCAGGAGGATCGGGATATTGGAAACCTGCTCAGGTTTGAGGTTATCGAAGGTATTGATTTTGCGAAGCGAGACATCATCAATCAGGTAATAGGCGTAGGGAATTTCTGAGGCGGAAGTATCCACGGCAGTTGAGGAGTCCGGGAAAAAATTTCCTATGAGCAAATATTTCCAGGAGCTGTCGGCAACAAAGGTGTAACGCAGGGGCCACCACTCGTTCAACCCGGGTGCGACGATTTCCGTGAAATATGCCACGGGTCTTACGGTGCCTATTTTTTGTGCCGAGGCATCGGCCAGAAACTGCCGGCTGAACCCTGCACCGAGCTTATTGGCTTTGACCCCGTTGTGCAAAACACTGACCCAGAGTTCCAGTTCATAGCTTTTTCCCGGCTGGAGAGGTTCGGTCAGCTTCACCTGCAGGAATTCTTTGCAGTGCATTACCCTTTGACCGCAACCCCAGGTTTTGATTCCGACCATGTTTTTTCCTGAGCGGGCACGGTAGCCGTCCATCGAGACATGCGGCCGGGGAGGCCACAGGTTGGGCAGCAGCTCGTTTACCAATACATCGGGCGAGCCCAGGTTGGGGGATGTCCACAAAGCCATTGTTTCGTGAAACTCGTACTTGTTGGCCATCCAGCCCACCGGCTTTTTGGCAAGTAACTCAAAGCCCGGGTTGGGAACCAGGTTGCCGGATTTGGTGATCTGTGCTTTGGAATTGCACCAAAGGATATGCACCAGGCAAAATGTGACCAGGGAGGAACGAACCATCTGACTTCGCAAAACTTTGGGTTTTGTTTGTATTCTTAATGCACCCGGGCGATTTTGTTACAGGCTTTGCCGGTATGCAAGAAATTCAGACCTTACCGTAATCGTCTTTGTTGACGCTTTTCGGGTATCCATAGAGTTCATAGATCATCTTTTGATCTTTAGGACTCACATCTCCCGGAGGAAGTTGTCTTTTCAATGCTTTTAACCGCCTGCGCAAGGTAGCAGGGTGAATGCCCAGTTCTGCGCTAAGCTGTTTTCTGGTTTTGAACGGGATGAGGTTTTCCATGATTCATTCGGAGTTAGCGTTTTGAATAGCCAAAGTTAAGGAAAATTTCTTTTTTTACCTTTCGGCAATTATTTTTGTCTGAGGGCTGGCATTTGCCCTTGATATGTTTGTTGCTACAATTGTTTAAATCAACGCAGGCCTCAAATCAGCAATGAAAACTGCTCCGACATTCCGAACCATTCTATTGTTTGCTATATTGGGCGTAATAGGCTACGCCCTGTTACCGCTGTTGCCACTGCAATATATTCCTGAAAACAAGTCATCCACTTTGCGGGTCAGTTACAACTGGCCCAATGCAACCCCTGACATTCTGGAACAGAAAGCCACTGCTGTCCTGGAGGCAGCTATTGGTTTGGTGGAGGGGGTAAAAAAAATAACCTCAGTAAGTGGGTTTGGAACAGGGTCAATAAAAATAGAACTAGATGAATCGGCAGATATTGATTTGACGAAATATGAAATATCGAACCGGGTTCGGCATTTGCACCAAAAGCTGCCTTCAGGGCTGAGCTACCCCCAGGTGGAGGTAATAAGGACGGGGGAGAAAGAAGACGAACAACCTTTGCTGATCTGGTCATTGAGTGGGACAGAATTGCCCGGTGAGCTCCAGCACTTCGCAAGTGAAGTAATTCTCCCCCAAATGGCGCTTGAGCCTGGTGCAGGTCGGATAATAATTGCCGGAGGCAACACCAATGAATTACAAATAATAATAGATGAGGATTTATTGAACCGGATCAGGCTCAATAAAGAGCAAATTGTTTCAGCCATCAATGAAATATTTGAAAATACCACTATCGGAACCCTGAGCTCCAAACCGTTCAGGCAAAATGTTGTCCTTGCAAGACCCGATGTTGACGTTTCTGATGGCACCCTGGAATTGTTGGGGAAATTGGAACTGGTAAAACGGGGCAATAGAATAGTCAGGCTAAAAGAAGTTGCCAATATACGGCTAAAAGAGCAACAGCCAACATCCTATTACCGCGTTAATGGTGAGAGTGGAGTCAGGTTATTGCTGTACAAATCACCGGGTTCCAATTCAATAGCGGTATCAGACAGGCTGAAAGAGAAAATGTCTCAATTAAAGAACACATTTCCTCCCACATTGAAAATACAATTGGACCACGATGAAGCCGGATTTTTGAAAAATGAATTGCAAAAAATCAAAGAGCGAACTTTGTGGTCGTTGGGAATATTGCTGTTGTTTGCACTATTGGCCTATCGAGACATCAGGCAGTTATTCGCATTGGTATTGGGGTTGGCAATGACGATGGGAATAGCTTTTATCGGGTATTATTTCATGAATGTGCAATTGCATTTGTATGCGCTGGCCGGCATCACGGTTTCGTTTGGAATTATCCTGGACAATACCATTGTAGTCATTCATCATTTGCGAAGCAAGAGGCAACACTCTATTCTGCCGGCCTTGTTGGCCAGTACCCTAACCACCCTCGCTGCCCTGGTCGTATTGTGGCGTCTTCCGGAAGTGTGGAAAATGAATTTGCTGGCTTTCGGGCAGGTATTGGTAATCAACCTGCTGGCCTCACTGGCAGTGGCCTGGTGGTTGATGCCGGCTTTGTTCTCAGCATTGGGCATGGCAAACAAAAGGGGAGGAGACAGCAGCAGACTGCCACGAAAATACATGAGATGGGAACTTGCTGCCATTCAGAAATACCAATTGCTTTTAAGCCGGCTGGTCAATCACAGGAAAATTTCTGTAACGGCATTTGTATTGTTGTTTGGCGTACCTGTGTTTATGCTGCCCAGCCAGGTTGAAGGATGGAACTGGTACAATAAAACCATTGGCAGCGAATGGTACGCTGAATATTTAAGGCCATACGTTGACAAAGCATTGGGGGGCACATTGCGCCTGTTCTCGTGGTATGTTTGGGAGGGGAGTTCCTGGCGGCAACCCGAGGCTACACAACTATTTATCGAGGGAAAGATGCCGCAGGGTTCCACCGTCGGGCAACTCAATGACGTTTTCAAATACATTGAAAATTTTATTGGGAAATACAAAACCGGAATTGACCGGTATGTCACAAAAATTGAGGGTCCGGAATATGGTCAGGTAGCAATCACATTCAACGAGTCGGCAGAAGCGGGTCTGCCTTATATTTTAAAAAACAAGCTCATTGCATTCAGCCTGAATTTTGGTGGCGTAAAATGGAATGTTTACGGTGTAGGCAGGGGATTCACCAATGAGGGCAGCAGCTCCGCACCCGTATATCAGGTAAAATTAACAGGATACAACCGGGATCAACTTCAAACCTATGCATCCAGGCTGGCAGAAAAACTCTCCGTGCATCCGAGGGTGAAGGATATTGTGGAAGACGCCAATCTGAATTGGTGGGAAAAGGATCGCTTTGTGTATTCCTTCCAGCCGGATCAGGAAGCTATGGCCCGGCGTGGACTGACACCAAACGATGTGGGAACCTTGTTGCAACGGTATAACAATGCGAGTGCCGCTAACTTTTATTTGCCGAACGGCACTCCGGTGAGGCTGGTCAGCGATAAAGTGGCCAAAAAAGATGTTTGGACATTGACGAATCAGCCTGAATTTATTGACAGCCTGCGTATATTCATTTCTGAATTGGGAGCAATTCAAAAATCCAGGGCTCCGCTTGCCATTTACAAGGAAGCGCAACAATATATCCAGATTTTCAAATTTACCTATACCGGTTCGTACAGGTTTGGCGCCCGTTTTCTGAATGAAAAGCTGGAAGAATTGGGAAAAGAAATGCTTCCGGGATATGCTGCGCAGTTTGTGGAACGAAGCTGGAGGCGCGACAGCAGCCGCCATTATGAGATGCTGCTCCTGGTGGTGGGTCTGATATTTTTTATTTGCGCGCTTACTTTTGAATCCCTTCGGCAACCTTTTGTTGTGATACTCAGCATACCCATGTCTTTTGTCGGCATATTTTTAACCTTTTACTGGTTTGATTTTCCTCTTGACCAGGGTGGATATACTTCTTTTTTGATGGTGAGCGGACTGGCGGTAAACGGGCTTATTTTGGTGTTGAATGACTATAATGCAATTCGCAAAAAAAACCGTTCTCTCAGTGAAGTCAGGATATTTGTAAAATCCATCCGGGGAAAATTTCTGCCCATATTATTATCTGTACTTTCCACCGTATTGGGGTTGGTACCTTTCACGATGCACGGCGAAAGCGAGGTATTTTGGTTTTCCCTGGCCGTCGGCACCATGGGAGGGCTGCTTTTTTCGCTGGTAGTCATCCTTATCATGATGCCGGTATTTCTATGCCGGAAAAGTGCCGCAAATACAGCGTAAGCACACTGTTGAATTGCGTGGATTCAACAAGAAACCGGCCATGTGCAATTCTCCCCGTTCCGTATTTCAGGAGATTAAAAATTTGTCACTACCTTCCAGCCCGGTTGGGGAATACCTGACCTGCTTCATTCTGACGAAAGAGAAAAAAGGCAAATGGGCAAGTTTCAGATCAAGAAGAATCCCACTGTTTACGATGCCATCATCGTTGGCTCGGGGGCCGGTGGGGGCATGGCCGGATATGTGCTGGCCAACGCGGGCTTGAAAGTGCTGATGTTGGAGGCCGGTCCTTATTACGACCCGGCAAAACATTCGCAGCAGTTGTTTTGGCCCTGGCAGTCATTGCGCCGGGGAGCGGGAAGTACCCGTCCTTTTGGCGACTTCGACGCTGCCTATGGTGGCTGGGAGATAGACGGCGAGCCGTACACCCGGGCAGCGGGCACCCAATTCGACTGGTTTCGCTCGCACATGCTGGGGGGGCGTACCAACCACTGGGGGCGCATTTCGCTGCGTTTCGGGCCCAGGGATTTCAAAGGCAAAAGCCACGATGGTGTGGGTGAGGACTGGCCCATTTCTTACGAAGATGTAAAACCCTTCTACGACCGCATTGACCGCATGCTCGGCATTTACGGAACGAAAGAAGGACTGGAGAACGACCCCGATGGCATCTTCATGAAACCGCCAAAACCCCGCCTGCACGAGATCATGATCAAAAAAGCGGCGGCCAAAGTGGGCGTGCCGGTGATACCCGGCCGGGGCTCCGTTCTGACGGAAGACCTGCCCGACAACCCCGACCGGAAAAAGTGCTTCTATTGTGGGCAATGTGCCCGTGCCTGCCGCATCTACGGCGATTTTTCTTCTTCGTCCTGTCTGGTCATTCCGGCGCAGAAGTACACCCAAAACCTGGAGCTGGTCTGCAACGCCATGGTGCGGGAGGTGCTGACCAACGACGAGGGTTTGGCCACCGGTGTGGCCTTTATCAACAAAGAAGACGGGCTGGAGTACCAGGTGCGAGGCAAAGTGGTGGTGCTGGCGGCCAGTGCCTGCTCCACGGCCCGCATCATGCTCAACAGCCGCAACAGCCGCCACCCCAATGGCATCGGCAACAGCAGCGGACTGGTGGGCAAATACCTGCACGACAGCACGGGCGTGGCCCTCGGCGGCATCCATCCTGAACTGCTGGACCGAAAACGCTACAACGAGGACGGCGTTGGTTCGGTGCACATCTATTCGCCCTGGTGGATTGACAACAAAAAGGCCGGGCTGGATTTTCCGAGGGGCTACCACATCGAGTACTGGGGGGGCATGGGCATGCCTGCCTACGGCTTTGGTTTCGGGGTGCCCTACCTGAACGGGCAGGTGCCGGACCGCAACGGCAACAAAAAGGAAGCAGGTGGCTACGGCGCTTCACTGAAAGACGATTACCGCCGGTTTTACGGGGCCAGCCTCGGAATGGCAGGCCGTGGAACCGCCATTGCCCGGGAGGACAACTATTGCGAAATTGACCCGAACACCGTGGACCAGTGGGGCATTCCGGTGCTGCGCTTCCACTACAAGTGGTCGGACTATGAGATCAACCAGGCAAAACACATGCAGGAGACCTTCCAGGAAATCATGCACTCGCTGGGAGCCATGATTACCTGGGGGGTGCACGGGCCGGAAACCAATTATGGTCTGGAGGCCCCCGGCCGGATCATCCACGAGGTGGGCACCACTCGGATGGGTGACGATCCGAAGCGCTCGGTGCTGAACAAGTGGTGCCAGTCGCACGAGGTAAAAAACCTGTTCGTAACGGATGGCGGCCCCATCGTGCAGCAGGGCGATAAAAATTGCACCTGGACGATTCTGGCCCTCAGCCTCCGCACCTCAGAGTACATTGTGGAGGAGTTGAAGAGGGGAAACATTTGATAGGGATGAGGGATGAGGGATGAGGGATGCCCC
>JALWSS010000060.1 GCA_026993525.1 Saprospiraceae bacterium
ATGGGCTGTATGGGCGGCCTTTTCATTAAAATACGGCAGCGATCTGGAGATCGCTGGTACGTTTTGCAGCGATCTGGAGAACGACTCGAGGCGCTGACTTTCAGTCAGCTCCTCGATTCCAAGGCCGGATAAGACCCTCAGAAGATGGGCTGTATGGGCGGCCTTTTCATTAAAATACGGCAGCGATCTGGAGATCGCCGGTACGTTTTGCAGCGATCTGGAGATCGCTGTTACAGCTCAGGCCTGGACGTAGATGACGTATTTTTCTTCGAAAAAAGGCTCTTCGAAAAAGTCGCTGATGGGGTGGGTTTCGGCGTATTCCCCTTTGGGCAGGGCTTTGATCTCTTTGGTCACGTTGCCGCCTTTGAGGGCCAGGAGGCCGTTGGGCATGAAGTGCTTGTGGTCTGATTTGAAAAAGCGCCGGGACCACTCAAAGAGCTTTGGAAGCTCTGCCACGGCCCTGCTCACCACGAAATCGAATTTCTGGCCTTTGAGTTCTTCTGCCCGGACTTGTTGGGCGGTAGCGTTTTCCAGTTCCAGTTCTTTGATCACATCCAGCACTACCCTGATTTTCTTCAGGGTGCCATCTATAAGGTGGAACCGGGTTTCCGGGAAGAGAATGGCCAGCGGAATGCCGGGAAAACCGCCGCCGGTGCCTATGTCCAGGATTGCTGCGCCGGGTTTGAAGTCCATCACCCTGGCAATGGCCAGCGAGTGCAGTACATGGTGCAGGTACAGGTTGCCGATGTCTTTGCGGGAGATGAGGTTGACTTTGGCGTTCCAGTCGGTGTACAATGGCCCCAGCGCATCCAATTGCCGAAGCTGTTTTTCTGAAAGTCCGGAAAAGTATTTGGCGATGATTTCCATTTCTGTATGTGCTTTGGTGCAGTGGGCCAGCCACAAAACAAACGACCTGTGGTGGAATTGCATAGTTTCGCCCGCACACTTATGGCGCCGGGGAAATATTCTCCAAAAGAATGATTCATGCGCATTGCGGTCAATACAAGGTTGTTGCTGAAGGGCAAAATGGAGGGCATGGGATGGTTCACCCATGAAGTGCTGAGCAGGATGGTTGCTGCGCACCCGGAGGATGCGTTTTTTTTTCTGTTTGACAGGCCGTATGACCCTTCTTTTGTCTTCGCAAAAAACGTCACCCCCGTAGTGGTTTCGCCACCGGCCAGGCATCCGTTTCTGTTTTACCTGTGGTTTGAACGGCGCCTGCCAGCCGTTCTGAGCAGCTTACGGGCTGATGTCTTTCTCTCACCTGACAATTTTCTGAGCCTTCGGGCAAAGCCACCCACGGTGCTGGTGACCCACGACCTGGCTCCGTTCCATTTTCCGGAACAAATAACGCCGCTGCAACGCTGGTACTACCACCGCTACATCCCGAAATTTAACCGAAGGGCAGAAGAAATAGTGACGGTGAGCCATTACACCAAACAGGACATTGTCAGGCATTTTGGCATTGCCGAAGATAAAATCACCGTTGCCTGCAACGGGTGCCGTGACATCTTCCGACCTTTGGAAGACCGTGAAAAACAGGCTGTTCGTGAAACTTTTGCCGACGGCAAACCTTATTTTCTGTACGTCGGGGCGGTTCATCCCCGCAAGAATGTGCACGGCCTCATCAGGGCTTTTGACATTTTCAAACAAAACACCGGAGCCGATGCCCGGTTGCTGATTGGCGGCCGCTTTGCCTGGAAGGCAGGTGAGGTGCAACAGGCCTTCGAAAGCAGCCCTTTCAAAGCTGATATCAGATTTCTGGGCTACCTGGGCAATGACAAGCTTCCGGCAGTGACGGGCGCTGCGTTTGCAGCCGTTTATGTCTCGTTTTTCGAGGGCTTCGGCATACCCCTGCTGGAGGCCATGCGTTGCGGGGTGCCGGTTATCACCTCCAACATCACTTCCATGCCGGAAGTGGCCGGAAATGCCGGCTTGCTGGTGGACCCCCACCAACCCGAAGACATTGCCAATGGCATGCAACAATTGTGGGAGGACCGGCATCTGTACCAGGAAAAAGTTGTGGCAGGAATTGCGCAGGAGCAACTTTTTACCTGGGAGCGGGCTTCGGATACCATCTATGATGCGCTCCGGCGAGCCGCAGCCAAATGACCACTGACACCGTAAAATGAAATGAAATGGGACTGTTCAATTTTTTAAAACCCGTCAAGCCCGGGCCTTTCAACTACCAACCCCGGTTCTACGACCCGAAAAGGGAGAAATTGCGTGAGCGAAGGAAAAAGGCCGAAGAACTGGTGGGCGACGACCCCGAGGCCCTGAAGGCCCGTATCCGCAATTCCATGCAGCGCAGAGGCGGTTACCTGGTGGACAAAAGCTACCGCCAACGCCAGTTGCTGCGCTCCAACCTGCTGCTGCTGGCCATCATTGTTATTCTGATAGCCATTGTATTGGTCGGGATAGAGATATATTTGCCGAAGTTGGTGCAAATCCTCGAATAGAACATAGTCAAAACAAAAACCTGAACTTCACATGGCTGACGTCATTCAGCTTTTGCCGGAATCCATCGCCAATCAGATTGCAGCAGGGGAGGTGGTACAACGCCCCGCCTCCGTTGTGAAAGAACTGATGGAAAATGCTGTGGATGCGGGTGCCACCTCCATCAAACTCATTCTGAAAGAAGCCGGCAAAGTGCTCATCCAGGTCACGGACAACGGCTGCGGAATGTCCGAAACCGATGCCCGGATGTGCTTTGAACGTCACGCCACTTCCAAGATCCGAAAGACAGAAGACCTTTTCTGCATCCGAACCATGGGCTTCCGGGGCGAAGCCCTCGCCTCCATCGCTGCCGTGGCCCAGGTGGAAATGCGCACCCGCCAGCACAACAAAGACCTCGGCACCCGCATCCTCGTAGAAGCCTCGGAAGTGAAGGCACAGGAGCCCTGCCAGAGTGCCCCGGGCACCACCATCAAGGTGAGCAACCTGTTTTACAACGTGCCTGCCCGCCGGAATTTCCTGAAATCCAACGCCAGTGAAATGCGGCACATCCTGGATGAATTCCAGCGGATTGCCCTGGCCAATACGGAGATTTTTTTATCGCTCCACCACAATGGCAATGAGGTGTTTCACCTGCCCGCCGGCAACTTGCGCCAGCGAATCGTGAACATCTTTGGCAACAACATCAACCCCAAACTGGTGCCGGTCAACGAGGAAACCGACGTAACGACCATCACCGGTTTCATCGGCAAACCCGGGGCCGCTCGCAAGACCCGGGGTGAGCAACTCTTTTTCGTCAATGGCCGGTTCATCAAAAGCGGCTACCTGCACCACGCGGTCATGTCGGCCTACGAAGACCTTTTGCCGAAGGACACCTATCCGCTTTATGTACTCTTCATTGAAATTGACCCCGCCCGGGTGGACATCAACGTGCACCCCACCAAACAGGAAATCAAATTTGACGACGAGCGCCTGGTTTACAATTACCTCAAGGTGGCTGTGCGCCATGCACTGGGACAGTACAGCATCACCCCCACCCTGGATTTTGACCAGGAAACCAGTTTCAGCTCCGTGCTGGCAGGCAGCAAGCCGGCCACACGCACACCCCGGATCCCTGAAACAGACAATCGCCCCGAACGAATGAAACCGGCCGGTGCGCAGCAACCACAAGGCCGCCCGCAGTCCAACTGGCAGAAGCTGTTTGAAGGGCTGGAACAGTTTGAAAGTGAACTCAACCAGCAGGAAGAGAAAGGGGAGTCCATCACGCTCAATTCCGAAGTTACGGAAGAAAATGAGCAGGCCACCCTCGGCGATTCATTGACGAAAGAACGCAAGATGCCGTACCAGATCCACGGCACTTACATCGTCAGCCAGATCAAGTCGGGATTTCTGCTGATAGACCAACAGGCAGCCCATGAGCGCATCCTGTACGAGCAGTACCTGGAGGTGCTCGAATCGCAAAAGGCCTACACCCAAGCCAGCCTCTTCCCGAAAACGATCAACCTCGCAGCCGCCGACGCTGAACTGATGCTGGAACTGCTGCCTGCCGCCAAAATGCTGGGCTTCGATATCGAAGTGTTCGGCCAGGGGGCCTTTATCATCCACGGCATACCGGCCGACCTTGCCGGGGCCGTTGAAGAGACCAGACTGATAGAACAACTGCTCCACCAGTACAGGGAAAACATGGACCTGGAGCTCAACATCAAAGAAAACATCGCCCGCTCCCTGGCCCGCAGCGCTGCCATCAAAAAGGGCCAGCAACTGGAACCTGCCGAAATGCAAATGCTCATAGACAAGCTGTTCGCTTGCGCAATGCCCTTCAAAAGCCCTTCGGGTAAAAACTGCTTCATCACCTTCGAACTGGAGGAACTGGAGAAACGGTTTCAGAAGGGGTGATTGGGGAGGTTTTTTTGTCCCGAGGCAAGCTCGGGATTGAGGTTTTTGAGTTTTTTTGGAGTCGGCGTGATCCACACCATCTGTTTAACCTGTGATCTTTTTTTTTCCGAAGGCTGGTCACGAGCTGTGCTCGTTGGCACAATCCAGGTTGCGGCTTGTCCGCTTTTGGCGGGCCTCCCCATCAGAGCTGGACAAGCCGGCTGATGGGAAATTGTGATAGCCCTTGCAGGGCTTCGGCGATCTGGAGATCGCCGGTACGTTGCGCTCAGGCCTGGACGCAAACGAATCGAGGCGCTGACTTTCAGTCAGCTCCTCGATTCCATGGACGGAGAAGGTGATTTACAGATGGGCTGTATGGTTGGTCTCATCATTAAAATACGGCAGCGATCTGGAGATCGCTGTTACGTTTTGCAGCGATCCGGAGATCGCTGGTACGTAAAAGGGCTGAGCGTCGTTGATGCCCAGCCCTTTTTCAGTGAAACAAGTTTTAGCAGCTCTTAGAGCTTGCTCTGCCATTCGGTGATGGACTCCTTGTTCATTCGCTCGTAATCTTTGTTGCCGGCTTTCACGGCTTCGGCCAATGAGCGTTCAGCCACCTTGATGGCTTCGGTGTACTTGCCCATTTTGCCAAGGCAGAGGGCCTCCTGGCGGAGGGTCCAGTAGCGCGGGTTCATTTCGTTGGCTTTGTGCAGCCACTCGTAAGCCTGGTTGAGATCTTTGCCTGAATCCATGTAGTAGCGGCCGGCGGCGTAATAGTCGTTGGCGGTCGGACCACCCATGACACGCTTGATGTTGGCTTCTACAGTAGCATCGGTGTTCAGGGTGATGGGGATGGCAACCAGGGTTTTATCCCAGCCCATGATCAGCTCACAAGAGTTGTCACGGAGCTTGTCGATCCAGATGGTAAACGATTCTATCTTGTCACTCAGAGAATGAACGGGAACCGTTACCCGAAGGGCTTCCTTGCTTTCGTCGTACTCGCGGGGTGTGCCCCAGTTATCGGTGTCGGTGTAAAAGATCACGTCCCAGGATTCTGGGTTCGGAACGGTGAAGATGGCATAAGAACCGGCTTTGAGTTCTTTGCCGTCAATGGTCACTTTGTCGCTGAAGGTGATCGTGGTGTTCTTGTTGGCACCGGTGCGCCACATTTCGCCGTAAGGAACCAGGCCACCAAAAATGGTTCTTCCTTTTACGCCCGGGCGGCTGTATTCGATGGTGATGTCAGTGAGGCCGGCAGTTTGGACAACCTTGCAGGCTGGGCTGGGTGCGGGGGTCTTGATTTGGGCCGAAGCCACATTGACCCATGCAAAAACTGCAATAGCCATGAGAGAGAGCAAAAGTTTTTTCATCTGTCTTGAATTTGAATTTAGTGTTAGCGAATTTGCCGTGAAGGTACTAAAAGCCGGCTGCATAGATGTTAGTACATCGTTTTCCTTAACGGATTTTAACGGTTCAGTGAAGCCCCGTGAGCAGGCCTCCGGGCAGCTTTAATTTGCTACCTTTGCCAACACCTGTACCCACGGGTAAACATTCGATCAGCAAGCATACCACCAGTCCATGAGTTACATCGTTTCGGCACGCAAATACCGGCCTCAGCGCTTCTCGGAAGTGGTGGGGCAGGAGCATGTTTCCCAGACCTTGAAAAAGGAACTGCAAACCGATCACCTGGCACACGCTTTCCTTTTCTGCGGGCCGCGGGGCGTGGGCAAAACCACCTGCGCCAGAATTCTGGCAAAAGCCCTGAACTGCACCGACATTACCGAAGATTTTGAACCTTGTGGCAAATGCGAGAGCTGTACCAGCTTTCAGGAAAACGCCTCTTTCAACATCATCGAACTGGACGCTGCCTCCAACAACAGTGTGGAGCACATCCGGGCATTGGTGGAGCAGGTTCGCTTTCAGCCACAGCAGGGGCAGTACAAGGTCTTCATCATTGACGAGGTGCACATGCTTTCTACCTCCGCCTTCAACGCCTTTCTGAAAACCCTGGAAGAGCCGCCACCTTACGCCGTGTTCATCCTTGCCACCACCGAAAAGCACAAAATCCTGCCCACCATCCTTTCGAGGTGCCAGGTTTTCGACTTCAAACGGATAACCGTGCAGGCCATCGTCAAACACCTGCAGGGCATTTGCGAAGCAGAAAAAATTAAAGCCGACCGGGAAGCTCTCCACATCATTGCCCAAAAAGCCGACGGGGCGCTTCGCGACGCCCTTTCCATCTTTGACCGGGTGGTTAGCTCGGCCGGAGAAAAACTCACCTGGGAGGCCGTTGTCAGCAATTTGAACATTCTCGATTATGAGTATTACTTCAAAGTGACCGATGCCCTGCTGGTACAAGACATGCCGACGGTCATGCTGCTTTTTGAAGAGGTGCTGTACAACGGTTTCGACGGCGACCTTTTCATCAACGGACTGGCCGGGCACTTCCGCAACCTGCTAATGTGCAAACACAAAGAGCTGGGCAAATTGATCGAAGCCGGCGAGGACCTGCGAAAACGTTACGACGAACAATCGGCAAAGGCCCCGAATAGCTTCCTGCTAACAGCCCTGAACCTGTGCAACGATTGCGACATCAATTACAAAATGGCCCGCAACAAGCGCCTGCACGTGGAGATGTACCTCATCAAAATGTGTCACATCGGCACAGCGCTGAGGCTGGCTGCAAACCCTCCCCAACAACCGGCCGTTCCGGAAAAAAAAACTCCTGATTTAGCTTCGCCTGCCGGCAATGCAACCACTGTTGCCTCCAAAAAGGCAGAACCAGAAACGCCAAAAGAAGTTGCTCCTTCGGTAAATGAGGCAGCACCCAAAACCCCGGTTGAGGAAGAAATTTCCGAAGAAAGCACAGTGGTAC
>JALWSS010000061.1 GCA_026993525.1 Saprospiraceae bacterium
GAGGAACCAGCGTAGTTGCTGGCGCCTCCCGAAATCCTTCGGGACGTCCGGTGCCTCATCCAGCCGGACTCTGTCCGGCATGTGAGCATTCAAATTTCCGTCGGAATTAATGAAATAGGGGTTTTTGCAGTGCACTCAATCCTCAAATCCTCAAATCCTCGATTCCTCTCCCGATCCCGAATCCCGATCCCGAAAGCTTTCGGGATTCGGGATTCGGGATCGGGATCAAATCCTCGATTCCTCAATTCTTCCCATCCCCCCTTCGGGCAACCTTTTTGCGCTAACTTGCACCAAAGCCATTGACACACCGATCAAACTTTGGGTATTGAGCCACAGCGATGAACATGATCTTGTCAGAAGGTGCCTCAAAGGCGACGCTTCCGCCCAGCGCAGGTTGTACGAGCAGTACAAGGTGCCCATGTTCCGGCTGTGTTTGCGTTATGCCCGGGATTGGCCGGAGGCCGAAGACATCCTGCAGGACGGTTTTGTAAAGGTTTTCAACGATTTGAAGAACTACCGTTTCGAAGGAGCCCTGGGTGGGTGGATACGGCGGGTGATCCTGAATGCAGCATTGATGCACGTTCGCAGGCAAAAGCGCCTGTTTCCGGTTGAAAGCCTCGAGTATGCGGTGGAGTTGCACAGCGGCGGTGATGTGCTGGCAGAGCTGAATGCCCAGGCCCTTACGAAGCTCTTGCAGCAACTGCCGGCCGGCTACCGGGCCGTGTTCAACCTGTATGCCATCGAAGGGTATTCGCACAAAGAGATAGCTGATAAACTGGGCATTGATGAGGGCACTTCAAAGTCGCAACTTTTCAAAGCCCGCAAGACCCTGAAAGCCATGATTGAAAACATTATGGCATCCGAAAAACGGGCCCTCGAAAACCAGAAAACCAAAGGCATTTAATCCTTGCAAATGGAAGAAAAAGACAAACTCGACCAGTTTTTCAAGGCCAGACTTTCCGGTCAGGACACAGGTGCATCACCTGAAGGCTGGGACCTGCCTTCTGAGCGGGTTTGGGAAGGCATCGAGGCATCTGTCCGGGACGACAAAAAGCCGGCAATCTGGTGGAGAACATCTTTGCTGGTGTTGCTGGCCCTTATGGTACTCCTTTTTGCCGGCCTTTGGTTCGCTTCGCAACGGCAGGTCAGGCAACTGGAAAAAACCGTGGCAGAACAACGGCAGGAAATCAAAGAGATCATCGCTGCCAACAGGCATGCAAAATCCAATTCCGACGAAACCTATCAGATCGCCGGGGCCGTTCCGCAACGGGGCCTCACCGGTCAAAAGGAAACAGTACCCGGTGCGGGCAGCCATGAATTTTCACCGCCGGATGGCAATGCACCGGCACTTGCATCCGGCAGCAGTGCTGAACCCCCGGTCAGTATAGGCCGGCAGTCGGGCGGTTTCCAGAGAAAGGACACCGCCACCGGCATTGAGGAACAAAAAGAAGAAAAACAGCCAGGTGAATCTGAAAACGCTGCCCTGACACCTGCCCGGGTGATCAGCGATCCGGCCATGATTGCCGCCAGATGGCCTTACCTGGCGGCAGGGGGCACACCTGTATTGACCGTGAATCCGGAGACTGTTGTTGCCGGCGGGAGTCCGAAGAGCACTTCTGCCAGGTGGTTGCCTTTGGAGCTTTCATTCTCACCCGTGCTCTCCGATCGCCTGCTCACCTACAAGGGGAAAGACATTGACACCAGGTTTGAACGTACGGAAACGGCCGGCTTTTCCTGGACGGCCAGCGCGCTAACCGGCGTGCAATTCAGCGACAAGTTTCGCTTGATGACGGGGTTGGACTATTTCAGCTACTCGCAGGCTTCCACCCACCTCATGGCCATGCGCTACACCCTGCAGAATGCCACTACCGACATGATGGGCAACCGCATCAACACCTACACCACCGATGTGCCCACCTCCTTCGGCGACGCCAGCATCGAGATCCGGGTGGCAGATGACGGGGCTGTCAACAACCCCGACCTCAGCGAAGGCCGTCTGTTTCCGGTGGAGATCACCGCCCGAACGACCATCCGGCAACTCGGCGTGCCCGTGCTGCTGGAATACCACAGCGGCAGTGGCCCCGTGCAGTGGATCAGCAGGGGCGGCCTGATCGGCAACTGGATCATTGACGGTGATTTCACCCTCGAACATGCAAAAGTGGTACACCCCGGAATGCAAACCCGGTCCTTCCGGATGACCAGCGACAAGCTGACCCGGAGACTGAACGATTTCACCCTTGACCTGCAACTGTCCACAGGGGCACAACTGAACCTGGCCGAAAGGCTGAAGCTGACCTTGTTACCTACCTTCCGCACCAACCTGTCTCCCATCTTCAACAACAGCAAGTTGAAAACCAACATCTATTCCTGGTCATTGAATGCTGGCCTGGCTTTCCAGCTCTGACATTTTACCGAAGGCCAACTACCCGATAAGCTGCCGGGGCAGTATCTTGCCGCAAAAAGCAGTATGTGGCGACTTTTTTCTTTCCTCATTTTATTTCTGGTTCCAGCCTTTGCATACTCCCAGAAAAATATTCTGAAAAAGCTCATTCGTCAAAATGAAGCGCGCCTGGGTGCCGTGGCTGCCAATCCTGAGCAATACGAGGTGCAGGTCATTTACACCCAGGTTGACCGGGATGAAAACAACCGGCCCACCTTCACTACTTCCACCTGGCAGCTCGATGAAAACAGGTATTTCTACCCGGCCAGCACCGTAAAAATGCCCGTGGCCTTCATGGCGCTGGAAAAACTGAACAAGCTGTCCATCATCGGTCTGGATAAAAACTCTACGATGCTGACAGGGGAGGGGCATCCGCCGCAATCGCCGGTTGAAAGGGACAGCACATCCGCAACGGGCTTACCCTCGGTGGCGCATTATGTCAAGAAAATCTTCCTGGTTTCCGACAACGATGCCAACAACCGGCTGTACGAGTTTCTCGGGCAGCGTGCCCTCAATGAAGCCCTTCGGCAAAAAGGATATGCCCGAACCCGTATCATCCACCGGTTGGGCATTGGTGGGTTTGACGCAGTGGCCAACCGCTACACCAATCCGGTGTCCTTTTACAACGGCAACCGTCAGCTGTACTTCCAGGGAGAAGCGTATTCACAATTCCAGCCCGGATTCGCATTGACCGGAGAACAGAAGGGCAAAGGCTATTACCAGGATGGGAAATATGTGGAGCAGCCGTTTGATTTTTCGAAGAAAAACTTCATCTCGCTTCGCAACCTGCACGACATGCTGCAAGCCGTCATGTTTCCGGATGCTGTGCCTACCCAACGCCGTTTTGACCTGACGGAGGAAGACTACCGTTTTCTTTACCAGGTGATGTCTGAACGGCCGCGTGAGAGCCGCACTCCCAACTACGCCGGCAAGCCTGATCATTACGTCAAGTTTTTCATCTTTGGCGACCGGCCCGGCGCCGAACGCATGCCCGACCACGTGCGCATTTTCAACAAGGTTGGATGGGCATACGGCTACCTGACGGATGTGGCCTGGATCGTGGATTTTGAAAACGAGGTGGAATTCTTCCTGGCTGCAAGCATTCATGTGAATGAGAACCGGATTTACAACGATGACAATTACGAGTACACCGCTGTCGGGCTACCCTTTCTGGCTGAGCTGGGCAGGGTGGTGTACGAGTACGAACTGAAACGAAAGCGCCGGAACAAACCCGACCTGAACCGATTCATCGTTGAGAAATACAATTAAGGAGCGCACTTCAAAAAGTGCGATCAGTGGTTTAGAGAGGTTGAGAGAAGTTGAGAGAGGTTGAGCTCGGTCGCCCATATTCCTCCCGTCCCGAACTTGATTCGGGATCGGGATTCGGCATCGGGACAAAATTTGACTCGTCCAGAATAAAATTTCCTCACTTTCGCTCAAGCATAAAAATCCATTCAGGCTCTAAGAGTCCTTACTCCGGAACTGCCGGAAGGTTAATTTTGGTTACAAATCAGTAAGTCATGAACAGTAGATGGTGGTTGATTGCATTGATGGCCTTGTTGGCTTTCACTCCTGATGCCTTCGGGCAACGGCGAAAGAAAAAGCGCAGAAAAGCACCTGTTGAAACGGTGAAATCTTTTGACCTCCACCTGGAGAAGAATCCCGTTTTCAACAAGGCTTTTACCGGTTTTGCCCTTTACGACCCCGACAAGGGGCAGATGATCTACGAGTACAATTCCGACAAGTATTTCACGCCCGCTTCCAATACCAAAATCCTGACCCTGTTCACGGCTTTGAGTGTTTTACAGGATTCTGTTCCGGCCCTGAGATGGTCCCGGCAAGGAGACCTGACCATCATCTGGGGCACGGGCGACCCCTCGTTCCTGAATCCTCATCTTCAGCAAAATCCGGCGGTTTTTCAGTTCCTGAAATCTGTCCCCGGCTACCTGCTGTTTTGCCCGGCCAACTACCGGGATCAGCGCTATGGCTCCGGTTGGATGTGGAGCGATTACCCCTATTACTACCAGGCCGAAAAATCACCCTTCCCCATTTACAGCAACGTGGCCCACTTCAGCCTCGACACCCTGACGGGCCAGGTGCAGGTGATGCCCCCATTTCTGAAAAACAACCTGGCCGAAGGCCTCACTTTTGACGAAGAAGAGCCGGTAACGAGAGAGGAATTCAGCAACGCCTTCGTATTCAACCCGGATGCTGTGAAAGGCGACCAGTTTGAGGCGCATGTGCCCTTTCATTTTTCACCGGAGTTATTCGTCAGAATGTTGAGCGACACCCTGAAGCGGCAGGTTGGAGTGCTCAACACCAACCTGATGCCCCCACCCGATGCGGCAACCCTTTACAGCCTTCACGTTGACAGCCTGTACCGCCTCATGATGCAGGAAAGTGACAATTTCATTGCGGAGCAATTGCTCTTGCTGTGTTCCAGTCAGGTCTTCGGCGAAATGAACACCCGCAAGATGATCCACTACGTGAAAGACCGGTTGTTGCTGGATTTGCCGGACGAGCCCCAATGGGTAGATGGCTCAGGATTGTCAAGGTACAACCTGTTTACACCCAGGTCGGTGGTGGGCGTTTTGGAAAAGATCAAAAACATGGTGCCACGGGAACGGCTGCTGGGCATCTTCCCGGCAGGGGGCGTTTCGGGCACCATTGAAGACTGGTACGACAACGGCATCCAACCTTTTGTCTTCGCAAAAACAGGCACCCTTCGCAACAACCATTGCCTAAGCGGTTTTTTGCTCACCAGGAGCGGGCGGCTGCTCATCTTCAGCTTCATGCACAACAACTACATGGGTTACGCTTCCACCTACAAGCGCGAAATGGAAAAAGTGCTCCGCAGAATCCGGCTGGAAGTTCAATGAAGCTTCATTGCAGGAATGTGTACTTCTGCAAAATAAAGTTTCGGCCCGGCCCCCATTGTTAGTCTTTGGTGAGGGCTATCTTTTTCTTCGTAAAACATTGTTTTTGGGGTTCGTTTTGCGGCTCTCAACTGGCTGTTAATAAAGCGATTGAGTTGCTTTCAATTAGTGCTGAAAGAAGTTGGCAAAGTGCCCCAATAATGTATCTTTGCGCCGATTTTCCGGGAGGGGGTACTTTTTCCCAATCGAAAGTGCCACTCCTAAACACAAATAATCGCTACCAAACATGAAGAATACAGGCAAGATCAAGCAAATCATCGGTGCTGTAATTGACGTGAGTTTTGAGGGTGAAGGAGCAGAGCTGCCGGAAATTTTGAACGCGCTGGAAATCAAGCGCCCAAACGGTGAAACCCTCGTGCTGGAGGTTCAGCAACACCTCGGTGAAGACAGCGTGCGTACCATCGCCATGGACTCTACCGACGGCCTTACCCGCGGGATGGATGTCGTTGACACCGGAAAGCCCATTTCCATGCCGGTAGGTGATGAAATCCGTGGCCGCCTTTTCAACGTAGTCGGTGAAGCCATTGACGGCATCGGGCCTGTATCTCGTGAAAAATCATACCCCATCCACCGCAAGCCACCTACTTACGAAGAGCTTTCCGTAGAGAAAGAGGTACTTTACACCGGTATCAAGGTAATTGACCTGATAGAGCCTTACATGAAAGGTGGAAAGATCGGTTTGTTCGGCGGTGCAGGTGTTGGCAAGACCGTGATCATCATGGAGCTTATCAACAACATTGCAAAGGCTTACGAAGGCATTTCAGTGTTTGCCGGTGTGGGTGAGCGTACCCGTGAGGGTAACGACCTGCTTCGCGAAATGATCGAATCCGGTGTTATCAAATACGGTGAGGAGTTCACGCACAGCATGGAAGAAGGCGGCTGGGACCTGTCAAAAGTTGACAAGAAAGCGCTGGCTGATTCTCAGGCAACCCTCGTGTTCGGCCAGATGAACGAACCTCCCGGAGCCCGTGCCCGTGTGGCCCTTTCAGGTCTGACCGTTGCAGAATACTACCGTGACGGTGACCTCGAAGACCCGATGGGTGGCCGTGACATCCTCTTCTTCATTGACAACATCTTCCGTTTCACCCAGGCCGGTTCTGAGGTTTCCGCCTTGCTGGGCCGTATGCCATCTGCGGTGGGTTACCAGCCAACGCTGGCCACAGAGATGGGGCTGATGCAGGAGCGCATCACCTCAACCAGGCGAGGGTCCATCACCTCGGTACAGGCCGTTTACGTACCTGCTGACGACTTGACAGACCCCGCACCGGCTACCACCTTTGCCCACCTGGACGCCACCACGGTATTGAGCCGTAAAATTGCTTCACTGGGTATCTACCCTGCTGTTGACCCGCTCGACTCCACCAGCCGCATCCTGGATCCGCTCATCATTGGCGAAGAGCACTACAACTGCGCCCAGCGCGTGAAAAACATCCTGCAGCGCTACAACGAGTTGCTCGATATCATAGCCATCCTCGGTATGGAGGAGCTTTCAGAAGATGACAAACTGGTCGTTCACCGTGCCCGTCGTGTACAGCGTTTCCTCTCACAGCCATTCCACGTGGCCGAGCAGTTTACAGGTACACCGGGTGTGCTGGTGCCCATTGAAGAAACCATCCGCGGTTTCAACATGATCCTCGACGGCGAGGTGGATGAGTATCCGGAGGCAGCCTTCATGCTGAAAGGTACCATTGACGAAGTGATCGAAGCCGGTAAGAAGATGATGGCCGAGGCCGAATAATCTTCCGGCAGTAGATCATCCCCAACATCAAAGCAAATCCTTAATCAATGGATATCACCATTCTGACACCAGACAAAGAGGTTTTCCAGGGCAAAGTGGTTTCGGTAAAAGTTCCGGGTTCTGGCGGCCAGTTCCAGGTTCTGAAAAACCACGCGCCCATTGTTTCTTCGCTCGATCACGGTTTTGTCAATCTGGTTACCGCCAAAGGCGAGTACAGCTATTTCAACGATGAGACCGGAACCATAGAAACCGGAGAAGAAGCAGGAAGGGAAATCAGCTTCGAAATTCAGGGTGGATTCATCGAAGTGTTGAATAACAATATCAGCCTGCTTGTAAGGGGCTTGAAGAATAACCTCGAAAACGGTAAGTAATTCTTTTTATTTATTTCGCTGTTGTTTCAAGGGAGTTGGCTTTGTTGTCAACTCCCTTTTTCAATTTCCTTCGGCAAACGCCTCACAGCCGGGCATCCACTTCCGCCAACTGCTCGAAATCCAGCTCACCGAACCATTTTTTCAGGTGTTTTCTGGCTTTGATGCGCACATCGTCGTTGATGTAGCAGGCCAGGGTGACCAACGCAAAGGCCAGGATGCCGAGGTCATCGGTGTAACCAAAGATCGGCGTAAAATCCGGCAGCCAGTCGATGGGAGAGATCAGGTATCCCAAAACGCCCAGGATGATGTTTTTGGCGTAGTGGGGGATGTCTTTCCTTTCATAGGCGTGGTAAAGCAACAGGGCAGCGTATGTCGTTTTGATACCCATATCCCTGAAATACCTGTTCACTTTTTTCAAAAAGGCAGGCCTGGAAAAGCTGGGAACGTATTTTCTGAGGGGCATTTTCATTGCAATTCATTTAACCGGTCCAATTCTTCCAACAGCTGTTTGTACACCTTCACCCTGTTTTTGTTCAGACCGTACGAACCTGTTGTGAAGATGGTGTAAACGAAATAAACCATGCCAACAGCGAAGACGCCCATAGAGACGGCGTTAACGCCTTCGGTAAAAAGCAGGTAGCTGTAGATCAGAAACCAGGGCAACCCGATCCACAGGTCGCGCTTCATCCTTTTCTGGCAAAGCTCAATCTGCGATGACAGCCATTCTTTCGACAGGCTTTGCTTTGCAAGGTCACTCCGGTCCCTTTTGGGTAAGATGGAAGCAATCCGGGTAATCTCGTCCTGACTAAGTGATTTGGGCATAAAGTGAGCGATTGGGTATGCCCAAAGATAACCGTAAGATGTGAAGTGGAAGTGCGTCGTGGAAAAATCAGGAAGCTTTGGCTACCAGCGCCTCACGGGCCACGCGCATGGGGATGCCCGTACATTTCTTTTCCATGTAAACCAGCATGCGCTCCACCAGTGAGCGGGAGTTTTCATCCAGATGTTCCAACTCTTTTCGGAACACCTCGTTCATGGCTTTTTCACGAACCGCCTGAACCTCCCTGGGAATTTGCCGGAAGGCAAGCTCTATTTCACGGGTATGGAAAACGATCTTGAATTCTTCGAAGTGTGTGTCCAGCAATTCCTGGGCCTGCCCAACTTCCTGTTCCCTGAATGAAAGGTTCTGTTTTGCCAGTTTCTTCAGGCTCTCTACCTCGATGAGTTTTACATCGAAGGCTTCGGAAATGGACGTTTCGATGTTGCGGGGTACGGACAGGTCAATGGCTATTTTGCTGTCTTTTTCTCCGTTGAGCAGGCGGGAGTACAAGGCCTCGTCAACGAAGGCCCTGGTGGCACCGGTGCACACGATCAGGCAGTCAAAACCTCCGGAATAATCCTCGAGGCTGGAAAGGTGCAGGGCTTTGCCGTTGCTGAATTTCCCGGCAATGGCCCGGGCTTTCTCCAGAGTCCGGTTGAAAACGGTTACGTTGGAAAAGCCGAACTTGACGAGAAACTTGGCAACCAGAACGTTGGTTTGGCCTGCACCTATCATCAGAATACGGGCCGATTTGGGCAGGTGCCGGTCCATCATTTTGCGGATGGCCAATGAAACGACGGAGACGGATTTTTCGCCCAGCCGGGTATTGGAATACACATCTTTGGCGGCAATGACCGCCTGCCCCATGAGCAGGCGGATTTTGTCTCCGGTCAGTTCCCAGTCCAGGCAGCGCTGGTAGGCTTCTCTCAATTGCCGCAGGATTTCACGTTCACCCACCACCAGGCTGTCAATGGATGCTGCCACCCTGAACAGGTGTTGCACAGCGGCGTCTCCTTCGTGATGAACGACGTGCTTTTTGATCAATTCCCCGTTCAGGCCTGGGTTGACAAAATTGAAAAAAGCTTGACGAAGGGAACCGGAGACCTGCCGGTTGGTGTGAAACAGAAAAATAACCCGGTTGCAGGTAGCTGCATACATCAGTTCGTTCAGACCGAAAGCTGCTTTCAAAGCTTCCAGCTTTGCCCGCAACTCCTCTTCCGTAGCCTCATTGAAAATGAAGGACCCCATCAATGAGAGAGGAGTATTTTTATGCGTAACTGTCAGTATGTGATAGCCTTTTAGCATGATGATGAGCGAAGGTGTATCCGGATATTGATTGAAAATTCATTCTCCACAACCTGTTTGCAAATGTATCGGGACCATCCAGGTGCAGTGTCATGTTTCTGTAAGTTGAAATTGACATTCGTCACAATGGTGTAAAAGAAAACAGGATGGAGGTAGTTGGACGATGAGGGCAAGCTTAGTCCACATCCAGCTTTTTGCCGTGCATCATTCCGCTCATCCGGAATAAAAAGCCGCTGAGCAGGCCCATGGCAAAGCCTGCAATGTGTGCCCACCATGCCACGCCACCGGCATTGCCCTCGGTGAGGGAGGCGGTTCCGTACATCCACTGTTGCCAGATCCAGAAGCCGAGGAACAGCCAGGCTGAGACCCTGAATGGAAAAATGAGCAGCAGCACCCGGATTCTGGAGGAGGGGTACATGACGAGGTAGGCTCCCATCACAGCGGAGATGGCACCGCTGGCTCCGATCATTGGGGCCATGCTGTTCATGTTGAAAAAGATGTGACCCATGACGGCTGCAATGCCTCCCAGAAAGTAGAAAAGCAAAAAACGTCCGTTCCCTATGGTGGCCTCGATGTTGTCGGCGAACACCCACATGAAAAGCATATTGCCGAGCAGGTGCTTCCAGTCTCCGTGGATGAACATGGAAGTCAGTACGGTGAAAAGGTCTTCACCATGTGAGATTTCATAGGGAATGGAGCCAAAATCGTTGAAAAAGCCGGCTTGCTGCCCTGGTGACAGGGAAGACTGGATGAGAAAAATGATGATGTTGATGCCTATGAAGCCATAGCTGAAAATTGGCAGGTAGCCGCCCTTTACCTGATCATCGCCAATTGGAAAAATCATACGGTGGGTTCAGAATTTGCCGAAGGAAGAAATCATTACAAGTCCCAAAAAGAGCGGGGCCTGTTGTAAACTTTGATGGTGTCTTTTATGGTCTGAATGAAGTACCAGAGGAATACGCCTGCAACCGGCAAGTAAGCCAGGGCACCGACAAGGTGTATCCAAACCGGCAGGCTTGCCGTCAATACGACCGCTGTTTTCAAAAAATTCATCCGATCGATGTGCCTGTAAACCTGGAGGAGGTGGATGGCGCTGGCTACCTGCCAGATGCCCAGCACCACCAGCATGGTGTTGGTCCAGGCCTTGCCACTGGCAAAGAACCCCAGCAGGATGACAGCGACGATCAATACCGCCTGTCCCAGCAAATCAACTTTCATTCTGAAACGTGATATCATTGGATGTGTATAGTTTTCAACGAAGGAATTACAGTGGAGAACAGCAATTTCGCTGTCCGGTTCCATTGGCCATTCAAATGGGTGCAGAAACCTACCTTTGCTTCGCCCCCGGACAAATACTCTTCTGACACCAAAAGTAACATGCATGAGCCTAACCGCCGAACAACTCAACGAATTGATTAAGCAACGCCGGGCTGTTTTTCCGCAGTTTTACAACGGTAAGCCCATTTCAAGAAAGGT
Source organism: Saprospiraceae bacterium (assembly GCA_026993525.1). Taxonomy (GTDB): domain Bacteria; phylum Bacteroidota; class Bacteroidia; order Chitinophagales; family Saprospiraceae; genus UBA6168. The sequence continues at coordinate 11,087 of JALWSS010000061.1, forward strand.
CATAGAGCAAATTCTTGAAAATGCAAGGTGGGCGCCCACCCACAAGCTGACCCAACCGTGGCGCTTCAAAGTGCTCACGGGTAAGGCCCTTGAAAGGCTCAGTGAATACCTCGGCGAGTATTACAAGCGAAACACCCCTCCGGGCGAATTCTCGCAGAAGAAATACAACAAGATCGTGCAAAAACCCCTGAAGTCTGCCTGTGTTATAGCCATCGGAATGATGCGTGACCCCCAGGAACGGGTACCTGAATGGGAAGAGCTGGCAGCCGTGGCCTGTGCCGTTGAGAACATGTGGCTGAGTTGCACGGCCTATGGCATAGGGTGCTACTGGAGCAGCCCGAAGTCCATACTGGAAGCTGTGGATTTCCTGGGTTTGGCAGAAGGCGAAAAGTGCCTTGGGCTGTTCTATATGGGATACTATGACCAACCCCTGCCTCCCACACCCCGCGATCCCATTGAGACGAAAACAACCTGGATCAGTGAATGAGTAAAGAGCTTCATGATCAAAAGATACTTGTGACAGGCGGTACCGGTTTCATCGGCGCCTATCTACTGCATTACCTTTTGCAACAGGGCTATTCCAACCTCCGGGCCATCAAACGGCCGGGCAGCCCGATGGACCTGGTCAGCACCATTGCCAGCCGCATAGAGTGGGTGGAAGCCGATGTGCGCGATGTGCCAGATCTGGCGGTGGCCATGGAGGGCGTCCGCAAAGTTTATCACGCGGCTGCTGTCGTTTCCTTTGATGGGGCTGATGCACAGGTGATGCGCCAGGTGAATGTCGGAGGCACTGCCAATGTGGTCAACCTGGCACTGGATGCGGGTGTGGAAAAACTGCTGCACGTCAGCTCCATCGCGGCCCTCGGCAGCCCCAAAGATTCCGGCGTCATTTCCGAAGAAACGAAATGGGAACCCGGCCACCGGAGCACCCATTACGGGCTGACCAAGCACCTGGCAGAGATGGAAGTGTGGCGGGGCAAAGCCGAAGGGCTGAGGGCGGCGGTGGTCAATCCCGCCAATGTGCTGGGCAGCGGCTTCTGGCGGGGCCGAACCAGCACGGGAAAATTATTTCACACCATCTGGCAGGGGCTGAAGTTCTATCCGCCGGGCAGCACCGGTTGGGTGGATGTAAGGGACGTGGTGCAATTCATGGTCAGGTTGATGGAAAGCGACATCGAAGGCGAACGCTATATTCTCAGTGCCGAAAACAGGCCTTTCAAATGGGTTTTCGACCGGATTGCCGAAGCCATCAACAAACCCGCACCCTCTGTCAGGGCCAATGCTTTCCTTCGGGAAATGGCCTGGAGGGCTTCCTGGCTTCAGTCAAAACTTACCGGCGCCACACCCCTCATCACCAAAGAAACGGCGAGGAGTTCTGCTTCTGCCAAACAGTACGACAATTCGAAATCACTGAGCGCCTTCCAGGATTTTCAGTACACCCCCATTGAAAAGACCATTGGAGAGATGGCGGAGCAGTTCCTCGAAGCCGTTGAAAAAGACTTTGAGCCCGGTGTGCTTCCATTCAGGTAATTAATGCCGTTTTGTTTGGCGACAAAAATCACCCTGGTCAGCATTGTTTACTTTTACTTTTAGCCCCTGAATCCCCTGAAAAAAAGTCATTCTACGGTGGAGTTGACTGCAAATGAAGTTGGTTGATCCCGGATCAACCCCTCTAAACCTCCCGGGCTTGACTCGGGATCAACCCCTCTAAACCCCTCTGAACCTCTCTAAACCCCTCTGAACGAATGAGGCTCAGCCTCTTAATTGAATTATATGCCTGCACTGTTCGACAACCACGGGAGAAAGATCAATTACCTGCGCCTGGCAGTGACCGATCGCTGCAACCTGCGTTGCTTCTATTGCATGCCCGAGAAAGGCATCAACTACCTGCCAAAAGAACAGCTGCTCAGCTACGAAGAAATTGCCAGGCTGGTCAGCCTGCTGGCGGAAATGGGCATCGAAAAGCTGCGCATTACCGGAGGTGAGCCATTCGTCAGGAAAGACATCATGGAACTTTTCAGGGCCTTGAACCGAATCGGGGGCATCAAACAGGTCAACCTGACCACCAACGGTACGATTGTCGGGAAATGGCTGCCCGAGTTGAAAAAACTCGGCATTTCTTCGATAAACCTGAGCCTCGACACCCTCGATCCGAAGCGTTTTCACCAGATCACCCGGCGGGATGATTTTGAGCAAGTGATGGCTACCTTCCACCAATTGATTGAACTCGGCATTCCGACGAAAATCAATTCGGTGCTGATGCACGGCAAAAACGAGGAAGACCTGGAAGGCCTGGTGAACCTGACCCGTGATTATCCCGTTTCGGTCCGCTTCATCGAGGAGATGCCCTTCAACGGCGAAGGCGCCAAATACGAAAAACTGCACTGGAATCACGTCAGGATTCTGGAAGCCATTAAGGCTATTTATCCGGACATACAAAAGGTGCCGGACCCTCCTTTCTCCACTTCGTCAAACTACTTCATTCCCGGCCATAAAGGCAAGGTGGGTATCATCGCAGCCTACAGCCGCACCTTTTGCGGTACCTGCAACCGCATCCGGTTGACGGCGCAGGGAACCATCAAGACCTGCCTGTACGATGACGGCGTGTTTAACATCCTTGACCTGATGCGAAACGGCGCCTCTGATGAGCAAATCAAACAGGCCTTCCTGGATGCCCTGAACAACCGGGCCCCCAACGGCTTCGAAGCCGAAGCCCGAAGATTGGGCCTGCCGGCCTCTGAATCAATGGCCACCATCGGAGGATGAAAACCAAGGATGAGGGATGAGGGATGCCCCGTGCCGATAATTATCGGCATCGGGGGAGGGATGAGGGATGAGGGATGAACTTACCCGGTAGAATAACACCAAAACCTCTTCAAGAGCCCTAAAAAAAACCTCCAAAACCTCCAAAAACCTTTCGAAAAACCTTCCGAAAAACCTCTTCAAAACGATCGCGGATTAAACGGATTCAGCGATTGCACGGTTCAGGGGCTTGTGTTTGCCAACAACCTTTCAAAAACCCTAAAAAACCTCCTGAAAACCTCCAAAAACCTTCCGAAAAACCTTCCGAAAAAACCTTTCAAAAATGATTTCCGTTTCCGAAGCCGAAAGACTGATTATGGAGACTGCCGTTTTGCTTCCGGCTGAGCGTGTTGACCTTGGGAATGCCGTCGGGCGGGTGCTGCGGGAGGAGTTGGTTGCCGACCGGGATTTCCCGCCTTTTGACCGCGTGGCCATGGACGGCATCGCCATCCGGTTTGAGGATTTTGAAAATGGCATCCGCAATTTCCGGATTGCGGGTTTGCAGGCAGCCGGCAGCCCGCAGCAAAAACTGACCGCCAAAGGCACTTGCCTAGAGGTGATGACCGGCGCCATTTTGCCCGAAGGGGCAGATGTGGTTGTTCGGTACGAAGACCTGACCCTTGCCGATGGCCATGCCACAGTGGAGTTGGATGAAGTTTTGCTTCGGCAAAACATCCACGGCCGTGCCTCTGACCGACCTGCCGGGGCGATCCTTGCTGAGCCGGGTGTACGAATAAGCCCTGCAGAAACCGGTGTTGCTGCAACGGTGGGGAAAGCCCGCCTGGAAGTGAGTGCGATGCCAAAAGTGGCGGTCATCTCCAGTGGTGATGAGCTGGTACCGGTGGACCAAAAGCCACTGCCACATCAAATCCGACGTTCCAATGTTCATGCGCTCAGTGCTGCCCTTCGGCAATGGGGAGTGGAAGTGAACTGCCACCACGTATTGGATGAGAAAAAGCAGATAAGGAAGACCCTTGGACAATTACTCGAAAGCAACCATGCCCTCGTTTTGAGCGGGGGGGTGTCCATGGGCAAGCTGGACTACCTGCCCGAAGTTCTGGAAGAACTGGGGGTGGAAAAACGCTTTCACCGCATTGCGCAGCGACCGGGAAAACCATTCTGGTTTGGAAGAAAAAAGGGCGCGGCTGTTGTCTTCGCCCTGCCGGGCAATCCGGCTTCATCCTTCATGTGCCTGCACCGCTATTTCCGTCCCTGGCTGCAGCGTTGCCTGGGGCAACATCCGGAAGACCCTGTTTATGCCCAATTGAGTGCCGACTTCACCTTCAAGCCCCCGCTCACCTATTTCTTGCAGGTGAAGTTGCACTGCTCAGCAAGTGGTGTGCTGGTTGCAGAACCCCGCAAAGGAGGTGGCTCCGGTGACCTGGCCAACCTCGTTGACTCCGATGCATTTCTGGAATTGCCGGCAGGCGAAACAAACTTTTACAAAGGGCAAAGCTTTCGTGTGTGGAAGTACCGTTAAAGGCGATCTCCAGATCGCCTCCCGGATGTAAAGGCGATCTCCAGATCGCCTCCCAGATGGTAAAGGCGATCACCAGATCGCCTCTCGGATGGTAAAGGCGATCACCAGATCGCCTCCCAGATGGTAAAGGCGATCACCAGATCGCCTCCCGGATGGTAAAGGCGATCACCAGATCGCCTCGCGGATGGTAAAGGCGATCTCCAGATCGCCTCTCGGATGGTAAAGGCGATCACCAGATCGCCTCCCAGATGGTAAAGGCGATCTCCAGATCGCCTCCCGGTGGTAAAGGCGATCACCAGATCGCCTCCCGGGTGGTAAAGGCGATCTCCAGATCGCCTCCCGGATGGTAAAGGCGATCACCAGATCGCCTCTCGGATGGTAAAGGCGATCATCAGATCGCCTCTCGGATGGTAAAATTTCATTGCAAAACCTCAGGATTCTTTTGCACCCTCCTGATCCGGGCTGGAGTCCATGGCCAGTGGCTGGGGAGCTGTGGCGAGTTCTTCTGACGGGGCTTCACTTTCTTCGGCAATTTCGCTTGCGTTTTGTTTTTGCAGGTCTTCAATGGAGTGGCTGCTGAAGAACTTGCGGTTGAAAAGCAGCAGGCTGAACACACCGATGGTAATGGAGGCGTCGGCGATGTTGAACACCGGCCTGAAAAACTGGAAATACTCCCCTCCCCAAAAGGGCAGCCAGTCGGGAAAGTACCCGTCGAACATGGGGAAATAAAACATATCCACCACCCGCCCGTGCAGGAACCCGGCATAGCCACCACCTTCCGGAAACAAGGCAGCCAAACCGCCGTGAACGGGTGAACTGGAAAAGATAACACCGTAAAAAGCACTGTCAATGATGTTGCCGAGGGCACCGGCCAGGATGAGGCCAAAGCTGGCCAGCAATCCGAAAGGCGCGTTGGCCTTGACGAGGAGATGCAGGTAGTAAAACAAGGCCCCTACGGCCAGAAGTCTGAAGAGGCTCAGTGCCAGTTTCCCGTATTCGCCGGGAAGTATGATGCCGAAAGCCATGCCCTCGTTCTCTACGAAGTGAATGCGGGCCCAGTCCAAACCAAAAATCCTGATCTCATCGCCGTACTCCATGTTGGTTTTGATCCAGATCTTGAGGGCCTGATCAATCAGGAGCACCAGTAATATCAGCAGTGCTATTTTGTGTGACTTCTTCAAATCTTAAAATTGTTTAACCGATAAAAGACAACTTTCGGGCACCAAAGTTCGGAAACCCCGGAGGATTCAACGACAGAAGATGCTGCAAAGCATTCTTTTGATGTTTATCTTTCAAACAGAAGGGGTTGCACCAAAGCAAACGCCCGGAGCAAACCAATGCTCCAGGCGTTTGCCCGACCCTGACAGAGGCCGGAAATTATCTTGAGTTTTTTGCGTCAATGCTGAGGGTGGCGTGTGGCACGGCCCTGAGCCGCTCTTTGCTGATCAGCTTACCGGTTTTCCGGCAAATGCCGTACACCTTGTTCTCTATGCGCAAGAGTGCATTTTCCAGGTGAACGATCAGGTTCTCCTGTCTTGCGGCAAGCTGGGTGAGCTGCTCCCTTTCGGCCGAGCCGGTACCGTCTTCGAGGTTTTTGACTTTGCTGTCCGGGTTGTCGGCCATTTCAGCAAGCTGCTTTTTATAGTACTCCAGTTGCTTCTTTGCCTCTTCGAGTTTTTGCTCGATCAATACACGGAATTCAGCCAGTTCTTCGTCGGAATACCTCGTCTTATTTTTGGTTGTAGCATCCATAGTATCAAATGGTTTGAGTCAAAAATAAATGTGTAAATCTGCCACCTGAAATCTTTCGGTGAACCTAACTGTGTGGGGAGGCCTGTCGTTAAAAGCGACGGCAAAGTTATCGTTTCTTCGGCTTAGGGCAAAGAACAAAATCAGGTTGCGCAGTGATTTTGGCCGGTTGCACAATTTCATTTGGGCAAACCGCCTCTTCGCCAAAGGGGCTTCTCAGCTATCTTTCCAGCGCAGCTATACATGGTCGTAAAATACATTTTTAGCTGATCGGCCGGTGGTTCTGCATTTCCGAAAGTGGTGCGAAAGAGTCAACAAATAGAAAAATTTAAAATTTAACATTTGGGATTATATGAGCTGGTACTCTTCTTGCTAAGCATGTATTGGCACTAAAACTACTATGAAGGTGTCCCGGGATAAAGGCTGAATAAACGACAAATTATAATCCACTGAACCTGCGGGGTTTACCCCGGGTTTGGTCCAATTTACCCGGACTCATGAAACTACACGCCATCATCTTTCCGATGCTGCTGACAGCCAGTGTCCTGGCCAACAATACCACCAACCTCACAGAAGAAGATCGGCAGGTTTTCATTGAAACATACGCCCAGCTGGCTGTTGATGAGATGTTGAACGCCGGCATACCATCCAGTATCACCCTTGCCCAGGCGATCCTGGAATCCAACTGGGGGCAGGGGGAGACGGCCATGAATGCCAACAACTATTTCGGTATCAAATGCTACAACGGTTGGGAGGGCCCGACTTTTTTCGCCATGGACGACGAGCCGGGCAAATCCTGCTTCAGAAAATACGATGACATCGTGCAATCCTTCCGGGACCATTCCGAATTCCTGAAACAGGGCGTGCGCTATGAGCCCCTTTTTGACAACCCCCACACCGACTACGAAGCCTGGGCAAAAGGTCTGAAAAGCTGCGGCTATGCAACCGACCCCGAATACGCCGAAAAGCTGATCGGCATCATCGAGCGGTACGGTCTCTTTGTGTACGATTACGCCATGCCCCTGAACCGCATCGAGGTGGTGGATGCTCCGGAGCAAAGCCCGGCTGCTGAACAACCCCTCTTTGGCAAGAAGTATGAAAAAGCCGGCGAAAGGACCATAGGAAGCGCCATCCTGAAAGCCCCGACCTACAAACTGGCACAACTGCCGGGTGAGGGCTTTTTCGATCAGCCCGTTGAACCCATACACGATACCGCGGCAGTAAAGCAAGACGACGAGCCGAAGATCATCGTTGTGGAACCGGTTTACGAACTGGTGTGGGAATGAACCCCTAATGTACTTCTGATATTCCCCGGCCGGGTTGAGTTTGGGAGGCTGATCCCGATCCCGAATCAAGTTCGGGACGGGAGGTTTAGAGGGGTTTCCGTATCAGGTTGCAACTTTCAGTTGCGGCCTGAATTCATCACAAAACCTCCGTGGGCACCGTGGCCTCCGTGAGAGGCCTTATCAGGTTGCAACTTTCCGTTGCGGCCTGAATTGCTCCAACGGTTTTTTTTCTCTCACAGCGCCCACGGCGGACACAGAGAAAAACCTCCGTGAGCACCGTGGTCTCCGTGAGAGGCATTTAAGGGTTGAGAGGAGTTGAGAGATGGGTTGCAAATTTACTGTTGCAAATGGCAATCCATTCGCTGTTGAAAGCCATGCACACCTTGTTTTCACGCTTAATCCGGCAATTGCCCGAAGGGCGACGAAAAAATACCTAAAAATTGCAATGTGTGTAATTTGCTGATGGGCAATGGCTTAGGGTAGGTTAGAGCAAAATCACAGATAACAGGTAGTGTTTTTTTCTAATTTGCGCCCGATTTTTGAGCCACCAATTCCGGATTGATTTTTACCTTCGGAACGTCCCATGAATTAAAATTTCTATGAAACCGATTTACACACCTTTTTGCGCGCCTGTTTCCTTTGGACAAATCGTAAGACAAGTATGCTTTGATGACATCGAACATTCCATGTCGGGCTGACTTGGCTTTGAGGAAATCACACCCCGCAAACTTTCCACACCTGAAATCCAGCAAGTTTTCCTTTTGGAAGAAACAAAAACCCCAAAAAGCAGGTAAAGCAACCCTGATGTACCCAAACTATTATCCGGCGTAACAAACCTCAAGGTATGAAGAACCGATTTATGCAAAGCTGGCTGTTGACTATCACCCTGACGGCAGCTTTTTTCTCATGGATGAACAAGGCTTACTCGCAAAATTTCTGCGAGAATCCGGGTGACCTTTTCACACTGAACTATACCGGCCCTGACACCTTCTTTGTGGATGAGAACAATTGTCAGGATACCCTTCTGATTGGCACGGGTGCTATTGAGGTAAATCCCACGCCCAGCGCCCTGATCTTCAGCTCGGCGCTGACGGGTTACAACCTGGGGGCACCTATCCCCAGCGGTACCACCGTCACCATGCACTACATCGTAAGCGGCAGCGGGGTGTCTGACACGCTCTGTTTTGACATTGTGTTTGTGGATTCGGTTCCGCCAATGATGAATTACACCGTGTTGGGGGATACGGTCAGTTGCGACACTGCTGACTACGCCACCTGGGTGCAGTCGCAGTTGGATTCCGTAATGGCCAATGCCACGGACAATTGCAGCATTGATACCATCTACCACGACGGGCCCGCATCTTTCACCGATTTGTGCGGAGAGGTTACGGTTACTTTTTACGTCGTTGACAATTCCGGCAACGTCGCTTCGCAAACTGTCACTTATGTTATCCAGGACAACGAGGCACCGGTGCTGAACGGAGTGCCTGCCAATGTCTTCATATCCTGTACGGACCCCATACCGCCGGCCCCGACCGTTACCGTTACCGACAATTGCGACGCAGGTGTCACCGTCCAGTTCACGGAATCTTCTTCGCAAACCAATGACGGGTCCTGTACGGACTATACCTACACCATCATCCGCACCTGGACGTCAACCGACCTCTGCGGAAACACCGTGGAAATGGACCAGGTGATCAATGTGGAAGACCTGATGGAGCCGGATTTCGACATACCGGCGGATACGACCATCACCTGCGATATGAATCCGGACACCACCCTGTTGGGCAGCATCACCAACATCACTGACAACTGCGACCCCGACCTGACCTATGCTTTCGACGAGCAGATCGTGGCAGATACATGCCCCCAGGCTTTTACCATCCTTCGAACCTGGACGGTGACCGACGCCTGTGGCAACAGCCGCACCAAACAGCAAAACATCACGGTGATTGACACCGTGCCCCCAACCGCTGACTTTCCGGCTGATATTACCGTGGACTGCGCCAGCGCCGACGACCTCAACGTGACCGGGCGGGCCACCAACTTCAATGACAATTGCGACCCCATGCCGCAAGACTCCACAACGGATGTCATCGTGGCAGGGCTTTGCTCTTATTCCCATACCATTTACCGGACCTGGACGGTGTACGACGCCTGTGGCAACAGCATTGATTCGGTGCAGGTCATCACCGTCACCGACGTGCTGCCACCCACCGTTGACAACCAGGCATCCGATGTGGTGTACACCTGCGACCCCGGTGTGGACCTGGACAGCCTGTTCGACGCCTGGATTGCCATCCGTGCCGGCGCCACCGCCGATGACAACTGCACCCACCCGTCCTTGCTGACCTGGACGGCTTTCATTTCCGGAACGGCAGACACGGCCTACCTGCAGGCACCGGCCTGTGTGGCTGACTCCTCCCAGGTTTACCGCACCAGCACCGTTGATTTTGTGGTGATGGACGATTGCGGAAATTCCGACACGACCACTGCCACCTTCACCATCATTGATGACATGGCGCCGGTGCTGACCAACTGTCCCGAAGACATCACCGTCAGTGCTGATCCCGGAGTTTGCGATTATACCACTTTGCTGCAACTACCCTCCATTTCCGAAGATTGCGGAAATGTTATGGTATCCGACACCCTGACGCTGTCAGAGGTGTTCAGCATTCCTCCGGGTGCCGATCCGGTGGAAACCCCGGTGAACGACGTGGTCTTCAACTTCGCCGTGCCCGGGCCTCCGTTTGCGGCGCAGGGGCCTGTGAAATTCACCTTTATCCTGACAGATGTGGACGCCGAAGCCCCCACCGAGTACCTGAATGTTTTTGGTGAAAACGACCTGTTTTTGGGCTCCATCGCCCACACGGCCGTTCAATGTGGCGACACCACCTCCAGCATCCAGGTGGCGGCATCGCTGTTCGACCAGTGGGCTTTCGACGGGGTAGTGACCATCACCGTGAAGCCCAACATTCCCGCAGGGCAGCCGGGCCGCTTTTCCGTGAATCCGATTTGCCCCGGCGGCTCCGTCAGTGCTGAGCTGATCTACAAGGCCAACTTCCCGCAGTACCTGCAATTCGAATACAGTGTGAACGGCGGCGCCAGGGTGCCGGTAGCTCCGGTGGGCCCTGTGGCCGAAACATTTGCCCTGGGTGCCAATTCCATAACCTATTACTTCACCGACTGCGTCGGCAACGAATCAACGTGCAGTTACCAGATCACCGTTGAGGACAATGAAATGCCTCAGATTGTATGTCCTGCTTCGCAAAACCTGGTGCTGCCAAACGGCGTGTGTGAAATGGACGTGGAGGTGCCTTTGTTCCTCAACGTGAGTGACAATTGCGGCGTAACCACTCCCACCGAGCAAACCCAGCCCGACCAACCGTCGGAGCGCTTGATAAGCTACACCTACAACCCCAACCTGAACGATTTTGTAGCCGACGACAAGGTTTTCACTTTCGTCGGCCTGCCGGCCAATGCAACGCCGGGTCTGGTCAGCCTGATCATCACCATCCAGGGCGATGTGGATTCTTCAGGTGCCTATTTTGAGATCTACGATCCCGACGGCAACTTTTTAGGAACCACCGCCAAAGGTCAGCCCCACGTGGTGCCTGGTGATTGCAACACCCCCAGCCTGGCCATTTTCCAGGTGCCGGCCTCCACATTCAATACCTGGGCTGCCAACGGCAGTTTTCAGATCACAGCCAAATCATTCCAGAGCTATCCCATACCACCTGCCGGCCCCGGTTGGGGCATCAACCCCTGTGACCCCTTGCAGGTGAACAACGACGGTGACACAGATGGCAGCTACATGTTTGCGACGATAAGCTATGAGAGCGTGGCGCCGGACTTTTATGTTACGGGGGCCACTTCCATAGACCCCACCACGCTGATTCCGCCGCTGGAGCCGGAGACCATCACTTTCCTGCAGGGAACGAGCACCGTGCATTACATGGTGACCGACCTGAACGGGAATGAGAATGAATGCACCTTCGACATCGTGGTTGAAGACAACGAAGCACCGGAGGCCCTTTGCGGCCCCACCTTTGTGGAGATCAACCCCAGTGGCTTCGTCATTGATACCATCTTCCCGGCAGAGATTGACCTGGGCAGTTCCGACAATTGCGGAATAGCAGCCATGACGGTTACACCCAACACCATTACTTGCAACTCTCCCAGTGTGGTCAACGTGACCCTGACGGTGGAGGACCTCTCCGGCAATGTATCCACCTGTAACACCTTTGTTGGGGTGAGCACCAAAAAGCCACAGCCTACCGTGATCAGCAATTGCGGAACCGCAGACTTGCAGTTCTTTGCCAATCCGCCGGCAGCGCCAGGTGGCAACAACGCCTTCCAGTACACCTGGTACAACCCGCAGGGCTTGCCATTTTCCTTCGTAGAAAATCCGACCATCCTGAATGCCAGCATGAGCGATGTCGGTTTTTATACGGTTGAAATAACGGGTGTCACCGGCTGCCAGTCGGTCAACACCGTTCAGGTGACCTGCGACCTGTTGCCTTTGGCAACACCGAACATCCAGGCTGTCACCACCTCAATTTGCGAAGGGGAAACCTTCCAGCTTTCATCTGAGGTGGTGTGTGGTTCTGATGTGTCGTACAAGTGGTTCTCTGGCGTGGCGCCCAACGGCATGTTGGTGGCTACCACCAGCATCCCCTCTTTCAGCATGACACCGCCGGCTTCCGGCACTTACATGTTTTACATGGTGGTTGAGCGGAAAGGATGCGATTCGGAGGTTTCCAATACCGTTACCATCGAGGTCAAACAAAAGCCCATTGCGGTTCCTGAAACGGATAACTTCCTGCTTTGCGAAGGCGAATCCCTGATGCTGAACTCCATCAACAACGCCCCCGGCACCATTTGCCAGTGGACCGGGCCTTGCGGATTCACCTCCACCAGTTGCAGCCCGGCGGCCATTGCCAACGTGGACGATTGCAACGACGGCGTTTACGAGCTGGTAGTGACCAACAACGGCTGCGTGTCCGATCCGGCTTATGTCACCGTAACGGTTGTGCCCATTCCACCGAAACCAACCGTCACCAACACAACCACTGCCGCCAACCCGGCCTGTGCCGGCGAAGCGGTGACCCTTACGGCCACAGCTATTCCGGGCGTGGTGTCGTACGAATGGACCACCCCCATGTTTACGACGATAACCACCCCCACCAACGTGCTGACCATCGCAGCCGTGGATATCAACAAAGATGCGGGGCAGTGGACGGTCATCGCCAACGGCAACCCCTGCGAATCGCTGCCGTCAGAACCCACTACCGTCTATGTGGCGCCGTTGCCCGAGTCGGTGAATGTATCGGCCAACCCGTCGGCGGCCTGCGAAGGCCAGGACGTGCAGCTCTCGGCCAACTCTGCTACGCAAAACGTGAGCTACAAATGGAGCTACCCCGACGGGCAGATCGTTGCCGAAGCAAATCCAATCATCGAAAATGTAAACCTCAACGACGAGGGAACCTACTCCGTGGTAGTTACCTCGCAGTACGGGTGTTCCGTTCAGGAGTTCGTCTTCCTGGATGTGTTTGACCGGCCGGATATCACCGGTGCCAGCAGCGATGCTCCCGACTGTGCCCTCGGGCCGGTGGATGTGAACCTGGTGGCTACCTTGTTCCCCATAGACCCCGGCACCTACAACTACCTCTGGACGGGTCCCAACGGCTATGCCTCCTCGGATGCCAACGCCGTAATTCCGGGTGCCACTGCCGACGACAGCGGAACCTACACCCTGGTGGTTACCAACCAGGATGGCTGCTCCTCCCTGCCGTACACCGTCAATGTGGTGATTCCGGAAGTGGTGGCTACGCCAGCCTCCGCACCGGCGCTCAGCGGCAGCAATCCGTTTTGCGAAGGTGAAAGCCTGACCATGAGCATTCCGGCCTACCCGGGTGGGGCCACCGCTGAGTACGTCTGGAACACCCCGTCGGGAACGGTGGTGACAACCAGCCCGTCGCTGACCCTGAACAGCCTGACCATGACCGACTCCGGCACCTACACCGTGCAATACCGTGTGGATGGTTGTCTGTCGGTTGCTTCTGCTTCCACCGTTGTCACGGTAAACGTTGTTCCGGTTGTTCAGCCCATGAGCAACAGCCCCGTTTGCGAAGGTGAGGTCATTCAGCTCAGCGTGAACTGCACCAGCGGTGCCACCTACGAATGGACCGGCCCCGGAGGCTTCAGCGCTTCGGTTTGCAATCCGGTCATCAACAACGCCAACCCCGGCACCCACGCCGGCACTTACTCCGTCAGAAAAATGCAGGATGGTTGCTGGTCGGAAGTGCTGACACTCAACGTTGATATCAAGGAAAAACCGGGCGCACCGGTGGCCATGAATGCCGGGCCATACTGCTCCGGCACCGACGACGTGATGCTGCTGGTGAGCCCCAACTCGGCCACGCCGGGTGCCAGCTACACCTGGTACAACAGCAGCGGCCAGCCCCTCGGCACGGCCACCCCGGCGCTGAATTTTGTGTTGCCCGATCCAGAACAGTACGGCGAGGGTGACGCAGCGTTCTATGTAGTGGCCAGCGTGGACGGCTGCGAGTCGGAGCCTTCTGACCCGACGGTCGTTTCCCTGAACACCATTCCGAACAACGAAGCCGAGGCGGGCCCGCCCGTCGTGGCTTGTGAAAATGACATTCTGCAACTGGCTGCCACGGCACCATCTGTGGGCACAGGCATGTGGACCCTCTTCAGTGGCAACCC
>JALWSS010000062.1 GCA_026993525.1 Saprospiraceae bacterium
GAATTCAGGAGCTGACCTTAAGTCAGCGCCTGATGTGGCCCTCACAGGGGCTAACTTCCGGTTAGCTCCTGTATTCAGTGGGAAGACAGATCAATGTGCACCGGGGGATTCAGGGAAGAATAATTCAGGAGCTGACTTTAAGTCAGCGCCTGATGGGGGACGAAGTTCCAGGGCACGGCAAGTGACGCCTTGCAGGGCTCGGTTTAACACTTGCCGGAACGGATTGAACAAACCAAAACGGGCTGCCGGAAACATCCGGCAGCCCGTTTGTGTACAGTGATTGTTGCCCGAAGGGCGATGGTGGTTAGCGGGCGAACTGCACCGCCCGTTTTTCCCGGATCACGGTCACTTTGATTTGACCGGGGTACTGCATTTCGTCCTGGATTTTTTGCGAGATCATGAAAGCGAGGTCATCGGCGTACTGGTCGGTGACTTTGTCTGATTCCACGATCACTCGCAGTTCACGGCCGGCTTGCATGGCGAAAGCTTTTTGCACGCCGTCGTGGCCCATGGCCAGTTCTTCCAGTTCCACGATTCGCTTGAGGTAGCTTTCGAGGATTTCCCTTCTGGCACCGGGGCGGGCACCGCTGATGGCGTCGCAGGCCTGCACCAGGGGGGAGATGATGTTGTTCATTTCTATTTCGTCGTGGTGGGCACCCACTGCGTTGCAGATGATGGGGTGCTCGCCGTACTTTTCACAGAGTTGCATGCCGAGGATGGCGTGTGACAGTTCGGTTTCCTCTTCGGCAACTTTTCCGATGTCGTGGAGCAGGCCGGCCCTTTTGGCCATTTTGGCCTGTTTGGGGTTGAGGCCCAGTTCGGCAGCCAGGATGCCACAGAGGTTAGCCGTTTCGATGGAGTGCTTGAGCAGGTTTTGTCCGTAGGACGAACGGAAACGCATACGGCCCACCATTTTTACCAGGTAGGCATTGAGGCCGTGAATGCCCAGCTCGATCACGGTGCGTTCGCCAATTTCCACAATTTGTTCATTGAGTTGTTTGCGGGTTTTGGCCACCACCTCTTCGATGCGTGCCGGGTGGATTCGGCCGTCGGCTACCAGTTTTTTCAGCGACAGCCTGGCCACTTCCCTTCGGATGGGATCAAAGCTGCTGATGACGATGGCTTCCGGGGTGTCGTCCACCACGATTTCTGCGCCGGTGGCAGCTTCCAGGGCCCGGATGTTCCGTCCTTCGCGGCCGATGATCTGTCCTTTCATGTCGTCGCTTTCCAGTTGGAAAACAGAGACGGTGTTTTCGATGGTGTATTCAGACGCCATCCGCTGGATGGTCTGCACGATGATTTTTTTGGCTTCTTTGTTGGCGTCTATCTTTGCCTGGGCGATGGTTTCTTTCACCAATGCCATGGCGTCGGTTTCGGCCTTGGCTTTCACTGCTTCCAGGAGTTGTTCTTTGGCCTCGGCTTCTGACAGCCTGGCGATGTTTTCCAATGCCTTGATGCGTTGTTCGTTGGCGGCTTCCAGTTCTTCTTTCTTCTTCGCAAGAACTTTGAGTTGTTTTTCCAGGTTGCTGCGAATGGCTCCGATTTCAGACTCCCGCTGTTCGAGGTCAGCTTCCCGCTCTTCGAGTTGTTTGAGGCGGTTGGTGAATTTGTCCTGCTTGCTTTGCAGGTCCTTTTCCAGTCCTTTGATTTCTACTTCACGCTCTTTCAGCGAGACAAATTTCTGGGCCTTTTCTGCTTCAAACTCTGCCCGCAATTTGTTGAACCGCTCTCTGGCCTCCTGGATTTTTCTGCGTTTAATGCTTTCGTTTTTCGACTCGGCCTCTTTGATGATGCGCCTGGCGGTTTGCTGGGCTTGTTTGATTTCCTGATCGGCTTTGGCATTCATTTCGTCAATGAGCTGCTGCTTTTTTTTGCCCAGCAGCATTTTGACGATAATGAACCCTGCCACCGCACCCACTAGCAGGCCGATGAGTAATCCGGTTCCTATTTCCATAATGTCAATTTGTTAAAGGGTTAAGGAATCGCCTGTTGGCGCTTCAAAAACCGGCACAGGGAGGTGGGCTCATTGCAGCACCTGGTCGAGCAGGTCGTTGATGGCGGAGAGTTTTTCGGAAAGTTCTTTTGAAGAATGGGCATCGGAGCGAAGATTAGCCTTGTACAGGTCCACTGCATAGGCCAAAAGGGCCATGGCGAGGCAATCCTGTTTGTCTCGGTTGGGATAGCTTAATTGAAAACGGTTGACTTTTTCATTGACTTCCCTGGCTATCTTGCGAATGACGGCTTCGTCTGTCGCTTTTATTTTAAGAGGATATGGCCGGCCGGCAATGGTTATTGTAATTCGCTTGCTGTCCTGGTCTTCCATATCCTAAGCTGTTTTCAGCCACTCAATGCACTCCGACAATTCATCGAGGCATTGTTTGACGGTTGAATTCGATGCTTTGGAACTTTCTTCAAGCCCTCCGGGCTGCTGAGCCAGCATCCTTTGAATGCCGGTCAATTTTTCAATAGCCCTGGTGAGCAACTGATCTTTATCTTCGAGCTCACCGGTCAGGCGGTTATTCTGCTCCAAAAGTACAGCATTTTCCTTGCGGTAGGTATGAACTTGTGCTACCAGTTGCTGTACTTTTTGTTCTATCAGGTTGAGTTGTTCGTTCAATTCCACCTTTTTTTGATTCCCGATGGTGGTACAAAATGCTCCTGTCGGGGGTTATTTTCTGACGACAGCTCCCAGTTTTTCTTCGTAAACTTTGATGAGCTTATCCATGATCTTGTCCACTTCTTTGTCTTTCAGGGTGCGTTCGCTGTGTTGGAAGACAAAGCTGATGGCGTAAGATTTTTTCCCTTTTCCAAGCTTTTCCTCGTCTTCGTAAACGTCGAAGAGGTCTACTTGTTTGAGCAATTTTTTCTCTGTTTTTCTGGCAATTTTGGCCAGGTCTTCAAAACTCACCTCATTTCCGATGATGAGTGCCAGATCTCTCCGGGTACTCGGGAACCTGCCGGGCTCTGCGAAAACGATGTTCTGTTTTCCTGCGAGTTTCAGCAGCAGGTCCCAGTTGAAATCTGCCATGAACACGGCGCCCCGGGCTCCGGCCTTTTTGCTCACGGCAGGTTTTACCTTGCCGAAAACTGCCAGTTCTTGCGGGCCCCGGTGGAAGCGCATGCCATAGGCCAGGTGTTCAACTTCAGTTGCTGATTGCTGGTATCCTTTGATGCCCAGTCGTTCCAGGATATTGACGACGTGGCTCTTCAACGTAAAAAAGTCGGCCTGGGGTTCAGGCTTTTCTTTGATTCTCCAGCTTTCGGCCCATCTTCGGCCGGTGAGGAACAGCGCCAGGTGCTGGGGTTCACTGAACATTTTGGTCACGTCCTTTTCGTCCGGGCTGCTGTCCGTTTTCCGAAGGTAAGTCTTGCCAAACTCGAACAATTTCAGATCGGTCTGTTGCCTCGACTGGTTGTGGACGATGGCCTCCAGGCCGCTGAACAGCATGGTTGGCCGCATCACGTCGAGGGTGGCGTTGGAGGTGTTGTTGATGAACACCAGTTCATTTTCTTCCTTCGGTAAAATTTCTTTGAAATAGGTGCTTTGCGTCAGCGACAATGACATGATCTCGTGAAAGCCATTGGAAGCCAGGTAACCGGCTATTGTGTTTTTCACCTGGTTGGCATCCGGGTACTCGTTTTTGACCATGCTGATGCGCATTTGCCCGGGCACCGGAACATTGTCGAGGCCGTACACCCGCAGAATTTCTTCCACCACATCAGCCGGGCGGGTCACGTCGGCTTTGTTGGTCGGCACGGCCACGGTAAAGCTTTTCTCGTCTTCAGCAACGATGGGCATTTCCAGTGCATCCAGCACTTTGTGGATGTCGTCTTTTGACATATCAGTGCCGATGAGCCTGTTGACGTAGTCGTAGGTGCAAGTCACCTGTTTGGGCTGCACCGGGTTCGGGTAGATGTCCACGACCCTGGAGGCGATCTCACCACTGGCCAGTTCCGCCATCATCATGGCGGCTCGTTTCAGGGCATAGACGCAAATGTTGGGGTCGCTGCCTTTTTCAAACACCCTGGCGGCATCGGTGCGCAGGTTGTGGCGGGTGCTGCTCCGGCGAATGTACACGGGGTTGAAATGGGCGCTCTCCAGAAAGATGGAGGAGGTGCCGTCTTTGACCCCTGAGTTCAGCCCGCCAAACACCCCCCCAATACACATGGGGCTGGAATTTCCGTCGCAGATCATCAGGTCTTCGGCGCTCAGGCTGCGCTCCTGTTCGTCCAGGCTGATGAATTTGGTGCCTTCGGCCAGGGTTTTCACCCGGATGGTGCGCCCGGTGATGGCCTCGAGGTCGAAGGCGTGGAGCGGTTGTCCCAGCTCGTGCAGAATGAAATTGGTAATGTCAACGATGTTGCTGATGGGCCGCACACCCACCGCCCTGAGCCGGTTTTTCAGCCAGTCCGGTGATTCACCGATTTTCAAACCCGTGATAACCACCCCGGCGTACCTTGGGCAGGCTTCCGTGTTTTCGACGATGACTTCTACGGGCATTTTGTCTTCAGCGTCTTCCGGGAAGTTGCTGACATCGGGCATTTTCACTTTTGCTTCCTGGTCATTGCGGAACCGGAGTGCGGCAGCCAGGTCTTTGGCTACGCCGATGTGGCAGGTAGCGTCAGACCGGTTGGGTGTCAGCCCTATTTCGTAGATGACATCCTTTTCAATGTTGAAAAATTTGCTGGCGGGGGTGCCGGTTTCAACCTCATCGGGCAGCACCATGATGCCGCTGTGGTCAGTACCGAGGCCCAACTCGTCTTCTGCGCAGATCATCCCTTCGGAAACTTCACCCCTGATCTTTCCTTTTTTCAGGGTAAATGGTTCGCCTTCAGAAGGGTAGAGGGTGGTGCCAACAAGGGCTACGGGTACTTTCTGGCCGGCTGCCACATTGGGTGCCCCGCAAACGATCTGCAGGGGTTCGTCCCGGCCTATGTTCACCTTCGTCAAACTCAGGCGGTCGGCGTTGGGGTGTTTTTTCGCTTCCAAAACTTCTCCGATCACCACGCCCTTCAGTCCACCTTTTACAGACTCCACTTCTTCCATTCCTTCCACCTCCAATCCAAGGCTGGTGAGGATGTCTGCAATTTCTTCCGGGGAGAGTTCCGTGTCAATGTATTGTTTCAGCCAATTCAGTGATACAGTCATGCTTGTTAAAATTTGAGGCGCAAAGCTAAGTCATTTAAACTTCTGTATGGTGGCAGTTGAACGCAAGGCAGGGGCCGGGTTTTGACAAAAAGTTGCCTTGCCGGAAGGAAAGCTATTTTTGCGGCATGTGGGAATCGTTTGTAAAGGGGTTTGAGGCATACCTGAAGTTGGAGCGTTCAATGTCTGACAACACCGTTCAGGCTTATGTCCGGGACGTGTCCAAACTGATCAGCTACCTGGAGCTGAATCAGGTCAGTGTCAGTCCTGAAACGGTAAGCTCCGAAACCCTCGGGCAGTTTCTTTGCTGGCTCAACGAGCTCTGCCTGGACATTCGCTCCCAGGCCCGCATTATTTCCGGTATCAAGGCCTTTTTCAAATACCTGCTCATGGAGGATGTCCGGGATGACGACCCCACCGAACTGCTCGAGATGCCCAGGCTGGGCAGGAAGATACCCGAAGTGCTCACCTACGATGAGATACAGCGCATGCTGGCAGCCATTGACCTCAGCCTGCCCCACGGCCAGCGAAACAGGGCCATGCTGGAAACGCTTTACGCCTGTGGCCTGCGTGTCAGCGAGCTCATCAACCTGAAAATGACCAACCTTTACCTGGATGTAGGCATCATCAAGGTGATCGGTAAAAACGACAAAGAACGCCTGGTGCCCATTGGCGACGAGGCCATCAAACACATCCGGTTTTATGCAGAAGGTGTGAGGCGGCAAATAAAAATTGACCCCTACCACGAGAACTTCGTCTTTCTCAGCAAGCGCGGCAAAAAGCTGAGCCGCATCATGGTTTTTTACATCATCAAAGAGTTGGCGCAGTTGGCCAACATTGAGAAGACAGTCAGCCCGCACACCTTCCGGCATTCCTTTGCCACCCACCTGGTGGAGGGCGGAGCCGACCTGAAAGCCGTGCAGGACATGCTCGGCCACGAAAGCATTACCACCACCGAATTGTACACCCACATGGACACGGCCTACCTTCGTGAAACTGTGCTGAACTTTCATCCCCGCAACCTGGAAATGCGCCGCAAACGCCAGGGGCATTCCGAAGGCTGAATGTTGTTAAACCCCGGTAAATGGGGCACCTTTGGGCCGTTTTATTGCTTTCTTCGAAAAACATCTTTTCACGCATTGGAATCACTTCGGAAATACTTCATCCAGGTTTGCCTTCTTTTTGGAAGTTTATTCTTTTTGGTCGCTTGCGCAAACCAGACCCCTCTCACGGGAGGTGAAAAAGACACCGAACCGCCCAAACTGGATTCCACCCTTTCCACTCCCAACTACCAGACAAATTTCGCGAAGCAGGAGATAGCACTGTATTTTGATGAATGGGTACAGCTAAAAGATGTCTTCAACCAGGTGGTGGTGTCACCGCCTCTGGCAAAGCGGCCCGTCATCGAGCGCCGGAAAAAATCCATCCGTTTTCGTTTTGACGAAGAAGAAGTATTGCGCGACAGCGCTACCTATGTCATCAACTTCGGCAATGCCATCGTGGACCTCAACGAGAGCAATCCGGCCGAAATCGTTTTTGTATTCTCCACAGGACCGTTCATTGATTCGCTTTCTGTCAGCGGCAATGTACTTGATGCTTACACGGGGAAGCCCGTGGAAAAAGCCTTGTTCATGCTGTACGAAAACACGGCAGACTCGGTGGTGAGAACGGAGCGCCCCTTTTATTTTGCCCGCACCGACCGGGAGGGCAATTTCACCATCAGCAATGTGAAAACGGGTGTGTTCAAAGCTGTGGCACTGGTGGATGAAAACCTCAATTACAAATACGACGGTCAGAATGAAAAAATCGGCTTTCCGGACACCTTGCTGAAAGTGCTTCCGCCCCCAAAACCGGAAATATCCGACAGCCTGAAAGTTGACAGCCTCAGTCAGTTGCAGGATTCTTTGCCGGTGGCGCAGGCATCCCCAATTGCAACGAAAGTCAGCATCAGGCTTTTTCAGGAGGCGGCTCCGCTCTTCCTGAAAGAAAAAGAGACCGGCACCTACGGCCAGGTCAAGCTGGTTTTCAGCCGGGAGCCCGACAGCCTCGACATTGGCTATGAAGAGCTCGGACAAAAAATATGGACAGACCCCAGAAAAGACACGGTTGTGCTGTGGTACGACCTGCCGGTTGATACTGCCTGGAAGCTTTTTGTACGGCGGGCAGAAAAGACCGACACCATAGAAGTTGGCAAGCACTCAAGAGAAAGATTTTTATCCGGTGTCCGGGTTCGTTTGCAAGCTGCCCGTTCCCAAAAGAAAGAGGAAATTCACCCTGACACCTCCCTGACCCTCAGCTTCAACTATCCGATTGACCGGTTTGATGAAAGTGCTTTTCTGCTTTCTGATGACTCTACCGGAGTTGTCCTGCCCCTGCGGGTACAATTGGATTCCGGCAATCACCGGCAGTTGGTTGTCAGCTCTGAATGGAAGGAGGGCAGAGATTACACATTGTCCTTGTTGCCGGGAGCGGTGACGACTTTCTTCGGAACCCCCAATGCCGATACGCTGGTCAGGGAGTTCAAGACCCGGCTGCGAAAGGATTTTGGCTCGCTCACCCTTCGGGTAAACGACTTATCGGCCGATAAAAACTATGTGGTACGCCTGCTGAGCAACCAAAAGGAGGTTTACTCCCGAACGGTGAGTGGGCTTGAAAAGCTCGTAATTAAAAAAGCCGCACTGGCCCCCGGCGTTTACGAAGTGGAAATTATCGAAGACCTGGATGGCAACGGCAAATGGACCACCGGCAACTACGACGAGCACCGGCAACCAGAGCGCCTTTTCAGAGAATCACTGGAACAACTCAGGGCCAATTGGGAACTGGATGTGAGCATTGAACCGACTTTTGAATGATAATTCCAGGTTCACTTTCACGTTAAAGGTCGCCGGCACAGGGTTAAACCCTCGTTAAGGTCCTTGAAAACCGGAGCGATGGAAAGTGTCTAAAAGGCACGTTTTTAGGGGTTTATGTCAATGACTTAATCTCCTGTTAAGAAATGGCCTTGTTCCTTTTAATTGCAGCCCTGGTCTTAAACAAGACTGGCTTGAAGAAAGCCTTAATTTTGGGCCCGGCCGCAATGACGGTCAGCGCAAAGATGAACTCACCAAAAATTTTCACATTCAAAAATGCAATCATGGTAAAGAATTCAATTCTGGCATTTCTGTTTTTGACAATTACCGCAGTATCTGCCAATGCACAGCGCATAGCCTATGTTGACGTGGCTGCCATCATGGAAACCATCCAGGAGTACCAGGATGCCCAAAAGCAACTGGATGAACTGGCTGCCAAATGGCGACAGGAAATCGCCGTGGAATACGACAAGATCAAAGGTGCGTACAACCGCTACCAGGCAGAACAGGTACTCTTGAGCGACGAGCAACGAAGAGAAAAGGAGGATGAGATCATGGAAATGGAAAAGAAAGTCCGTGAACTTCAGAAACAAAAGTTTGGACCGGAAGGAGAATTGTTCCAGAAGCGCAAAGAACTGGTGCAACCCATTCAGGACAAAGTTTATGCAGCCATCGAGGAGTACGCCAATGAAAGAGGTTACGATTTCATTTTGGATAAAAGCACGGTGGTCGGTTTGATCTTCGCAAACCCCAGCTATGACAAAACCGATGACATCCTGGACAAGTTACAGCGAAACTGAGCTTTTTAGCTACCTTTGCGCCCGCAAAAAATCACACTGAAAGAGGCACCCCGACTCTTTGACTAAATCGAATCTTACCTATGAAAAATCTCGTTTTGAAGCTCAGCATCTTTTTTGCGGCAATGATCTTTACGGCCAGTGCCCTTCAGGCGCAGAAGTTTGGCTATGTAAATTCTGCAGCCATCCTTTCCCAACTCCCGGAAGTTGAGCAAATGCGTTCTACCCTCGAAGCTTTTGAAACTCAACTCAAAAAGCAGGGTGAAGCCAAAGTACAGGCCTACCAGAAAAAAGAGCAGGATGCCCTGCAAAAGAAGCAGCGCGGTGAAATGACCCCCCGTGAGGAGGAGCAGGTCACCAAAGACCTCCAGGCCGAGCAGGAAGCCATTTACAAGTTCGGTCAGGAGATGGAACAAAAGATCATGGCAAAGCAGCAGGAACTGATGGAGCCCATCCTTAAAAAGGTCAACGACGCCATCAAAGCCGTTGCCGAAGAGAATGGGTACCAGTTCATTTTTGATGCACAATCCGGTGTCATCCTCTATGCCGATGAAACCGCCGATGTAACCGACCTGGTAAAAGCCAAACTGGAGATGTAAGCTTGTGACCCCTGTAATCTTCAAAAAGAATTAAAGCGGAGTTGCCATTGTAGGTGATTCCGCTTTTTTCGTCGGAATAAAGGTGCACCACCCTCCAATCAACATAGCTTGGGCATTTCCCGTTACAAAATTTATCCCTGACAGTGCAACCTGCCTTCTGTGGCATTGTCAATTAAAGCGTCAAAACCAGAGAGATTGGATTACGGCAGCACCCACAAAGAACTAGTTCAGGCGTGTGCAGCAGGCGACAGAAAAGCGCAGTTTGAATTGTACCGGTTGTATTCTCAAGCAATGTACAACATTTGCCTGCGCATGCTGAACGACCGGGAAGATGCAGAGGACTTGCTGCAACAATCTTTCATAGATGTGTTCATGAAGTTGGACAGTTTCCGTTTCGAATCCTCCATCGGAGCCTGGATCAAACGGATTGTAGTGAACAACTGCATCAACTTCCTGAAAAAACGCCGCCTGACCATCCAAAGCCTCGACGATGAAAGAATGGGGGGCATTACAGAAAACCCAGACGACGATCTGCATGACAACCACCTGAGTGTTCAGGAGGTGAAAAAAGCCATTGCTCAATTGCCGGATGGCTACCGGGTGGTGTTCACCCTGTATGTGTTCGAAGGATATGATCACAAGGAAATTGCCGATATCCTCAACATTACAGAAGCAACATCGAAAAGCCAGTACAGCCGGGCCAGGAAGAAACTGAGGGAGTTGTTGAGTGGAAGGGAGTACGCCGGCGTTTAACCTTGAAAAATCTTAAACACGAATGATGGATAGACTCGAAAAATTCATTCACGAAAATCGCCGCCAGTTCGATTCGGATGTGCCCGATTTGAGCATCTGGGCAAACATCCGGGAGAAACTGGACGAAAAACCAGGGGCTCGTATCAGGTGGGTCCGGCGTCTGCGTGTGGCAGCAGCCGTTTTGGCGTTGCTGTTTGCCGGAGGAGCAATGGGGGTCTATTGGTCATCTTCGCAAAACAACGTGACTGCCCTGGCTGACATCTCCCCGGAATACGCAGAAATGCAACAGTATTTCGACCGGGAAATACAAGCGAAAATGGCTCAACTGGCCACTTACAACCAGGCCGATGCAGTCTTTACCGACATCAAAGAACTGGACGAAGTTTACCGGGAACTTCAGGAAGAATTGAAGAACGCCCCGGAGGGCAACCGGAAGCAGGTCGTTCAGGCAATGATCGGCAATTACAAAGCAAAAATTGACATACTCGAGCAGGTGCTTGAAAAACTGCAACTGCTCGATTCCACTTCACCAAAATTTGCGGGAAATGAAGTTAGTATCTAATCATCAGAACCCGGGGGCACTGCTGCTGATGGCTGTGGCAATGATCTTTTCATTGCATACCATCTCTGCCAACACGGCCCTTGTCACTCAGAAAAATGCCGTTGACAAGGGCACCCTTGAGTTTACCAGGACCATTACCAAAGACTTTCCCATCTCTGCCAATGGTACTGTCAGTCTGGCCAACAAATACGGAAAAGTAGAGGTGAAAACCTGGGATCGCAACCGGGTGAAAATTGAAGTGACCATTGTCGTGAAAGCCCGAAACGAATCCATCGCTGACGACATCTTTGACCGTATAGATGTTGACTTTACCAGCCGAAGAGATTACGTCTCGGCCGAAACCATGATTGAACCTCAGAAAAGCTCGTGGTTCGATTGGAGTAGCTCCAACAAAGCTGAATTTCAGATCAACTACGAAGTGTTCATGCCCGTAACCTGTGCCCTTTCGCTGCGCAACAAATACGGAGATGCTTTTGTGGAACCAATAGCAGGCAAAACAGAAGTAGAGATTAAATACGGTAATATCCGCCTGGAAGGGGTTGACAACAGCCTTGATATTGTGCTGGGTTACGGCAACGGAACAGTTGTCAGGGCCCACAACATCACCGCTGATCTGGGCTATGGGAAACTGAACGTTTCCGAAGCCGGCGTTGTCAGCCTTGTTTCCAAATATTCCAGAATATCCATTGACAAAGCCGGTTTGGTCAGTGGCGAATCCAAATACGACAACATCACGCTCGGTACCGTGGACAAAATGAACCTTCAGGCCAAATACGGAGACATTGAAATTCGCGAGGCCGATGAATTGAATGCTTCGTCAAAATACACCGATTTCAAAGTTCACGAGCTCGACGAAGGAGGGGTGTTTGAACTTCAGTACGGAGGGCTTTACGTTGAAAAGCTGGCCAAAGGATTCTCAACCCTGGACCTGAAAGGCAAATACGCCGATTTCAAAATATACGTTGAACCCGGTTCCAGCTATGTACTCGATGCCACCACCAACTATGCAGGCATTGCCTATCCGACCGGGCTGAATGTGACCTATGAAAAAGACAAAGGCACTTCACAAGCCGTCAAAGGCCACGTTGGCACTTCAGGTGCAAGAAGTGTGATCAAAGCCACACTGGAATACGGTGGATTGAAAGTGCGGCAATGACAAGCAATGGCCGGAGGGCAGACAGCCTTCCGGCCATTGTTGAAATGGCATCACGGTATTTATCGGAAATCACCCAACTGTTCACACTAATTCTGTTAAACTACCGCTTTAACCCCGATGTTGAAGTGGTTTTTTTTCTGCCAGCAACAAGCCATCCCTGATGGGCAGCAACAAGGTCTCCACCCGCTGGTCTGATTTCACTTTTTCGAGAAATTCCAGAATGGACAGCGTGTCAGGATCCTTGGCTTTGAGGCCTACTTTTCCACTCCAGAGTACGTTGTCAACCAGGATAAAACCGCCCGGTTGCAGCCTGTCAATGACCAGGTCGTAGTATGCACCATTATCCCGTTTACCTGCGTCAATAAAAACGATGTCAAATTGTTCCTTCAGTTGAGGTATGATCTCAAAGGCATTGCCAAGGTGCAAATGAATACGTTTTTCCAGACCTGCTTTCCTGAAATACCTGCGACACAGGGATTCCAGTTCCGGATTTACTTCTATGGTGTGCAGGGTGCCTTCTGCCTGCAATCCTTCCGCAAGGCAGATGGCAGCATAACCCGTAAACGTTCCGATTTCCAGGATTGCTTTGGGTCTTTTTAAACGGCTGAGCAATGACAGGAACCTGCCCTGCAGGTGTCCGCTCATCATTTGCGGATTCAGTGTTTTGAGATGGGTTTCCCGTTCCAGTTCGTACAGCAGTTCCGAATACCCGGAGGTGTAGGATTCGCACAGGGCAGTCAGCTTTTTCAGGTTGGACACCATTGCGGATTAAAGTTTTCACAAAATTCCGAAGATGAAAGCGGAACAAATAAAAAACCCTTCCCGGAAAGCTCCAGAAAGGGTTTTCACTACAAGCTGTAATTCATCAGCGTTTGCTCAAACGCTGAGTAGTGATAATCTTGTTCTTGTGGTTGATGATCTGTACGAGGTACATACCGTTGGGTAGATCGCTGATGTCATAGTGAACATTTTCTTCAATGTTCTCGATGACTTTGAGTTTTCGACCTACGAGATTGAGAATGTATAATTCTTTGACATCCTGAGCATTGTCAATGCTGATGAACTCAGTGGCAGGATTTGGGTAAATCTTCACTTTGGTAACCTTTGGCTGGGGCCACGGAGCGGCGTTTGCCTGAAAGGCGAAAAGCGCTATTAAGAAAGAAAAAGAAATGAATCGTAAAGTTTGTTTCATATCATGATGGTTATGCTTGTTCTGACAGACTGCAAAATAGGCAGCCAAATGGGATTATGCAAATGAACAGTGTTAAGATGTTGGCCAACGGGCAATTTTGGAAGCCCTGTGGGTACAAACGTTTGTCAATTCAGATAGTTTCAAAAAAACGAGATATGAATGGACTGACAATTACCGATGGCTATACTCAAAACAAAGTGGCCTGGGCGGTGTATGCCGGCGAAATTCTTCATCCTCGCCTGAAGATATTGACGGATCATTCGCAAGCCACTTCGTGTCGGGTACAATGAGAAGGGAGAGCGTTGTTCAGTTTGTTGCAAGCTTCATGCCGCATCAATCAACTGTGGGCTTGTACACCGAGCTTTCCAACACTTCTTCGTAATACGATTCGTATTTGGGCAAAATGACCTGAATGTCAAACTCTTTGGCCCGGTTGTAGGCATTGGTGCGAAACTCCTGGTGGAGTTTGTCATTGCTCAACAATTGAGTTGCGTAATCGGCCATGGCCTGCACATCACCTGTTTCTGTTACGAATCCGGTTTTTCCGTGGAGGTTCAGTTCGGGCAGGCCGCCGGCGTTGGAGGAGATGACCGGCACCTCGCAGGCCATGGCTTCCAGGGCTGCCAGCCCAAAACTTTCGTTTTCCGAAGGGATGACGAAGAGGTCAGAGATGGCCAGCAATTCTTCCACGGCGTCCTGTTTTCCCAGGAAGCGCACATCGTGGCAAAGGTTGTACTCCCGGCACAGATCTTCGGCTTTTCTTCGCTCAGGTCCGTCACCAATGAGTAAGAGTTTGCTCGGAATTTTCCGGTGTACAAGATGAAACATTCTGATCACATCATCCACTCGCTTTACCTTTCTGAAGTTGGAAATGTGGGTCAGCAGCTTTTCGCCCTCCGGGGCAATGGCTTTTTTGAAGTGGTCTTTGTTGATCTTGCGAAAGCGACTGAAATCAACGAAGTTGTAAATGGCTTCAATGCTTTTTTCAATGTTGAAGTGCTTGTAGGTGTCATCCCTTAGAAATTTCGACACTGCTGTTACTCCATCCGATTTGTTGATGGAAAATTCAACTACCGGTTTGAAGGCCGGGCTGACGCCAACCAGCGTGATGTCAGTGCCGTGGAGCGTGGTAATGACCGGGATGTAATGCCCCTGGGTCAGGAGGATTTTCTTGGCCATGTATGCCACCGTTGCATGGGGGATGGCATAATGAACGTGGAGCAGGTCCAGGTTGTGGTATTTGACCACCTCCACCAGTTTACTGGCCAGGGCGGTGTCGTAGGGCGGGTATTCAAACAGCGGGTAATCTTCACCGGTCACTTCGTGGTAAAACACATTTTCATGGAAGTGCGAGAGCCGTGCCGGCCGCCGGTAGGTGATAAAATGGACTTCGTGGCCCCGCTCGGCCAGCCCCAGTCCGAGTTCTGTAGCTACGACTCCACTGCCGCCAAAAGTTGGATAACAGACTATTCCGATTTTCATCACCAAAGTATTGTTCCGGATGTTTTGCTGTGCAATGATGGTGCATCAAAAATTGCAACTGAATAAGTACAACTGAGCTACCGATTGGTTGACAGCAAAATGCCCGTCTTGTGAACGGGCATCTTGCGCAGGACAATTTTGAGATTATCTCGCCAGCATCAACCTGGCGTGATAGGCCCTGTCCTCCACAATGACCTGCACGATGTACATGCCAGGTGCAAAACCCGAAAGGTCAATTGAGTTGGTAGAATGGACCGCTGCCGGGGCGCTTCCGTTCGTGAGCAGGTTTCCTCGGATGTCAAACACCCTGAAATCCACCGGTTTGGCTTCCGTCATTCTGATGTCGAGCGTTGCCAGGCCCTTGGTCGGGTTCGGGTACAGCAGGATGTCAGGAGCGATCACCACCTGTTCGGTAGCGGTAAACGTTTCCACGGTAAATGCCTTGCTGTCGGTGCATCCGTTGGCGTCGAATACTTCCACGAAGTAGTTGCCCCCCGCCAGTCCGGTCACGTTTTGTGTCGTCGCAATGGTGTCTCCCGTTTCATTGGTCCATACATAGCTGAACGGGCTGGTTCCGAAATAGGGTGTCAGGTTGATCTTACCGGTTGAGGCCCCTTCCACGGATGGGGAAACAATGCCAACCAGGTTGAGCGATGGCGGGCAGCCGAGGATGTTGATGTTGTCGAGGTCCAGCCAGTAGTCGCCGGCATCCCATTTACCGGTGAAGCGGACGGTAATGGCGCTGTCGGCAAAGGCCGACAAGTCAAGAACCACGTGTGCAAAAATGTTGGTGTCAACATGATTGGCAGAGTCAATGACATGAATGGTTTGCCAGCTTTCTTCGCAATCGGAGGACACCTGCACGATCAGGGAGTCGCCGCTGATCTGGGTGGCAGTGGTTCCGGCTGACCAGTTGGTAAAGCGGTAGTCGAAAGTCAGAGAGTCGCCATCTTCAATCGGGCCGATTCTCTGGGTTGTCAGGGTGAATTCCTGATCGCCCGAGTACAGGTTGTCCGACAGTACATAAGTTGGATTGTTGTGGGCGTTGGGAGCGTAAATAGCTCCATCGTGTACCCAGGATGCAGGCACGGCATTGTCTTCAAAATCTTCTGCAAGGGGTTTTGGCAGGGCAGTTTGCAGAATGTAGGTGATGGTATCATTTGACGGGTCGGAATCACCTTCCAGGTCGGTCCAGGCGGTAATTACATAAATGCCTGGCAATGAAAAGTCGTAAGTGGTTTCGAAGGTGATCACGTTGGTGCTGTCATTGCCAATCACGCCGGTGTAAAGCCCATCCTGAGGCATGGTAACGCCTGCCGGAATTCCATTGACCATGTAGTTGAATTCGAACAGTGTTTGCGGGTTCTGACCAAAATTGGTGATGCCAATGGTGACGGAGTCGTTTGGCTCCAGGTAGCATTTCAGCTCCGGATCGGGAGCCAGCACCGAGGTTACTCCGATGTCATCGAGCCAGAGCGTCTGGAACATGATGGGTCCAAAAGGCTTGCTGGTCATCGTGTCGCAGAGGCGCCAGATATACACATTGTAAAAAGTGTGTTGCTGCAGGCCGAAAAGGTTGAGCGAGTTGAAGTTGCCGGGAACGGTATCGGTAATACCTGTGCCGAGGGAAAATCCCAGTGGTCCAAATTCCACGACGTAGGGCCCGGCATCCTGGAAGCCGGCCAGGTTTTGCCAGGCCAGGGTGGCGTTGGTGGCATTTACATCGCTCATCCAGGCATCAACCGGGCCGGGGCAGGTGGGGCAGGCGATGGTGGAATAAATCAGGCCGGTGGCCGGGAATGGCCCGTCTTCGAAAACCACATTGCCCGAGGGGTCGAGAATCTTGTAAGTCACTTCATTTTGGAAGGCACCTGCGGTGTAGGAAATGTTCAGCGGCAGGTTGCCGACCACAGCAACTTCATAGGTGATCTCCGATCCGGTGGTCATTCCGTAATCAGTGCTGATGCCGGACTGCTCCACGGTCAGAAAAGACCCGTTCCAGCCATCGCCAAATGAATCGAACAACTGGAGGGTGTAAACACAGGTATCACCTGGTGAGGACGGCTGGTAGGTAGTGGTAAAACTGTACGGGCCAATGTAGCTGCTGGTACTGTCCACGCCGCAATGGGCGCTGATGTACACATCGTAAGTGACGGCGGGGTTCAGTCCGAAGAGATCAGCAGATGAACTGGTGGTGTCAATGGTGAGGCCAAAGCCCGGGGGAAAGCCCTGGGGGCCGTACTCAACTGTGTAATACTCAGCGGCCGGAACATTGATCCAGTTGACATGGGCAGAGGTGTCAGTGATGTTAAAGATGGCAACGAGGTTGGGGTTGGGTATCGGACAAACCGGGCAGTTGGTGATGCCCTCGTAGATGAGGCCCGTCGCAGGGGCCGGGAAGCCCGTCGGGCCACTGGTGTAAACGAGAATACCGTTGGGGTCGTAAACATCAAAGGCCACTTCTGTGGCATAGGATCCGGATTCGTAATACAGCACCAGGGTTCCGCCGTCAGTAGCGGTGAATGAGGAGGTGCCCTGGGTGCCGGTCAGCAGGGTATGGGTGGAGGTGTCTCCGTTGGCGATGACTGTCAAAACACCGCCGTTCCAGCCGTCACCAAACGAATCGAACATTTCGATGGTGTAAACACAGGTTGCCTGGGCTGATATTTTGGTGAAGCCTGCCAATAGGAAAGCGAAAACGGCAATTCCGGCAATTGCCGCATGTTGGAGTCTGAACAACTTCGTAAAGGTGAATTTCATAAGTGTGCTTTGAAAAATTTCCAGCGGTTATCCTTTCTTCCTGCTGTCTGTTACCCCTTGATTTTCAATGGTTCACGAAAACAACGGGTCAGCCTGTTTGCAAGCGGAATACCTGCCGCAATCAGGCTGTGTGCAACGGATTGGCTAAAGTAGATAAAAATCTAAATCTATATGATTGTACACCGGTTGTGGATGTGTCGTTAATCGGGGTTTCGTCCTGCGTTTTGCAATTCATAAACCTTTTCTTTGCAGCTCTGTTGGAAGTGCAGGTTTGAACGTTTTTCTCGCCTGAGGGCAAGCTTTTGCCTCCCTTTTTTCTGACAATCTTCTGAATGGCAATTTATTCAATCGGTGATCTCGAGCGCCTTTCCGGCATCAAAGCACACACCATCAGGATGTGGGAGCAGCGCTATGGCTTGTTGAATCCCAAACGCACCGACACCAAAATCCGTTTTTACGAAGATGAGGACCTGCAATACCTGCTCAACGTAGCCCTGCTGAACAAAAGAGGTTTCCGGATATCCAGGATTGCGAAGATGAGCGGGGAAGAACTCAGTGCAGAGGTAGAGCGGATTTCCCCGATCAAGTTGGGCCCCGATACAGGGCTGAATTTGCTGACGCTGGCTTTCGTCGAAATGGACGAGTACAAATTCAACGAGGTTTTCAGTCATTGTGCTTCCAAAAACGGACTGGAAGAAACGCTGCTCGGTGTGATTTACCCTTTCCTCGAAAAGCTCAGCCTGATGTGGCTGACCGGAGCTGTGAAGCCGGTGCAAGAGAACTTTTTTACCCAGCTTGTCCGGAACAAGCTTATTGCGGAGATCGAAAACACTCCCTTGCCTTCCAGTGCCCATGCCCCCAAATGCCTGCTTTTTTTACCGAAGGGAGAAAAACAGGAACTGAGCATACTGCTGGTTCAGTTGCTGTTGAGACGAAGAGGAATTCTACCCATCAATATCGGGGAGGATATGGAATTGATGGACGTGGAGGATGCCTGTAAGGTCCACCAGCCAGCCTATCTGTTTACCATATTGTCAGAATCCTTTACCGACGTACCGGTTGAACAATACCTGACGGATCTCTCGGATTTGGCTGAAAACGCTACCATCATTGTAAGCGGGTACCAGGTTGCATCTGAAGGGCTTTCGCTGCCCGAAAACACAAGGGCGTTTGCCGACCTGAACGGTTTAAGGCATTATCTTGATTCAATCGCAGCCTGATCCAGTTTTAAGCTCTCTGCAAAAAACCGTTTCCCGGTGGATTTCCCCTTATGCCTCACACGGAGGCCACAGTGCCCACGGAGGTTTTTCACTGTGTTTTCACTGTTTTTTGGGTTTTTGATGGTTTTTGCTGGTTTTTAGGGAATCGTTCGATCCTGTCGCATCAATAAAGCTTTTGGTCGGGCATGTTCCCACCCCCCTGCCTCACACGGAGGCCACAGTGCCCATGGAGTTTTTTCCCTGTGTTCGCCGTGGGCACTGTGAGAGGAAATCCCGAAGGATTTCGGGACGGGATCGGGAGATGATGAATTCAGGCCGCAACTGGAAGTTGCAACCTGATATGAAACCCCTCTCAACCCCTCAGTTTTCACACTGCTGCTGTCAATTGTTGAATAGTTTTGCAGCCTGTTTTCAAACTCAGGCAACTTTTTTGAGGTTTGCAAGTTTTCGCAAACGACATTGGCACATTTGTGCGTTTGGGTGTCATTCTGACTCATTAGCACTGCTGCGTTGATTCGATACTGAGTCCTTTCACATATATGCAACCAGTTGAAAGTTTCATCTGACCGGCAACCCGCACTTCTGTCCCCATGTTCGACGGGCCGCTGTCTGCCGCAAGATTTACCGAAGAACAACCGCATTAACCATGCACCTGACAAAGCTGAAACCTTTTTTTTCATTGCTGTTTCTGATCGTTGCCAGCCTTTCAGTTTCGGCCCAGAAAATGACCGTTGTAAAAGGAACCGTCATTGATGCTGAGACCAAAGAGCCGCTGCCACTGGTAAACATCGCCTTCGTCAATACTTCCATTGGTACCACTTCCGATTTTGACGGCAAATTCGTTTTGGAATCGAAATGGGCCACTGATTCCATCATCGTTTCTTACGTCGGATACAAATCCCAAAAGCTCCCGATCACTCTGCACGAGCGTCAGGTGGTGCATGTGGCACTGGTACCTTTTGCACTCAGTCTGAAAACCGTAGAGATCAAAGCCAAGCGGAAAGGTTACAAGCGCAGGGGTAACCCCGCCGTCGAGATCATGAAAAAAGTGATCGCCAACAAAGACAAAAACCGGCTGGAAGCGCTTGGTTATTATGAGTATGACAAATACGAAAAAGTGCAATTTGACCTGAACAACTTTAATCCGGAAAAGCTGAAAAAGCGCCGGACCATGAAAAAGTTCCAGTTCATTTTCGACTATGTGGATACCTCAGACCTCAACGGAAAGCCCTTCCTCCCGTTCTTCATTCAGGAAACGGCCGCCAAAGTTTACTATCGCAAAGAACCCGAAAGCAAGAAAGAATATCGCCAGGGAGTTAAAGTGACTGGCATCCAGGATTACATTGACCTGGAGGACTTCACCACCATGATGGATGTGCTGTACCAGAATGTCAATGTTTACGATGACAACATCCGCCTGCTGGACCTGCCCTTCATGAGCCCGCTCAATCCGCTGGCCAACACCTATTACCGTTTTTACCTGGTTGATACGGCAGCCACCGTCAATGGTGTTCCCTGCAACAAGATATCTTTCATGCCGGTGAACAACCAGAACATTGCCTTCAAGGGAGATCTGTTCATTACCAGGGATTCTACCTATGCGCTTCTGAAAGCCGACCTCGGAATCACCCGCCAGATCAACGTCAACTTCGTTCACGACCTGAACCTTTTGCAGGAGTTTGAGCGCAAAGACGGTGTGATGGTCATGACCAAAGACCAGTTGCAGATAGATTTCGGCCTTTTCAAAAAAGGAACCGGCATTTACGGAACGAGAACCGTTTCTTACAAAAATCACGTTTTCAACACCCCCCGTGAAGAGAAAATCTATGCAGGCACCAAGAACGTTATCGCTGCCAAAGACGCCTATGAAAAGGATGAAAGTTTCTGGCAGCAGGCCCGCCACGATACACTCAGCCAGCAGGAGGAGGGCATTTATGAGATGATAGACACGCTTCAGAAAGCTCCGGCTTTCAGAACCGCCATGGACATTCTCACACTGGCTTTCACCGGCTACAAAGCCTTTGGCGCCTTTGACATGGGGCCCATCGGTTCGTTTTACAGTTTCAACGATGTGGAGGGCTTTCGCTTGAAATTCGGTGGAGAAACGAACCTGAAATTTCACCCCAAACTTTCCCTGGCAGGCCTGGTTGCTTATGGTTTCAAAGACCAGGAATTCAAATACGGTGGCTCGCTTCTGTATTCTTTCAGGGATGACTTCAAAAGCAACCCCAAACACTTCTTCAGGATATTTTACCAGCATGAGGTCAACCTGGTGGGGCAATACCTTCGCTTTACCAGCACCGACAACTTTTTCATCTCTTTCCAACGGGGGTCCACTTCCCGCATGACCCTGGTGGACCGTTACAAGCTTCAGTACTTCCTGGAGCTGGAAAACAACTTGTCCTTTGACCTGGTGTTCGACAACGCACGCCAGCAACCCATAGGAACCTTCCGCTTCGACTATTACGACCCCCAAACACAGGAACTGGCCAGCCTTCCGGAAGTTACCACCAGCGAGCTGGGGCTGCAAATTCGCTTTGCTCCCAATGAACAGTACCTGCAGGGGCGCACCTACCGGGTGCCCATATACAACCGCTATCCGGTGTTTACCCTGAAACTGGCTGCCGGATTCAAAGACTGGCTGGGCGGTGACTACGCCTACCAAAAAGCGTCTCTGAATATCTTCAAGCGCTTTTATTTCTCTTTCTTCGGAACCATGCGATTCGAAACGGAAGTGGGGCAGATATGGGGCAAAGGCGTGCCGTATTTTCTGTTGCACCTGCCGCGTGCCAACCAGTCGTTCGCTTACCGTACGGGTGCCTTCAACCTGATGAACTACCAGGAATTTGCCGCTGACAAATACGCCTTTCTGAGTATAGAACATTTCTTCAACGGCTTCTTCTTCAATAAAATACCCTTGCTGCGCAAGGCCAAACTCCGTGAGGTGGTCACTTTCAAAGGCGTTTACGGAAGGCTGAGCAATGCCAACAACCCCAACAAAAACCCGGAATTGCTCCAGTTTCTGAAGGACAACCAGGGCAACTCGATCACCTACACCCTCGACAGCCAGCCGTACATGGAAGCCAGCGTCGGCGTGGCCAACATTCTCAAGTTCGTCCGCTTTGATGTGGTGCGCAGGCTCACCTACCTCGACAATCCGGATGTGCCGTACATGTTTGGTGTCAAAGGCATGGGCTTGCGGATGAAAGTTGCCGTGGAGTTCTGAATCTACACGGCCAATCCAACCGTAGTCCGTACTTTTGCAAACCATTTTCCTCGCTAAGAACCCGGCAGGTTGGAGGAATCTCCGCAGCGGTCCACCATTGGTTCAACCCTCAAAGCATGAGCGAAAACCTTCTGAAGAAATACGGGCAGCCACTCGTTTACAAGGTCATCCATCCATTGATCAACTTGCTGGTGCGCTGGAAGGTGAGCCCCAACACCATCACCACCATTGGTCTTTTGATCAATTGTGTTGCCGCCGGAATATTTATTTACGGAGCAGAAAAAGGCCTGCGTACCGATCACTCCTTCATCGGTTGGGGCGGGGTGGTCATTTTGCTCGCCGGGCTGTTCGACATGATTGACGGCCGCCTGGCCAGGGTCAGCAACGCAAGCACTCCCTTCGGAGCGCTTTACGATTCCGTGCTGGACCGCTACAGCGAGCTGATCATGTTTCTGGGCATCTGCTGGTACCTGGTGGCACACAACTACTTTTTGAGCTCGCTCTTCGCTTTCATTGCCATGATCGGTTCCATAATGGTGAGTTACATCCGGGCAAGGGCTGAGAGCCTGGGGGTAAATGCAGACGTGGGCATGATGCAGCGCCCCGAAAGGGTGATCATCATCGGCCTGGCCGCCATCGCTTGCGGCATTTTCTCAGCCACCGTCGGCAACGACATTCGCATTGTAAAGCCCTGGTGGCCCATCCCGGTTTTTGAGACCATTTCGGTTTTCACCCTGCCCATCGTCGCATTGGCAGTGCTCACCAACCTCACCGCTATCAAAAGGCTCCTCTACAGCAAAAATCAAATGGAAAAGCAATGATCCGACTTGCCATCATATTTTTCGTTTTACTCGCCCTTCGGGCAACTTCAACGGAAGCACAAAGCAGCACCTCTCCCAATTTGTCCTCATTGCCCGACGGGCGCCCCGAAGATTACAAGACACCGCCCAAAACCAAAAACCGCCTCTTCTTCATCCAGCGAAACCTCAACCAGAACACCATTGTTTACGACGCAAAGCTCAATGCCGACGGCAGCTTCCAATCCGAACCGATAGATGCCTACTGGCTCCGATACGGATCAAATGGCGAACGGAAGGAACTCACCTGGCTGCAACGTACCTTTGCCTATGGCTACAACGCCAGGAAGGACAAAAAAGACGGCAGCTATTGGATCACCCTCACCGCCTGGAACGGAAGAAAAATACACCTCCACAAAGACAAGAATGGAAACCCCATAGCCACTGTAACCATTGACGGGAAATACGCTCAATTGGATTACATTTGGGTTTTCGCTGACAATTCCGGCACCTGGCCAAAGGTCTTTCACGTTGACCTTCACGGCCATGACCTCCTGACGGGAAAGCCGGTCTTTGAAAGGATCAAGAACTGAGTGCCCCGATCCCGAAGCCGATAGCTATCGGCTTTCGGGATATCCGGGCGAAAAGTCATTTCTCTTTGGAATTGACTGCAAATGATTTGTTTGATCCCGGGTCAGGCCCGGAAAGTTGCGAGCGGCCTGTCCCGTCATTCGCCGGAGGTTCAGAACGCACTTTATCAACCCCTCTAAACCCCTCTAAACAAATGCATGCACTTTTGCAGTGCACTCAGAAGTAAATTCACACTGAATCAAAAAGCACATAAATCATGGGCCGAACCAACTTTTACTTTTCCACTGCCAACCAGCCCCACCAGCAAAGGGCAGTAGAAATGCTTCGCAAATACCCGCAGATCAAAAACCTGATCGGAAGAAACCCCAACACCTTTCTCATCCTGCTGTTTCTGGTGGCTTCCCAGGTTGCCATTGCCGCATGGTTGGGCAAGCTGGGCTTTGAACAATACTGGTGGCTGAGCCTGCTGGTGGCCTATTTTGCCGGGGCTTTTCTGACGCACCCGCTTTACGCCATCATCCATGAGGCTACGCACAACATGATCTTCAAAAACCGGCTGGCCAATCGTCTTTGTCTCATTCTGGCCGATTTGCCCAATACGGTTCCCGGTGCCAGCGCCTTTTCTGTTTTTCACCTCAAACACCACTCCTACATGGGTGATGAGGAACTGGACGCCGACCTGCCTTCACCCTGGGAGGCCCGCCTCGTGGGCAACAACCCGGTGCTGAAAGCCATCTGGCTGGCCCTTTTCCCGGTCTTTCAGATTTACAGGGCCTTCCGCCTGCACAAGGTCAATACCTGGACCACCTGGATGTACATCAACATCGCAGTGGTTTTTCTCTTCGACTTCGCAATGGTGTACTTCTTCGGCTGGAATGCACTGTTCTACCTGTTCATGTCCATGATGTTTGCGCTGGGCTTTCACCCGCTGGGTGCCCGCTGGATTCAGGAACACTACACCCTGGACCCCGAACAGGAAACCTACAGCTACTACGGCCCCATCAACAAAATCGGCCTCAACATCGGCTACCACGTGGAGCACCACGATTTCCCGTCCATCCCCTGGAACAAGTTGCCTGAGCTTCGCAAAATTGCGCCGGAATACTACGACACCCTCAAGTCCCACCCCTCCTGGACCAAACTGATGCTGGAATT
Source organism: Saprospiraceae bacterium (assembly GCA_026993525.1). Taxonomy (GTDB): domain Bacteria; phylum Bacteroidota; class Bacteroidia; order Chitinophagales; family Saprospiraceae; genus UBA6168. The sequence goes on from JALWSS010000062.1 coordinate 24,286, forward strand.
CATCACCAATCCGGAATACTCATTGTACAGCCGTGTAATTCGTCAACCCCGGGAAAATACCCGGCGACAAGGAGCACTGGCCGGAGCATGAAAAGAATAGGGATGAGGGATGCTCCATGCCGATAATTATCGGCATCGGGGGAGGGATGAGGGATGAGGGATGAGGGATGAGGGATGAGGGATGAGGGATGAGGGATGATCTGGATGAGCCATCCCCAAAGAGTAGTCCGGATCCACTCAGAGCTGAGCAGTGTTGAGTTAGCTGGGATTATCTTTATGGAATTCATTCCACTCATTTGGTGAAATGCGGTTTTCGAATTAGTTTGGATCAGTCAATGTTTCTGTCAGGGTTTTCCTGGTTGGTGAAAATCCAAATTTTACAATTAGCATTCAACCACTCAGCAGATCATTGCCTGCCGGGCTTCTCACAATACTCCAACACTCATGAAATCAATATTCTTTATCATTTTCTTGTTTTATAGTTTGCCTCTTGCACTAAGGAGTCAGTCACTACAATTGGATTGGCTGGCAGAATATCCTTGTCTGCCACCAAATTCGCTTGAGTATGACAAAATAGCCGTGGATGAAGCAGACAATGTTTACTTGTTTGGAGCAGCCGGTTCTTCCATGTCACCGGTTTTATACGCCACTGC
>JALWSS010000063.1 GCA_026993525.1 Saprospiraceae bacterium
GTTCAGAATATAATATGCTGGCTTTCGACAACACATAAAAATCCAAAAAAGCTCTAAGGAATTTGGAAAGGCAATGCCATCCAATCAATTCACCCGCCAAATATACGGGTAAGTCTTGTTATTTTTTGCAAAAAACGGCTGAAAAATCCATCAATTTCACCTTCTAATCCGCTGACCTTAATGGTTTTATCCCCCGTTTGTGGGAGATATTTTATTTCTTTTAATATCCAGGCGTTCCTCAATGGCCGTGGATGTTTCCCGCTTATATTGACGGATAATAGAAAAGCAGCGGACAATTGGTCAAATATTGCCACCGTATATTTCAAATCGCACAGGATATAGCCCAAAAAATGAGCGGCCCGAAGACCGCTCCCGTGAACCCTGTCTGCAATGAGGTGATGACTTGAAGTCATCACCTCAATTGGGTATAATAACGCTTTACCTGCTCACCGCCAGTCGCCTGACCAGGCGCTGGGTGTCGGTGATGAGCGTCAGCTGGTACACGCCGGTGTTTATGCCCCTGCCGGCGAGGTCCAGATCGAGGACTTCCTGGCCTGGTTGTAATTTCTCAATCAGGACAATCCTGCCCAACTGGTCACTGACGGTCAGCGTACCGGGCTGCACGCCGAGGCCTTCCAACAGGATGGTTACGGTGCTGGTAGCGGGATTGGGGAACAAACTCATCCGTGGCTGTTCTGCTGTTTCACCGAAGGCAATGCCATTATTGGGCAGGATGATGACACTGCCTCCGCCACAACTGGTACTGATGTCGCTGACGCTGTTGCACCCTGCGGCGTTGTGGTGGATGCTGGTAGCTCCTCCCACGCCGGTGTTGCTGAGCAGGTCATCAATGCTGCAGCAGTCGCTGAGGCTGAAGTTGAAATAAATGAGCAGGTTTTGGCCAATGCCGCTCAGGTTGCCCAGGCCGCTCAGGCTGCTCAGCTTTGCTCCGTAATTGTTGAGCTTAATGGTCAGCGTACCACCGATGGTGGTCAGCCCATCCAGTCCGTTCAGGTTGGGCAGGCTGGTGATTTGTATGGTGATGTTTCCGGTTACTTCTTCCAGGTTGCTGAGCTTGGCCAGGGAGTTGATGCCGGTGCCCTGAATGGTGAGGCTGCCCTGGATCTTGTTGTAACACTGCGAGAAGTTGTCAACAGCCGCCTGGCTGGTGAAAATGACGTTGCCGACCCAGGTTTCCGTTGCCGCAGCACCTTCATCTATCTGGCCGTCGCAGTCGTCGTCAATGCCGTTGCACACTTCCGTGGCGCCGGGGTTGATGGCCGGGTCCGTGTCGTCGCAATCCCCGTCGCAAATGCGGTAGCCGTCGGCGTCGTTGTCCTGCTCATCGGCCGGGATGATGCCGTCGCAGTTGTTGTCAACACCATCGCAAATCTCTGCGGCGCCGGGATGGATCGCTGAATTATTGTCGTTGCAATCGCCAGGGATGGCGCTGGCCACATAGCCGGCTGGAGCCGAGCATGCCGTGGTTGTGATGCCGTCGGTGTAGCCGTCGCCGTCCAGGTCTTTGTACCAGGTGGTACCGGGGCCGCCGGGATCAACTGTTGCCGTTCCACTTGCCTCACAACCGGTTCCCTGCGCCAGTACCTTGACATTGTAAGTGCCGGGGCTGACATTCGTAAAAACATTGTTACCCTGGTAGCTGCCGCCACCGTTGATGGAGTACATCAGGGTGCCTCCAACGGCAGTGGCATTGATGGTAATGGTTCCATCGCCATAGCCGGTGCAGCTTTCAGGGGTGCTTGTTATGCTGCTTATCGTCGCAAACTGATTGATGGTCACGGTGGCCGAACAGGTACTGGTATTCCCACTGTCATCGGTAGCGGTCAAGGTTACCGTGTTGGCACCTATTTCTCCGCAACCGAACTGGTTTGGACTTACCGACAGGGTGAGGCCACAGGCATCGTTGCTGCCGTTGTCCACACTGGCTGGGGTGAGGGAGTAGTTGCCGTCCGGGTCAAGGTCGGTGGTAAAGTTTTGGCAAAGGGCATCCGGGGCGATGTTGTCCTGTACAGTGACGGTAGCGGTGCAGGTTGCTGTGTTTCCGTTATCATCGGTAATGGTCAATGTCACGGTGTTGGCCCCCACATTGGCGCAGCCGAAGGAAGCAGGACTGACGCCCATGCCACCAATGCCGCAGTTGTCAGAGCTTCCATCGTTCACATCGGCAGAAGCGATGCTGGCCTGGCCGTCGGCATCCAGGCTGACCGTGTGGTTTTTGCAGCTCGCCGTGGGAGCGGTGTTGTCGTTCACGGTGACGGTGGCGGTGCAGGTGGCGGTGTTGCCGTTGCCGTCGTTCACGGTCAGGGTCACGGTGTTGGTCCCCACGTTGGCGCAGCCGAAGGAAGAAGGTGAAACGCTGGCGGGGTTGACTGTGCCGCAGTTGTCGCTGCCGCTGTCGAAAACATCGGCGGGAGTGATGGAGGCGCTGCCGTTGGCATCGAGTGAAGTACTCGCTGCTTTGCAGACAACAGTGGGTGAGGCGTTGTCCTCTACCGCAATGGTTGCGACGCAAATGTCGGTGTTACCGGCCAGGTCAATAATTTGTAGCGTGGCAGTGTTGGCACCGATGTTTGAGCAGTCGAAAGCGTTGGGTGTGACGAACACCGCATAAGGTGTGCTGCAATTGTCAGTGCTGTTGGCCGTGTCAAAAACATCGGCGGTGGTCAGGCTGGCATTGCCACTTGCGTCCAGGTTGACGGTCGGATTCAGGCAGGCTGCCACGGGAGCTTCGTTGTCAGTGACTGTAATTGTGAAGCTGCACGAAGCGGTATTGCCTGCGGCATCGGTTGCAGTATAGGTCTCAACACTGGTGCCCTGCGGAAAGGTTGCTCCTGAACCAAGCCCGGAGGTCAAAACCGTGGAAACTCCCACACAATTGTCAGAAACGCTTGTTGCTGAATAATTCACCACAGCACTGCATTGGCCGGGGTCATTGGAAACTGTAAGGTCAGCCGGGCAAACGATAGCCGGGGCTTCATCATCCGTCACCGTCACATCAAAGGTGCAGCTTGCCACATTGCCATCAGGGTCAGTGGCGGTAGCAGTCACCGGGGTCGTTCCGACGGGAAAGGACGTTCCGGAATTTTGAGAATAAGTGAGGCTTGCTATGGAGCAGTTGTCGGTTGCCGTTGCCGCCGTGTAATTGACAACTGCTGCGCACTGGCCCGCATCGTTGCTTTGCGAAACATTGCCGGGACAGGAAACAAGCGGCAAAATGATGTCGTGCACTCCAACTGTGGCGGTGCAGGTGGCCGTGTTGCCATTGCCGTCGTTGACGGTGAGTGTCACTGTGTTTGGACCGAGATCGGCACATCCAAAAGTGTTTGGCGATACACTCACCAAATTGATGGTTCCACAATCATCAGAGGAATTGGCCGCATCGTACACATCAGCAGGTGTGATGCTGGCACTGCCGCCGGCGTCCAGATTAACCGAGTGATTCTGGCAAACGACATTGGGTGGTGTATTGTCCACAAAATCCGGATCCGCCGTATCCACCAATCCGTCGCAATCATTGTCTTTTCCGTCACAAACTTCCGCTGCGTTGGGGTTCACATTTGCATTGTTATCGTCGCAATCACACAACTGGCCAAAGCCGTCCTGGTCGCCATCTATCAGGCATTCACCATAAAGTGCAAAGGGCGACAAGGAGGCAATTCCAGATGCGGAAAAAGTGTACGGATTGGCCCCGGGCGCACTGCCGTTGGCACCTACGGCCTGCCAGGCTGTACTGTTGTGGTGCATGGCCGTCATCATTGAGCGGTCAAAGCCGGTTTGCTCCTGACTCTGGTTCCACTGAAACTGGATGGTCAAATCTGATCCGCCGGCTGTCAGTTCGTTGAGGTGCCAGGTGAGGCCTACCCCACCATTGGGAATAGGCGCCCCTGAATTTCCATTGCTCAATAAAGCATCCGCCACATTGACATTGAATATGTCAGAAACGCCTGCATTGGTGATGGTCAACGGGTTGTACAGCGCATTTCCGACGGGAAAAAGTTTGGCACCTCCGGCCAGCGTCATGGCCAGGCTGCCGGCTCCATCTGTTTTTACATAGCTGGATGCTCCTCCGTTGAGGATATTTCCCGTCGGCAATATTTCCACAATATTGTTTCCGACGACGAGCAAACCGTTGTTCAGGTTCAGTGAATTGGATATGGAGCTGCTCTGTTGGAGCATTATATTTCCAGAAGTTCTTGAAATATCCAGCCCGTAAAATGCGATCAGGCTGGAGCCTGCAATCAGATTGCTGGCGCTGTTGCCGGTGAGCTTGATGGTGCCACCGGTCTGACTAAACGATGCATTCTGGTGAAAATCAGAATTTTGCAATACGACCTTCCCGCCAGTCACCACCAGATTGCCTCCCTGCACCACCAAATGGTTCTGTGCATTGAGTCCAGGCAAAAAACCAACGAGGGCTACGCCGATCAATATTTTTAAAAAATTGTTCATGACAGATAATGGTTGCCTGCTGAATTTTGAAGAAATAAATCCGGATAAAATGAAATACCGGATGATTCAACAATTCAGCACAATTCATCAATAATGGTTTCACTTACCGGAGCGGCCGTTTTGCGCATCGGTGATCTTTGGCTTGGGCGCTGGTGCGACTGCCGCTCTTTTGGAACCATTGGTACTGTCATCATCTCCAGCCTTGTCTTTTAGCAACTCCACTTTTGCCTGAATCTGGCTGGCATCAGGAAGGTCGTTTTTCATTTTTGCAACCTGCATCACTACAAGCATTTCTTCTTTCAGCTGCATCAATTCTGAAACCTGGGCCTTCAGCTCATCAATTTCCTTTTGCTGGGCCTCTATGGTGGTTTGCTGCTCCTTCATTCCGGAAATAAGCACCGGAACCAGTCCGGTGTAATTCACCGTTTTGACTTCCATTTTTTCATTGTTTTCTTCGTCAACCACCATTTCTTTGGTCACTACCAGCTCTGGCAGCAGTTGCTCCACGTCTTGTGCAATGAGGCCAATCTGGTTGGATGAAGGAAGCCCAAGGCCCCTGTATTCTTCCGTTTTGAAGTGGTAAGTTTTAGGCTCCAGTTTTTGAATGATATCCAGCCCGCCATTGTAGGAAGTGATATCCTTTTTCAGCTTTTTGTCGGAAACATTGGTGATGGTGCCGGTGAGCGTGATATCACCATCCACATGTAGGTTGCCGTTGACGTGGAGTTTTTGGGTGGGCATGTCGGTGCCTATTCCTACATCTCCTCCCCCCTTGATATAAAGGCTGTTTGTCGGAGCGCCGGGTTTGATTCTGAAAGGGAGCTTACTTCCTCCCGTTACATCCCGCACGAAAAAATTGGCTTCGTTGCCGGCCACATCCCAGGTGTAGGGTGCGTAGCCCATGGCTCCCGTCTGCTCATATCGGGTGGTTGGGGTATCCCCATCGTCAATATGGAGTTCTACAACCGGATTGGCAGTACCCAACCCTACATCGCCCTGGCCATCTATGGAGAGGGCATTGTTACCCGCACCAGCTGCTATGAAGAAGACCCTCTGACCATTGTCAATGTCGTTGATCATGAAGCCGCTGAGACCTCCGTTGCTGCTTTCATTGGCGGCAATCTCCCAATCGTTGGTAGGGAAACCGGGAGAAGTACTGGTATCCTCGAATCTTATCCTGAGGTTATTCTCCTTCAAAACGAGGGTGGAAAAACCAAAAGACTGGTTGTTGGGTGGGCAATCGAGTCCCAGGCACTGGCTGCCAACCACATATAAATCGTTGAATATCACATTGCCCGTGGCACCGCCGGTACCTGTTATCAGGGTCCATGCTGTGCCGTTGAAAAAATAAAAGCCCTGAGTGCCATCTGTCTGGTAAACCAACAGCCCCGTTGCAGGAGAGGGAATGGCATTCTTCTGTGCCAGGGTCATCCGGGGTATCAGGATGCCCTTGTCCACGGATTTTATATCCAGCATGGCGCTGGCATCCGGGTTGGTGCCATCGGTATTCACGGCAACCTGTGCATTCATTGAAAATGAGAAAAACAGTAAAAAAGCAAGGGTAAGCGTTTTCGTTGCGGAGGAAAGAAGTGATTTGACAGTCATGATCAAGCTGTTAGAGGTGATTAAATGGCAAAATCGCCCATAGGTCAGTGCAACATCAGCCCTGGCCATACAGCAGCGATAATTACTTTCAGCTATGGGAAATCTCAGGTGGAAAGGGATTGTTGCGGGCAAAGGTATTTCAACCAGGGAGCGTTCTCAACCACATTTTAATGTGGGACCAGGCAATAAAAAAGGGGCAGCAAAAGCTGCCCCGTTAACCCTGTTTGTCCCCGGATGACCCGAGGGTCACCCGTTTCAAAACGCTAATTCTTAATGATCAGCCTGTCCACAAGCTGTGTGGCTGATGTTTGGAGCACGACCAGGTAAACGCCCGAAGGCAATTGACCGGGGTCAATCTGAAGCGTTGCCACTTCCTGTCCTTCTGCCAGCTCCAGGGTATGAGCAAGGCGGCCGAACTGGTCGTAAATGTGCACGATGGTGCCTTTGGCAACTTCCATACCCTCCAGCAGCACCGTCACCTCGCTGGTAGCCGGATTCGGGAACAAACTCATCCGTGGCCGTTCCGCCGTTTCACCGTAGGCAATGCCGTTGCCGGGCAGGATGACGATGCTGCTGCTGCAAGTCGTGCTGATGTCGCTGACGCTGTTACAGCCGGATGCGTTGTTGAAGATGATGGTAGCTCCACCCACGCCGGCATTGGCCAGCAGGTCGTCAATGCTGCAGCAGTCGCTGAGGCTGAAATTGAACGAGATGTTCAGGTTCTGGCCAATGCTGTTCAGGTTGCCCAGGCCGCTGAGGCTGGTCAGCTTGGCGCCGTAGTTGTTCAGCTTGATGGTCAGTGAACCTCCGATGGTGGTCAGGGCATCCAGGCCGTTCATGTTGGGCAGGCCGGTGACCTGGATCAGCACGTTTCCGGTCACTTCCTGCAGGTTGCTGAGGTTGGCCAGGGAGTTGATAGCCGGGCCGGTTATGGTCAGGTTGCCCTGGATTTTGTAATAGCATTGCGAGAAGTTGTCA
>JALWSS010000064.1 GCA_026993525.1 Saprospiraceae bacterium
CCAGCCTTGTCGTCGAACAGGCGTTCGACGTTACTGTACCACCTACCTGCCCGTTACAACCTTCCCCTCGGCCCTGATCCGTAAAAAACCCGGCCGCTGGCGGTGGCCGGCAGTTGCACTTCGTTGCCCTCCGGGGCGCTGACTTAAGGTCAGCTCCTCGATTCTCTGTCATCAGGACCTGCCTTGTCGTCGAACAGGAGTTCGACGTTACTGGACCACCAACCTTCCGGCGAGCACCTTCCCATTGGCGATGATCCGGTAAAAAACCCGGCCGCTGGCGGTAGCCGGCAGTTGCACTTCGTTGCCCTCCGGGGCGCTGACTTAGGGTCAGCTCCTCGTTTCTCTGCAAAAAACCAGGTCGCCGGCCAAACGCCGGCAGTGGTTTGGAACCCTGCCGGCGTTACCCTCCGGGGCGCTGACTTAAGGTCAGCTCCTCGATTCTCTGTCATCAGGACCAGCCTTGTCGTCGAACAGGCGTTCGACGTTACTGGACCACCAACCTGCCCGTTACAACCTTCCCATTGACGATGATCCGGTAAAAAACCAGGCCGGCGGTGGTGGCCGGTAACTGAACCTCGTGGATTCCGGAGGCTTGCCAGGAGTTGGTCAGCAGGTGCCGGCCGTCAGCGCTGTACAGGTTCAGGCTGGCGATGCCGTGGCCGTTTTGCGAAGCGACGAAAAAACTGCCGTGGGCGGGGTTGGGGTATATCCTGAAAGGCGGTGGGGCAGCGCCGGTGGTGGCGTCCACCTGTGCCAGTTCGAGGGCTTTTTCAACGGCGGCCAGGGCGTCCACCCGGCCGTAGCCGTAGGTGTGGTTGGGCACCGAGGTGCCGGGTATGCCGCCGCATTCCTGGTCGGTGGTGAGGGGTACGGCGGTTTGGCGGAGGATGTCCTCGATGAGGTCGGGTTGTCCGGCCAGGTCGGGGTTGGCGCTGATCATGAGTGCCACCGTGCCGGCCACGTGCGGGCCTGCCATGCTGGTGCCACTGAAGCTGGCATAGCCGCCAAAGCGGATGCTGGAGCGCACGCCAACGCCGGGGGCGCTGAGGTCGGGTTTGAGGCGCATGCTGCCGTCAATGGTCACGGGCCCCCGGCTGCTGAAGCCGGCGATGGTGTCTTCGCTGTCGGTGGCGCCCACGGCAAAGGCGGCGTCGAACATGGCCGGGGGGGCGCTGATGCTGCTGCACGAGGGGCCGCTGTTGCCGGCGGAGACGACGACCACGGTGCCGGCCAGCCGCAGGTTCTGGATGGCCAGGTTCATCACGGCGAAGTTGCCGGGGGTGCAGCCCTCCACGGGCGGGCAGTACCACGAGTTGTTGATGACGTGGGGCGCCCGGGCCGGGTCGGGATTTTCGTCGTTCAGGTCGGTGGGGGCCAGGAACCACTGGAAGCACTCCAGGTAGGTGAATGGCGAGCCCCAGCCCCGTTCCATGTTGCGGCAGGCGCACCACTGTGCTTCCGGTGCCACGCCGATTTCATTCTCGCCGTCGAGGCCCACCATGGTGCCCATGGTGTGGGTGCCGTGGTTGTTGTCGTCGCAGGGTACGGGGCTGTCGAGGCCGCAGGGGTTGTTGGCGGGGTCGGGCAGGCTGTCGTTGTTCAGTGGGTTCAGCTCGTGGATGGCGTCGTGCCAGTTGTAGTTGTGGTCGGTGGTGTCGGTTGTGGCGAAGTAGCCCCGGTAGCTGGCCTTCAGCGCCGGGTGCGTCCAGTCGTATCCGGTGTCCTGGCCACCCACGGTAACGCCCTGGCCCCGGATGCCCATGGCCCACACATCGTCGGCGTTGATTTTTTCCAGTCCCCATTCGAGGGTGCGCCCATGGTTTTCATTTCCTTCGGCAAACGGGCGATCGAGCCGGACGGCGGGGTTGGCGCTTATCATGGCCACATCGGGGCGGCCGGCCAGTTGGGTCAGCAGTTGTCGCCCCCCCTGTGCTTTCAGGGCGTTGATGATGAACAGGCTGCGGTAGGGCACCCCCATATTTTGCAAAAATTCCCGGATGCCGGACTGGGACTTTTCTGCCGTCAAACGCAGTTTGTCAAAAACATACCGTGCTTTTTCTTCCTTGCTTTTCAGGCCCTTCGCTGGCGCAATGTCGGCCTGCTCGCTCATTACGACGATAAATTCCGCTTCAGCGCCACCGGCGGTTTTTTCCCACAATATGGGGTCAATTTTCCCCTCCGGGTTTTGACCGAAGGCGGCGGCGAATAGCAGTGCAAACAGAATGGTAAATGTTGGTTTCATTTATTGAGGGTTATGAAGCCTGCCTGGCGGCAGACAGGGATTATGGGGATTATGAAGGTTGTCGGTTGTCGGTTGTCGGTTGACGGTTGACGGTTGTCGGTTGTCGGTTATCGGTTGTCGGTTGTCGGTTATCGGTTATCGGTTATCGGTTAGCAGGCATACGTTGTTTAACGCTGTTTTTATCTGTGGTTTTGAGAGAGTGGGAGGGCTAGCACTTTCATCCCTCATCCCTCACCCCTCATCCCTCATCCCTCATCCCTCTCCCTTCATCCCTCTCCCGACGAATGTCGGGATCACCCCTCATCCCTCTCCCGATCCCGTCCCGAAATTCTTCGGGATTCGGGTTCGGGATCATCCCTCATCCCTGCTACGAGCCACAGCCTACCAGGGTACTCAGCTCGCCGTCACGTGTCACGCCGTCACGCGTCACGTGTCACGTGTCACGCCGTCACGCTCATTACCTTTTCACAAATCGCCTGACCACCTTGCCACTTTTGACGAGGATGGTGCAAAGGTAAGTGGCTGGAGGCAGTTGGCTGATGTCCACAGTGGTTGGCAGGGTGGTGTTGTTCTGACGCAAAAATACTTTCCCATCCGTTCCGGCAATTTCAATGCCCGTTATGGCCGGTGCGGGGCCGTTCACTTGCAGGGTGAGCCGGTCGCTGGCGGGGTTGGGCCAGAGGCGCAGCGCTGCGGCCCAGGCGGGTTCGGTGGTGTTTTCGATGAAGCCCTCTTCCACCGTGTTGTTTACCGAAAGGATCCACTGGTCTGGATCGAATTGCACTGCCGTCGGTATAAAGTCCAGGTCCAGGATGAACTCCTGTCCGTTAAATTGGTGATCCAGCACGATGAGGCTGTCCTTGTCCTGGTTTCTGACCAACAGAGGCAGGGGCATTTCAAAGAAATCAACCGAAGGGTGCGAAGTGGTCTGAAAGACCAGAATCATGATTTTTGGCCCCGGCAAGGGGATCCATTCAATCTGATAGGATGGGTATCCTTCCCCGTAATACCAGTCGTTGAAAAATTCTGTGAGGTCTTGTCCGCTTTGCTGTTCCAGGTGGTATTGGAGGTCGGCGGTGCGGGCGTAGCCGTAGGCCAGTTGCGGGTCATCGAGGTAGTTTTGGAGGGCCTGGAAGAAGTCGTCGTCGCCCAGTTTCCAGCGGAGCATGTGCAGCAGCATGGCCCCTTTGGCGTAGCTGAGGCGGCCGTTGAAGATGCGGCCCACGTTGGTGGTGTCGGGCACCCAGACGGAGCCGTCCGGCTGGCTGGTGACGTAGTTGATCTGGTTGGCAAGCCAGTTTTGCCAGTTTTCCTGGCTGCCGAGGAATTCATTGGTGAGGCCGGTGAGGTAGGTGGCAAAGCCCTCGTTGAGCCAGATGTCCTGCCAGGAGCCGCAGGTCACCTTGTCGCCGAACCACTGGTGGGCCAGTTCGTGGGCGATGGGGCAGTCGGAAAAGCCGCCCATGAAGCTCATGGTCTGGTGTTCCATGCCGCCGCCCCAGCCAAACTGTGCATGGCCGTATTTTTCTTCGGAAAAGGGGTAGGTGCCAAACAATTGATCGTAGAGCTGCATGAAATTTTTGGTTTTTTTCAATTGCGGAATATATCCCTGCAAATATTCGGGATAAATGTAATGCCGGAGCAAGAGGCTGTCGCCGTTGGCGAGGGCCATATTTTCAGAAAATTCGGCGTAGTTGGTCACGGCCACGGCAATGAGGTAAGCCGGAATGGGGTAGCGGTGCTTCCAGTGGTAGATTTTGTCGGGGCCATCGGCGGTTTCGGCAACGAGCCGGCCGTTGGAGGCCACCCGGTAATCTGCACCGGTTCTGACGATGATGTCAACCGAGTCAATTTTATCGTTCAGGTCTTGCTTGCAGGGCCACCAGGTCTTGGCGCCGTAGGGTTCGGAGAGGGTCCAGAGTACAGGGGTGCCGTTGTGGGTGCCGGTTTCAAAAGCCCCGAAACCCGCTGATTCCGGAAAGCCCTGAAACTCAACGACAATGCTGTCAAAACTGCCTTCGGGCAATGGGGCCGGCAGTGGTATTTGCAAATTGTCGTTGGCCAGGGTCCAGTTGAGGCTGTCACCGTGGTAATGGATGGCCTGCACCTGCATATTGTCCCGAAAATCGAAATTGATCGTTGAAAGGGCGTCTTCTTTTGCGACGAAATAAGAAGTTATTTTTCCGGAAATAAAGGCAAGTGCCGGATCCAGCTCCAGTTCCAGGCGGTGGTATTTCAGGTCGTAGTTCCGGGTGAGTTCGTTGACCCGGAAGTTGAGCAGTTGTTGTGCGTGCTGCTGCTCCTGCTGAACGATACTGCCGAGGTCTTTGCAGATGAGCGGCGCTTCGGATTGACCGAAGGAAAAGACGGACAGCGACAGGTAAAAGAGTACATTGATGGCAGTTCTCATGGTGATACTGTTTAAGCGTTAATGCACGATGCGCCAAAAATAGTGTTGGCACCAGAGCGTATCTGGAACATCTGGCACCGAAGCCTCCAAAATTATCCTTGTCGGCAGGTGAATAGCGCAATGTCTGATGAGAATCATCCAAAATATCCACTTTTGTCGGTGATCAGTCTTTTGGCATACATCATGAAGCATCCATTTCCTATACTGTTTTTGTTGCTGCTGCCGGTTTTTCTCGCTTCGCAAAATACCTTTCAGAAGCTGATTTCCTCATCGGCAACCGGGCTGGGCGGAGTGGCCCTGGCTGAGAGCCCCGGTGGCGGTTTTGTGGTCGGGGGCATATCCGGGCAGGTCATCAAACTGGATGCGCAGGGTGAGGTGGTGTGGGGCAGACAGTTGGACAGTGCCGCTGTATTCGATGTGGATGTGCGTCCCAACGGGGATATTTTTCTGTCCATTAACAACAATGATGTTCAGGCCCTGCTCAGTGTCGATGCAGGTGGGCAGATGAACTGGGTATCGTACACCGGAAAACCGAGTTTTTTGAATGGCCAGGTGGCCGTATCCTCGTCGGGCATTGTCACTGTGTCCAGAAGGGAGTTGATTGAAAAACCATTTAATATTCAGCAATGGGGTTTTGACGGCAATTTGGATTGGATGCTGAAAATCGAAGTGCCTGAAGACACCCTGACAGGGGTAGCTGTGGCAGACTATCTGGGCGGTTCCTGGCTGGCCCTTGCACATGGAAAATCCGGTTCATATTTGTTCAAAATATCTCATGATGGTGACCCATTCTGGTACTGGCACATTGGCGGACTCAGGGTCAAGGATCTGGGTGTTTATCCCAATGGTCAGCTTTTTGCGGCTGGATCTTTTTTGGGTTCCAATGACGTTGTAATGCTCCGATTCAAACATGACGGTAGTATCATCTGGCAAAAAAGGCTGCAAAGCCTGATCCTGAATACCGGCTCCGCCACGCTGGCTTCCAATGGCGATGTGCTGGTGCGCACCTACCTGGGCAACGGCCTGGCGGGGCTGGTAAAAATTGATCAGTCGGGGCAGTTGCTCTGGGCACGGGGTTATCCGTCGGGAAATTTCGGCATGAGCCGGCCCATATTCACCAGCGACGGTGGTGTGGCCATGCTGGTGCCGAAACCCAACCAGACAACCCTGGCCGAGGTCGTCCTGATCAAAGCCGATGCAGAGGGCTATGTGGATGGTTGTTCAGTGCCGGATATTTGTCCGACCTACGAAGATGTGCAGCTTGATATTTCTGCTTTTGAATTCAGCATTGAATTGGTTTCTTTTTCAGGAAATATAGCGGTCGAACTTTTCCCTTTGCCCCTGGAGATCACTCCATTCTGCCAACCCGTGCCAATACCCCTGCCGGATTTTTCGATCGCAGATACATTGTGCGCCGGCAGCCACGCTTTGCCAACTCCTTTGATGAATGCCGGGGCGCAGGCCTGGGAATGGAGCTTTGGTCCCGGGGCGGTACCGGCTTTTTCTTCCGAACAATTTCCGCCAAATATACTTTTCACCCAGCCAGGCACGCACATTGTGCAACACACCGTGGTGTTCGGCGGATGCCGCGACAGTTTTGTCCAATTGGTTCATGTACTGCCGGCTCCCATCCCGGACCTGGGGCCCGACACCCTGCTTTGCGAAGGTGATGCCTATCCGTTGGATGGCACCCTGCCGGGCAGTGTGGAATACCTGTGGGAAAATGGCAGCACATCACCGCTGAGAACGGTGGATCAGAATGGCACCTATGTGCTGAGCGCCAGCGATGCGCTTTGTACGGGAGTAGATTCCGTGGCAGTGCGCTTTTTTGACCAGACCTGGCCGGATGCGGCGCTGCAATTGCCCGATGACACCCTGGCTTGCGAAGAACAGCCGCTCCTGATGGACGGTGCGATTCCTGGTGCCACCGCCTGGCAATGGAGCACCGGCGCAGATACCTCAGCTATTTTTATTGAGGAGCCGGGGCAATATTCCCTCGCGGCCTATTTTGAGCATTGCCCGCTCTCAAGTTCTTTCAATGTAGCTTTCGAGTCCTGCACGGCCAAAATTTACCTGCCCAACGCCTTTTCTCCCAACGGCGATGGCGTCAATGACTTGCTGATCCCCTTCGGTAAAAACGCATTTTTTGAAAATATGAAAATATTCAACCGCTGGGGCGGCCTGGTGCACGACACTGACGATCCTGCCTCTGGATGGGATGGAAGCGTCAGGGGCAAACCCGCCGGCACCGGCGTGTATGTGGTGCTGATTCAATATTTGGATGAATTTACCGGCGAGGAAAAGTGGTTCAGCGGCGAAGTGGTGTTAATCAGGGATGAGGGATGAGGGATGAGGGATGAGGGATGAGGGATGAGGGATGAGGAAT
>JALWSS010000065.1:0-9087 GCA_026993525.1 Saprospiraceae bacterium
AACAACGTTTACCGACAACAACCGAGCAGTCCAATGGCAAAATCCAAAAAGAGAAAAGCAAAAAGAAACTGGCGTCAGACCCTCATCGTGGTGCTGATGATCGCAGCCATCGCCTCCATGATCATTCCGGGCCTGTTGCCGCCGCCGGGCCGCAAGCCAGCCCGCAAGGCGAAGCGCAACCCCCAGCCACAAGCTCAGCAACGGGAATCCATCCCGGAACCGCCCTTCACCAAAGAAGGCGAGCTCACTTTCGTTGACGGGAAGACGGGAAAACCCATCCGCAAAATTGACATCGAAAAGGCCGAAACCGACCAGGAGCGCCAGCAAGGCCTCATGTATCGCCGCAGCATGACCGACAGCCAGGGCATGCTCTTCATCATGGAAAAGTCGGCCCCGCAAAGCTTCTGGATGCGCAACACCTACATGCCGCTCGACATCATTTTTGTGGACGAAAACAACGTCATCCTGAACATCCACCAGAATGCACGCCCCCGGTCCGATACGCCGTTGCCTTCGCAGGGCAATGCCAAATACGTGGTGGAGGTGATCGGTGGTTTTACCCAGGCTTACGGGGTGAAACCGGGCGACAAGATCGAGTGGAAGTGATTTTTCTTCGAAAAATGTCAAAAAATTTTTCGGCCGTCCGGTTTTGTTGAGCATCCGTTGCAACAAAGGATTTTCGTTGCAATGTGCTTTTTGCCAAAGAACTACCTGTGAACTCACCCTGTCGGGCAATGACTTTGGATGACAAAAGTCATAACCCCCTGAACTTCAACTTGTAAGGCTTTCCCCCTGTTTTAAATGTGCTTAATTTTGCGCCTCGGGCCGCACAGCGGCCCAATTGACCTGCCCTGACCATTCCGGTAACCAAACAGCTATCACCAGGACTACTACCATTTTCAACTGTTAACCATTTAACGATTTCAACCATGTTGACAAAAAAATTTTCCAAGACCAGGCCCGTGGCCAGGGTGAAGTTCACCTTGCCCGCCGAAGCTGCCAAAGAGGCCAAAGATGTCCGTGTAATTGGTGACTTCAACAATTGGAGCTGGGAAAACGGCTATAAGATGCAATTGAAGAAGAACGAGTTTGTGGCAGAAGTAGAACTGCCGGCCGGCAAAGCTTACCAGTTCCGTTACCTCATTGACAACCACATCTGGGAAAACGACTGGAAAGCCGATGACTACGTGCCAACCGTCTTCGGTGCCCACAACTCCGTGTTGTCGCTGATCCCAACTGCCAACGGCAAGAAAGCTGCTGCCAAACCGGCCGCCAAAAAAGCCGCAGCTAAAAAGGCTCCGGCTGCCAAAGCCGCCAAACCTGCTGCCAGGAAAACCACCAAAGCACCCGCTGCTGACAGGCTGGTTAAAATCGAAGGAATCGGCCCGAAGATCGAAGCTCTGTTGAAAGAGGCAGGCATCGCCAGTTTCGCCGACCTGGCCAAAGCCAAAGTTGCTGACCTCAAGGCCATCCTCGGGAATGCCGGCAACCGCTACAAAATGCACGACCCAACTACCTGGCCCCAGCAAGCTGCCCTCGCCGCCAAAGGCGATTGGGATAAGCTGGCCAAACTGCAAGATGAACTGAAAGGCGGCAAAAAGTAACAGCGATCTCCAGATCGCTGCACCCATGTACCGTCGATCTCCAGATTGACGCACTCCAGGCGTTGATCGGAGATCGACGGTACTTGTGGCCGTTGATCAGAGATCAACGGTACTTGCGGGCGTTGATCGGAGATCGACGTTACTTGTGGGCGTTGATCGGAGATCGACGATACATTGTGGCCGTTGATCAGAGATCAACGGTACTTGCGGGCGTCGATCGGAGATCGACGTTACTTGTGGGCGTCGATCAGAGATCGACGGTACTTGTGGGCGTCGATCGGAGATCGACGTTACTTCTTTACCAACTTCCAGCTTCGATAACCATCCGTAGCCTTTACCCGAAGGAAATACATGCCGGCGGCAAGGTCAGTCAGCACGAGTTGTTTTGGCAGGGTCCGAAAATCCCACTTGCCCAAATGTTGGCCGGAGGCCGAATAAAGGCTGATGCTGACCGGACCAGGCACCTGCCCTCTGCCTTCGAAAAACAGCCGGTCATCGAGCGGGTTGGGGTAGAGGCTGAGGCCATTGAGCAGCTCGCTCTCCCTGGCACTGATGACCAGGTCCACCACAACAGAGTCCACGATCGGGCAGCCATTGGCGTCTGTCACGGTCACATAATAAGTGCCGGCAGTGAGGCCTTCGGCGGTGGCGGTACTTTGCGCCAGCGAATCGCTCCAGAGGTAAGTGTAGGGTGGGCTGCCGCCGGAGGGACTTGCCGTAGCGCTACCCGGGCTTTGTGTCGCAATTTCAGGACTGGCACTGAGGCTAAGCTCCAGCGGGGGCGGCTCTGACAGTTCGGTGCTGTCCACAACCGTGCAGCCATTTTGGTCGGTGACAGTGACGCTGTAAAAACCGGCGGAAAGGTAGATCGGATTGGGGCCCTGTACCGTGGAATCGCTCCAGGTGTAGCTGTAGTCGCCGGTGCCACCGTTGGCGTTGACGACGATGTATCCCGACTGGTCGCCGTGGCAGGCCAGGTCGTGGGGTTCCAGGTCCAGCAGCAGGCTGTCGGGGTCGGTCAGCACGATGGTGGTGTTGGCGGTCTGGCCGTTGGCATCGGTGACGGTGAGGTTGTAGGTGCCGGCGGCCAGTCCTGTGGGATCGCTGCCGGTGAGGATGGGCGGTTTCCAGCCGTAGGTGTAGGGGCCGATACCGCCGATGGGTTGCACATGGATTTCGCCGTTGAGGTCGCCGGGGCATTTGGGGTGTACCACGTCAACTTGCAGTCCGGTGAGGGGTGTAGTGAACTGTACCGGCTCAGAAAGGGCGGTACATTCCGGGGTCATCATGGCCACCACATAGTCGCCACCCAGGGTGGGGGTGAGGGTGTCAGCGGTGGCACCGGGGATGAGCTCACCGTTGTAAAACCACTGCCAGGTGTAGCTGGGCGGCGCCGGGTCTCCCGGGTCAGCCACCAGCAGGGTGCCGCCCACCAGGTTGGCCGAAGGCCGATACACCAAAACAGTTTGCGTGTGGGTGCTTTGCTGGGTCTGCAATTGCGTAGCGAAGTTGATGGTGAGCGGATGGGCGGGGTCGCCGGGGTTGGTCACGCTAAAGGTGCCGCCCGTGGTGCTGCCCTCGATGGTGAAAGCCCCGAAAAAGTCATCGGCACCGATGTTGTCTTTGTCCCACACCTCCAGCACATAGGTCTGGTTCACATCCATGGAGAACGAAACGGGCAGCGCCACCGGTGGGTAACTCTCTACCCAGCCGGAGGTGTACAACACGGCTCCAGCTACGGTTTTGATGACCACATAGGGGTCGGGTTTGTTGTCGCAAATGATGCACTCGTTCCAGATCTCCGGCAGGCTGCTCACCACGAAATTCTGGATATTGTTTTCCGTCGCAACGGCGGCATTCAGGCTGATCTGGTGCAGCCCGCCCTCGCTGATGGTCAGCGGAGCCGGATTCATTTCTTCGGAAAATTGAACGCCGTCGAGGAACCATTGGTAGTCGGTGGCCCCCGCCAGGTAATTGTTGAGGAAGACCAATGCCGGGCCGCAGGCCGTGTCGGGGCTGGCGGTGAATGCCACACCCGGTGGCGGCGGCTGGTCGCCCGTTACGGAGAAGAAAAAGGTGCGGGAGTAAAAGCCCCGTGCGCCGGTGGCGGCCAGTTCCGTTCCGTCAATGTTGAGGGGCACGACCGACCGGGCAGCCATAGCGGTGAACACATCCGGATTGGGAATTTCCGTGAAGCCGTTCACCGTTCCGTTGATGGCGTTGACCCTGAAGATGCCGGATACCGTGTAGGTGCCCAGGGTGTTGGGTTCCGCCCGTTGGCTGACGGCCAACAGCAGGTTGTCGCTGGCAATGCGGGTGGCCACGATCTCGTCGTTTACCGAAGGAAAAGCTACCGGGAAGGTGGAAATGATGTTGCCGTCCGTTTCGCCGATGCGCCAGATGACGCCTTCTTTGTTACCGCCAGGTGGGGTTTGGTAGCCGCAAGCGTAAAAGGTGCCGAGGCGGTAGTCAAGCCCCAGGAATCGGGTGCCGGCCAGCTCCGGGATTCTTTTCTTCAGCAACACGGCGCCGGTGTCGTTGAGGGCGTAGAGGGTCACCGAATCGGTGAAGGCGTTGCGCACCAGCACTCCGAAGCCGTTGAGGGTGGTAATGATGCCCAGCGGCTGGTCGAAACCGCAGTTGCCGCAGGCGTTGTACACCTTCGACCAGCTCACGTTGAGGTTGGAAGTGATGCCGATGAGGCGCAGGTCGGAGAAGTTGAGGCCCGTGCCGCCCTGCGAGGCAGCCAGCACCAGTTGGTTGCCCTTCCTGGCAATGGAAGGTTCCGAAATTTGTTTGTTGGAAAGTTCACTGCCTTCGTAAATGGCCGAGTTGATGAACAGCAAATTGGGCTCGACGGCCACCGCAAAGATGCGCTCGGTGGTATCGCCGGTCACACAATGGTCGCACTCGCCTGCGGCAATGATGTTGCCGGTGAGGTCCTGTTCCAGGTCCAGCACCCGGCTGTTGCCGGGGATGTTGCCGTCGAGGAAAAAGTAGTCCAGCAGTTGGCCTTCCTGGTCCACCAGGGCCAGGTAGCCGGTGTTGTTCCACTCGCCACCGATGACGAAAGTGCTGTCACTGACCTGCAAGAGGTCGTTGCCCTGGTTGATGTCTATTTGTTCCGTTCCGTAAACTTCGAGGTGGGTTTGCTGGGCCTGAACACATATACTGCCGATGCACGCCCAAAGGAGTAAGGCTTTTTTCATGGTAACCGGTTTTGATGAGATGATGAACTGTTGGTCTCAGGTGTGCTTCACAGATGTGCGGTGCCCAAAGGTAGGGTTTTTCTTGTGAGGTTTTTGAGGTTTTTGTCCCGAGGCAAGCTCGGGATTGGGGTTTTTGCGGTTTTTGGACACCGGACTTCCGGAACAAGTCCGGAACGGCGCCAGCAGGTTTTTTGGGGAGGCGGTTTTTTGGTTTGCTGGAATACGCTGTTCAACGCTGTTTTCACCACCTATTTCTCTAAGGGGAATAGGCGGTTTAAGGGATTGCACGGATTTCAAATCCCGAGACTAGCCCGGCACCAAAAACCTAAAAAACCTAAACAACCTCCCAACAACCTCCCCCAAAAACACAAAAGGCCCGCACGCAAGTGCAGGCCTTTTGAACTTTGTAGCGGAGGTCCGCCGTTGGGCGGAAACCTGCGACCTTCGGGTGGACTTCATGGTTTACAACGGCCCGAAATTTTCTTTGATCATGCTCCATATCCACCTTCTTCCGGCTGCGGACTTGAGTTGTTTTTCCCGTTTCATTGCTTCAGATCTGGTTGGAAACTCTTCTTTGTGAACAAGCTTCCAAGGTCTATACCTAATGGTATAACCCTTCTCTGCTAAATGGTTATGAGACAGGAGTCTTTTATCCAGATCAGCAGTTTGGCCGATATAGATTTTTTGGTGTTTCGGTGAGTATAGAACGTAGGTGATGAACATAAAAAAAGCCACCCCAATGCAATCATGGGATGGCTATGATGAATTCTTAATAGTCAAAGGTTTACCAATCGGCAAAACCAGTTGACTTTTTTGGTGTCGGAGGTCCGCCGTTGGGCGGAAACCTGCGACAATACTTTGTAGCGGAGGCAGGACTTGAACCTGCGACCTTCGGGTTATGAGCCCGACGAGCTACCAACTGCTCCACTCCGCGATGTCAAAACGCTTTTTCAAAAGCGGGTGCAAATGTAATGATCGTGCTTGAATCACCCAACTTTTTTCCAGCGCAAAATCAACATTCAAAGCAGCATTTGGTTGAAATCGGCTGGTGCAGAGCGGCTTACCTTTTCATCACTTTTTCAACGGCGTGAAAACTGCCATTGCGAAGCTGAAGAAAATACAAGCCTGCCGGCAGGCTGCCCATGTCAATGGTGCCGGGAACGGGGCTGCTGCCACTGCGGTGCAGCTGTCCAATGGCATCGTATAGTGACCATTGGAGTTCACCCGAGAGGTTGCATCGATCGTGGTTCAGGAAGAGCAGGTCGGTCACCGGATTGGGATTGGTGACGAGGGAGCAGGCCACAGTTTCGTTGGTGGCATTGGGGAAAAAGTCGGTATCGTAGATGACGGCATCCCCGTTGACGATGCCGGCTTCTTCGGCAACGGTGGCCACCACAGCTTGTACCACCTTGCGCATGAAGCCGAAATCGAGGTATTCGCTTTTGTCCTCCGGGCTGTGGTAGTAGGGATTGCGGAATTCCGCCCCGTCGGTGATCATCAGGGCGGGAATGCCCTTGAACCAGAACCAGGCGTGGTCGCTTCGGAGCAAGTCCGGCAGTAGTGTTTCGGCGTGGAGGGGCTACACTTTCAGGTCGGGCACGTACTGGGCAGCGGCCTGGTTGAAAGCCTGGGCCAACGGCAGTGAATTTTGGTAAGAGCTGTTGATGATGAAATTGCCCCGGAACTGATCGGCTTCCAGTGCGGCATAGGCATCCGGAAAGAGGGTCGAAAACCCGCCGGGAACCGACTGGGTGTTGGGTTCTTCGGTGTAATAGCCGATCATTTCCAGGTTGATGACGCCCACGGTTTCCTCCGGTGGCAGCAGTTGCTCATCCACATAGCGCTTGCTGCCCACCAGCCCAACACCGGCTTCTTCCAGATCGAAGCCGATGAACTTGATGGATTTTTGGAATTCAAACTGCGACAGGATGCGCATGGCTTCCAGCATGCCCACTACGGCTGAGCCGTTGTCGTCGGCGCCGGGGGCATCCACCACCGTGTCGAAATGCCCGTCAATGATGTACACCTGCGTTTCATCGCTGATGCCGAACTTCTTGCCGATGATGTTGTCGGCCTGGTAGCCGCCGTAGTCAAAACTGTGGAGGGAGGTCTGCAGATTGGCATCCTCAAACTTTGACAGAATGTAATCTTTGGTTGCCTGAAGGTGGGCTGGGTTGCTGTCCCGGTGGCGAACACCCTCGATCGCATTCATGTACGTAATCAAGGAATCTTCACTTACGAGTTCTACGAGATCCTGAATATCTACCTCACTAAATTGTTTGGTTGCTATCAATTGTATCCTGAAATCTTGTTGGCCGTAGGCTGAAAAGTCCCATTTAATGGTATGCATTCCGCCCTGGGGGTTAATGCTGGGGCCAATATCACCTGTCGCATTACTGGTGTCAAAATCAAGTTTACTGGACCCCTCTGGGCCTGCTCTGAAAGTGACAAATGCAGGGGAATCAACAGGGTGAATTACCCAGTAATTTATGGTCAATACAGTACCATCAACAGATACCTGACCCAAGTAAAGTTGGTGAATAAACGGTTGAGATTGGGCTACAACAGCCATGAAAATCAGCCAAAGAGTGATAATGGTCTTTTTCATAGTAAAAGGATAATTGTTGAGCTAAAGATATTCCTTTTCTTCGCCAATCAATCAGCAATTTAGTCTTCTGCATGGCACTTGCCGGGATTGATTCAATCCTTTCGAAATATATTGAGTTATCATGAAAGCCATCTGTGTTTTTTGCGGTTCCGCAACGGGGAAAAATTCCAAATACATCGAGACTGCCCGGAAGCTGGGCAGGCACCTCGCTGAGCTCAACATCAAACTGGTTTATGGTGCAGGCAACATTGGCCTGATGGGGCAGATCGCCGATGCCTGCCTCGGGGCCGGCGGGCAGGTGCTGGGTGTGATCCCGGATTTTCTGAAGGATAAAGAAGTCTGCCACACCGGCCTGACCGAGCTGATCGTGACCGCCACCATGCACCAGCGCAAAGAGATCATGGAAAAGCGCTCCGATGCTTTCATCGTGCTGCCGGGCGGCTTCGGCACCCTCGATGAGTTTTTCGAAATCCTCACCTGGCGGCAACTGGGCCTCCACCACAAACCCATCGCCATCTTCAACCCCGATGGCTATTACAACCACCTGCTGCAACACATCAGACACATGAATGACCAGGCTTTCTTCCGCAATGCCATCGGGGATTTGCTCATCGTTGAAACGGACATGGAGCGATTGATGGGGAGGCTGAGGAACTGAGTCCCGACATTCGTCGGGAGAGGAACTGAGTCCCGACATTCGTCGGGAGAGGAACTGAAGAACTGAGGAACTGAAGAACTGAG
Source organism: Saprospiraceae bacterium (assembly GCA_026993525.1). GTDB lineage: Bacteria > Bacteroidota > Bacteroidia > Chitinophagales > Saprospiraceae > UBA6168. The sequence goes on from JALWSS010000065.1 coordinate 8,163, forward strand.
GAACTGAGGAATCGAGAGTGCTAGCACCCCCAAACCCTACACCCTAAACCCTACACCCTACTCCCTACTCCCTACTCCCTACTCCCTACTCCCTACACCCTACTCCCTACTCCCTACTCCCTACTCCATTCACAACAAATTCCCGCACCATGATGGCGCCGGAGGTGCTGAGGTTGGAGCTCAGGATGACCACCTGGTCACGGGTGCCGTCGTCAACGGAGACGGCCACGGTGTTGGGAGAGATGCTGCCGGTGTTGATGGCGTGCAGGATGATGTAGTTGTTGGTTTGTTCCAGGGTGACGGGGATGGTGAGTTTCTTGCGGGTCACGCGGTAGTTTTTGACGATCTGCTCGCCGTTCAGGAACAAGGTCAGTACATCTCCGTCCACGATGCCGTTGTCCCAGATCTTGATTTTTACCTCTTTGCGTTTCACTTCCAGGGTTCGTTGCACTTCCACCTGCCGGTTGGTTTTTTGCTCGTAGGGCAGGGGAGTGGCCTGTACGGATCGAGGGCTAAATTCCGGTTTTGGCTTTTCGAGGTAGAGGAAACCCGGTGCGCAGGGTCCGCTGGGCGGGTCGGGAATGTGGCCAGACCATTGGCCGGCCAGTGTCCAGGCTGAGTGGGTGCTGTCGGGAGTCAGGGTGGCTGTTTTGAGGCACCAGCGCCAGCCGGGCACCGAGCGGCTCTTGATTGCCTGCTCTGAGAAATGGACCTGTCCGGAGCTGTCGTTCAGTTGCCATTGAAAATCCATGTACGCATTGCCGCCCTCGGTGTCGGAAATGATCTGGCTGATGCCCGTGCCGTCGGGGTAAAATTCCATTGCGAAGAAGAAGCCGTAATCGCGGTCGGATTGGGAGAGGTAGCCGGTCCATTTGCCTTCGGTAATGCTGGAATGCGGGTGCTTTTGGGCCGACAGGGGCAATGT
>JALWSS010000065.1:9097-24817 GCA_026993525.1 Saprospiraceae bacterium
GGCCAGGGTGAGGGTTCCGGGCTGGCAGCCGGTGGCGGTCCAGGTGCCGGTGAGGAAGATGCTGTCGTTTTTTACCGAAGGAGAAAGCCGGATGTGTTTGAGGCACCAGCGGTTTTTCGGATCAGCGGGGTCGGGAGCCAGTTGTTGCACCTCTTGCAGGGTAAGCTGTTTGTCGTCGTAAATGCCGCCGATTTCAAAGCGGGCTTCGATGTTGCCATCCGGCGTTGACGAGCGGCTCTCCCCGTAAAGCTCATCCCCGTTTTGGGTCAATTGCAGGGTGTAGGTGTACACATCCGGGCTGCCCTGCTGTTGCAAGCTACCCTGCCAGGTGCCACTGAAATCCTGGGTGAATACGGTCAGACTATCCAGGAACAAAAAGATGGTAAGTAAGGGGGAAAAACGGTTCGGCATTGCCAGGTGGTTCTGTTGTTAGATATTTTTCGTCGCAATTCTGAGAACAGAGACAAAGCGTAAAGATGCACTTTGGAGAGGATTCCCCGAAAAGCATTGCACAAGGCTTTGCTTGTTGTACGATCAAGTCGTTTCTCCGAAGGGAAATAAGGCTTTTTCTCTGTGTTCGCCGTGGGCTCTGTGAGAGGGAAATCCCGAGACTCCCGAAAGCCGATGCCGACAACTATCGGCATCGGCTTCGGGATCGGGAGTGGGATGAATTCAGGCCGCAACCGGAAGTTGCAACCTGATGTGGAAACTTCTCTAAACTTCTCTAAACCCCTCCCAACCTCCCCTCCCGATCAACGTAGTAGAAGTACACTCAAAAAAATGGGTGAGATTTTGCATGTAATGACAAGTAGTTGTATTTTCGGGACTGCAATGGCTCTGAGCTGGCAATCCAACAACTAAATTTCACCGTCATGACCAGATCGTTACACCTCTCCATTTCATTGTTGGCTTTTGTCTTTTTGATGCTGTCCTGCACAAAAGAGCAACAGCTTGCCCCCGTCACCAGCCAGAATTCTCCGGATGGTGCATACCTGATGAGCCTGAAAAACCGTGTTGTATTCGTGGTTCAGCAAAAAGACCTCGCTACCGGCCAGGTGCATGGCTGGTTCATAGACAAATACGGCGCTGTGAGGAGTTTTGAGAATGTAGATGAGTTGGATGGAAAACTGATCACTTCTTCGCAAATTGATGCCATTGTAAACGCCTCTGCCAGTGTTCCTCTGAATCTGACACCGGAAGAGCTGGCTCCGAAAGCCCGCCTGATCAAACAGCTGAGCAATCAGCACCTTTCAGATGCCGTAGTGGACCCCTCGGCAAGCATGTCGTACAGAGCTGTTGCCATTCTTGCCACGGACTACAACCAACACCCCAACAGTTGCTCTGAGCGACCGGGAGCGGGCACGCTGGATGAGGAACTCCTCAACAGTTTTGAGGTGATCTTGCTGAAGGAAGAAGGAATTGTCAACCAGGTGAATCAAAGTGACAAAGCCGCAGTTCTTTTGGACTGGCTTTACCAGATACAACAATCCGGTGGACTTTAAGATACAGCACCCATGCTGAAGATAGCGTTTACGGATTTCTAAGAAACCTGTATTCGAGTGGGCCTGAAAAGGCCCACTTCTTTTTTAGCCCATTTCATTTGCTTTTCTTCGCAAAATGGCGAACAAGAAAATCACCAGTACCAAAAATCCCTACATCAAAAACGTGGCCCTGCTGGTACACAAAGCCCGTGAGCGCAGGCCACAGGGGCGTTTTGTGGCGGAGGGCTTCAGGGAAGTGGGCATGGCCCTGCGCAACGGATTTGAAGCCGAAGCCCTTTTTTACGACGAATCCCTCACAGGGTTGGAGCAGGTAGAAAAACTGCTTGCATCGGGCTCAGCCGGCCGGCCGGAGATCATCAGTGTGAACAGGGCGGTATTTGAGAAGATCGCCTACCGCAGCTCCGTGCCCAATGTGGTCGGCTTGTTCAGAATGAAAACACGCCGGCTGGAGGATGTGGAGTTCCGGCAGGCCCCGTTTGTGCTGGTTGTGGAACACACCGAAAAACCCGGCAACCTGGGGGCCATGCTCCGCACCGCCGATGCTGCCGGGGTGGATGCTGTAATCGTTTGCGATCCCCATACGGATGTTTACAACCCCAACACCATCCGGGCAAGCCTGGGGGCCGTGTTCAGCCTGCCAGTGGTGGCCGTCAGCAACGAGGAGGCGTTGGCCTGGCTCAGAAAAAAACGCATCAAGGTGATGACCACCAGCCTGGAGGCTTCGCATTCGCTGTATGAATGTGATCTGAAAGAAGGCTGTGCCCTGGTGTTGGGCTCGGAGTCGGCGGGAGTGACGGATTTCTGGCTCCATAATGCCGATGAACGCATCATCATCCCAATGGCGGGGCAAGTGGATTCGCTCAATCTGTCGGCTTCAGCGGCTGTTGTGCTGTTTGAAGTGGTACGGCAGAGAATCTCCGGGCAGGCAATCCGGATCAAACCTTAACTTTTTGGGTTCCATGTTGTAAGTTGCATCCCGGGGATGTTTTCCTTGCCATACACACTTAATGGATGTACCTGCTGGGATACGACATAGGTAGTTCGTCGGTAAAAGCTGCACTCGTTGCAGCTGCCGGGGGCCGTGTGGTGGCCAGCGTTCACGCCCCTGAATCGGAAATGCCCATCGCTTCGCCCAGGCCCGGCTGGGCCGAACAGGACCCTGAACTGTGGTGGCGGCAACTGGTCAATGCCACAAAAAAGCTGGCTGGCCTTTTACCGAAGGAAATGGCACAGGTACAAGGCATCGGCATCGCCTACCAGATGCACGGCCTGGTGCTCATTGACCATGACCTGAAGCCCCTTCGCCCTGCCATCATTTGGTGCGACAGCCGGGCCGTTGGCATGGGTGAAAAGGCCTTCCGGGCTATTGGCGAAGAAAAATGCCTCCGGCACCTGCTCAACTCGCCGGGCAACTTCACCGCCTCAAAACTGGCCTGGGTCAAAGAGAACGAACCCGGCATTTACCGAAGGGCATACAAAATGATGCTGCCGGGTGATTACATCGCCATGCGCTTGACGGGCAGGGTGGCCACCACCCCGGGCGGGCTTTCCGAAGCGGTTTTGTGGGATTACGGGAAAAACGACCTTGCCAGCCTGGTGCTGGACTACTTCAGCATTGCACCCGGCCTGATTCCTGATTTGCTTCCCAATGTCTCCAACCAGGGCTTGCTGAGCAACCGGGCAGCAGAAGAACTCGGTTTGCGGCCGGGCATCGTCGTGGGCTACCGGGCCGGCGACCAGCCCAACAATGCCATGAGCCTCAACGTGCTCAGTCCCGGAGCGGTTGCCGCTACCGGGGGAACATCGGGGGTGGTTTACGGAGTTACTGACAAAGCCGTTTTTGATCCACAGTCCCGGGTCAACAGCTTCCTCCATGTGAATCAAAAAAAGGCGGCCCCAAGGATAGGGGTGTTGCTGTGTATCAACGGCGCGGGCATACAATACAGTTGGATGCGCCGGTTCATGGCGCTGAACCAACTTGATTATGCTGCCATGGACCGATTGGCGGCTCAGGTGCCGGTGGGGTCCGGGCAGCTACTGGTTTTGCCCTTCGGTAACGGTGCCGAGCGTATGCTGGGAAACCGCAATCCCGGCGCAAGAATTGTCAATCTCCATTTCAATCGCCACACCAATGCGCACATTTACCGCGCAGCCCTGGAAGGGGTGGCCTTTGCTTTTGTTCACGGCATGCACATTTTCAAAGAAATGGGCCTGAACACCAGCGTCATCCGGGTCGGCAATGACAACCTTTTCCGGTCGGAGATTTTTTCCCGGACCATCGCCAACCTGGTGGGCTGTTCCATCGAAGTGGTGAACTCCGGCGGAGCGGTGGGCGCTGCCCGTGCTGCCGGCGTCACCACCGGCCACTACCCGGACCTTCAGACAGCCATGAAAAACATTGAAATCATACAGACCATTCGGCCGGTTCCGGCCAATGATGCCTATTCCAGCGCTTACCAGGCCTGGGAAGATGAATTGAGGAAAATCTTAACCAACTGAAAGAACCGACAATGCGCAAAACATCCACCGGGATCAATCTGACCACAGGGTCACGGGAGTATTTCAAGGGCATCGGCAAGATTGCCTACGAAGGGCCGGAGTCAAACAATCCATTCGCTTTCAAGTGGTACGACGAGCACCGTGTGGTGGCCGGCAAACCCATGCGCGAGCATTTCCACTTTGCCGTGGCATGGTGGCACACCCTGTGCGGCACCGGCGGCGATCCTTTCGGGGCGCCCACCAAAAAATTCCCCTGGCTGCAAGCCGCTGACCCCATTCAACAGGCCAAAGACAAAATGGACGCCGGCTTTGAGTTCATCACCAAACTGGGCGTGCCTTTTTACTGCTTCCACGATTACGACCTCGTTGCCGAAGGTGAATCATTGAAGGAAAGCCGCCACCGGCTGGATGCCATCACCGACTATGCCCTGGAAAAGCAACGGGAATCCGGAGTGCAGGTGTTGTGGGGCACGGCCAACCTGTTTTCTCACCCCCGCTACATGAACGGGGCCATGACCAACCCCGATTTCAAGGTGGTGACCTGGGCCGCTGCCCAGGTGCGAAATGCACTGGATGCCACCATCAAGCTGGGTGGCCGGAACTACGTCTTCTGGGGTGGCCGGGAGGGTTACATGAGCCTGCTCAACACCAACATGAAAAGAGAACTGGACCACATGGCCCGCTTCCTGCACATGGCCCGTGACTACGCCCGGTCGCAGGGTTTCAAAGGCACTTTCTTCATCGAGCCGAAGCCCATGGAGCCCAGCAAACACCAGTACGATTTCGACGCTGCCACCTGTCTGAATTTCCTTCGGGAATACGACCTGATGGACGATTTCAAACTGAACATCGAAGTGAACCACGCCACACTGGCCCAGCACAGTTTTCAACACGAACTGCAGGTGGCTTCGGATGCCGGCATGCTCGGCAGCATCGATGCCAACCGGGGCGACTACCAGAACGGCTGGGACACCGACCAGTTTCCCAACAACGTACTGGAACTGACCGAGGCCCTGCTGGTGATCCTGGATGGCGGTGGATTGAAAGGTGGTGGCGTCAATTTCGACGCAAAAACCCGGCGCAACTCAACCGACCTGGAAGACATCTTCCTGGCCCACATCGGAGGAATGGATGCGTTTGCCCGGGCCCTGCTGGCAGCCGATGCTGTGTTGCAGAAATCCGACTACCGGAAACTGCGCCAGGCCCGGTACGCCAGTTTTGACGAAGGAAAAGGAAAAGACTTTGAAGATGGCCGCCTGAGCCTGACAGATATGGCCGCACTGGCAGAAGCCTGGGGCGAGCCGGAACCGAGGAGCGGAAAACAGGAGTTGTTTGAGAATATTCTCAATCAGTATGTTTAGGAATGAGGAATTGAGGAATGAGGAATGAGGAATTGAGGAATGAGGAATTGAGGAATTGAGGAATTGAGGAACTGAGGCCCCGAAGCCGATACCGATCCAGAAGGCCTTCGGGATTCGGGAGCCTCGGGATTGGAAATACCGCTTTTTGCCCCGATCCCGAAGAAATTTCGGGATCGGGGGACTCAAAACACAATAATTCAGACATGAAAAAGAACCGCCTTGAAGCATTCAGCGATGGTGTTTTGGCCATCATTATCACCATCATGGTGTTGGAGATGAAGGTACCCCACGGAGAGGACTTTCATTCGCTCAGGCCAATCCTGCCGGTATTCCTCAGCTACATTCTCAGCTTTGTATTTCTGGCCATCTATTGGAACAACCATCACCACCTGATGCAAACTGTGGAAAGGGTCAGCGGGGGCATCCTTTGGGCCAATATGCATTTGCTCTTCTGGCTTTCACTGGTGCCATTTACCACCGGCTGGATGGGAGAGAATGGCTTTGCTCCGAATCCCGTTGCACTGTACGGAATCGTCCTGTTGGGCGCCGGTATTGCTTATTTCATTCTGGTCAGGCAGATCATTGCCCGCCAGGGTGAAAATTCTGTTTTGAAGAAGGCCATTGGCAAGGACTTTAAAGGCAGGGCCTCCGTGCTGGCGTGCGCCCTGGCCATTGCCTTGTCTTTTTACAATCAATGGGTTGCAGGCAGCTTGTATGTTTTGGTAGCAATGATGTGGCTCATCCCCGACAAACGGATTGAAAAGGTATTGGAGGATGGCTAAAATCATAAACTGATCACTGATTATTGGATTTCGCAGATTCGAAAACCGGAATGGTGGATTTGTGGGTAATCGATAGCCCTCATAACCCTCATAACCCCCATAACCCTCATAATCCCCATAATCCTCATAATCCTCACATCCTCACATCCTCACATCCTCACATCCTCACATCCGCTCCACCATCTCGATACCGAGCAGGTGCATGCCCGTTTTCAGGGTGTTGGCCACGGCCCGGCTGAGTTGGATGCGGAAGGCCCGGGCTTCCGGGGTGTCGGCCCGGAGGATGGAGTGGTCGGTGTAAAACTTGTGGTAGCTTTTGGCCAGGTCATAGCAGTAATTGGCGATGGATGACGGATCATACTGAGCGGCAGCCTCCAGCACCAGGGTGGGGAAGGCGTACAGTGCTTGTATCAGTTCCCGTTCCTGAGCCTCGATGGGGCCGTAAGCGGCGGCGGCATCCAGGTCGTTCAGTTCGATGCCATCTTGTTCTGCCCTGCGCAGCACGGATTTGATACGGACGTAGGCGTTTTGGACATAGGGTCCGGTTTGCCCTTGCAGGTCCACGCTTTCCTTCGGGTCAAAGACCATCCGTTTTTTAGGAAACACCTTGATGATGTGAAACTTGAGTGCTGCCAGGGCAATGCGGCGGATGATCTGTTCCTGCTCTTCTTTCGGGAGGCTGGTGATCTCGCCCCGTTCTTTGGCGGCAGCCCGGGCTTCTTCCACCACTTCGGCGATGAGGTCGTCGGCGTCCACCACGGTGCCTTCCCGGCTTTTCATTTTGCCCGAGGGGAGGTCCACCATGCCATAGCTGAGGTGATAGAGACCGTTGGCGTAGGGTTCGTCCAGGCGCTTCAGTATTTCGAAGAGCACCTGGAAATGGTAGTTCTGTTCATCGGCCACCACATAGACCATCTTTTCCGGCCCGAAATCCCGGTAGCGCATTTTGGCGGTGCCGATGTCCTGGGTGATGTAAACAGAAGTGCCGTCGCTTCGCAACAGGATTTTGTGGTCGAGACCGGCGTCGGTCAGGTCCACCCATACGCTGCCGTCTTCCTTTTTGTAAAAGATGCCTTTTTGCAGGCCTTCTTCCACGGCGTCCTTTCCGGTGAGGTAAGTTTGGCTCTCGTAATAGTATTTGTCGAAGCTGACGCCCAGCTTGCGGTAAGTTTCCTCGAATCCCTCATACACCCAGCCGTTCATGGTTTTCCAGAGTTGCAGGGTGTCTTCGTCGCCGGCTTCCCAGTTTTGCAGCATTTTTCGGGCTTCTTTGCCAAGTTGGCTGAACTGGTTGAAATAGGTGTTTTTGTAAGCCTTGAAGAATTTTTCCGGGTTTTGGTCATCCTTTTTGTTTGCTTCGTAAATGGCGGTGGCATCCGGCGTTTGTTGCCAGGCTTTGTATTCTTCCTGAAACTTCTTCTCAAACAACACATAGTAGTCGCCCACGAAGTGGTCGGGCTTGGTGCCGGTGCTTTGTGGGGTGGCTCCGTTGGCCCATTTCTGCCATGCCAGCATGCTTTTGCAAATGGCAATGCCCCGGTCGTTGATGATCTGCACCTTTACCACATCGAAGCCGGCAGCGTCGTAAAGCTGTGAGCAGCTCCAACCCAGGAGGATGTTGCGGATATGCCCCAGGTGCAACGGTTTGTTCGTATTGGGTGAGCAATATTCGATCATCACCTTCCGGTCATTGCGTGGCTGGCGGCCGTAGTTTTCATCGCCGGCAATTTCGAGCAGGAAATTGCGCCAGTAAGCCTCACCGATACTCAGGTTCAGAAATCCCTGAATGACGTTGAAGCGGTCCACCTCGGCGAGGTTGGCAGTCAGCCATTCACCCAGTTCCCGGGCAATATCCTGGGGCTTTTTCTTCGCAATGCGGGCAAAGGGAAAAGTCACCACGGTGTAGTCCCCTTCAAAATCCTTGCGGGTGACGTTCATGGTGATGTCTCCGGTGCTGATACCGGCGCCGTAAAGCTCTTTCACTGCCTCGATGACCCCGTTTTCAATGATGGTGGTGATGTTCATAAATGCTCAGTTTGATTGGCTTTAAGGGGGGCAAATTTACCCCTTCCTGAAATGAGTCGGCAAAGATAGGGTGTGGGAAGGAAGGAGGAATTGGGGAATTGGGGAATTGAGTCCCGACATTCGTCGGGAGAGGAACTGAGGAATTGAGGAATTGAGGAACTGAGCCCCGTGCCGATCCCGAAGAATTTCGGGATGGCACGGGGATCGATTCTTTGATTCTTCAATTCATGAATCGGGGAAATGAACAGGGAGATGCCCGGCCAAATTTCACAGTTCAACTTGTTTGAAATAATTTGGAAATTGTTCAACCCGCCTGGCATCATTGGGATTGAACAGGAATGGTTTGACATCCTTTGCGAGGAATTTGAAATCAAAGGACTGAATTTTTTCCAGGATGATGTTCCTCAATTCAGAGGGAGTGGAAACTCCGAGTCTGTAATCGAGGAAGTGGTAGTTGGGCTTGGTTCTACTCATCAAAAATACAACGTCGAAGAAGTCCCTGCCTTTTGGTTGCCGTCTGTTCATGATGGCAAATAATTTCTGACTCAGCAAGATGTCAGCAGGGGTGCAGAAAAGGGAAGTGAAAACATCAAATTTGTTCAGAAAATGAATTTCAGGTTTGTAGTCAAAGCCCTGGGGTTCAGTATCAAGGTTGATCAGGATTTTAGCTTCTCTATGACCACTCAATCCGGTTTCATACAAGAGCCCGGGAAATCGGATATAACAGTGAAAGGCACCTCGAATGACATTTCTGATTTCGACGGTGTAGCCTTCTTGCTCCAGCCCTGAGTTTATGAGTTCAGAAACGGAAATGAAATCTGCTTCACTCAGATTGAAATTGTCAAAGTCGAGGTCTTCAGAAAATCTTTGGTTGTTGTGCACAATTCTCAAACAGGTTCCACCCAGGAAGCTGAACTTCTCTGCATACTTACATTGAAAAAGAAGTTCCAATATCTTGTATTGCAAGTATTCACGGAGTAAAAACTCCTCTCTGTCTCTCAGTTCTTTTGGGTAGAAACACTTGATTTCATTGATGGAAAGCATATTCCTGATGTAATTTTTTAAGAAGATTTACCCTGTGAATGAGAATTTTAGAGCCTATCACTGTTAGGTACTTATCCAGTTTGACCCAATCAATTCTCTCCTTGATTTCATTGAAATTGAAGCGCAGCCCGATCAATTCATCAATAGAACTGATAGTTGAGGCATTGAAAAAATCGAGCAGGGCTTTTTCGGGTTCCGCAATTTTGAAATGGTATTCTCCGGCAGGTACAAGGGTGTATCCAAAAAAGGAACTTCGGCTGAGGTTGGTGTAGTGGAAATTTCCGTAAGGCGTGTCAAATACAGCGGTTTTCCTGGTTGTGATTGCTGTGGTCATGAAAACGCCCTCCGGAATGAATCCATACCAATTCAAGGCAGATTGAAGTGAAATATATGATGGAGAATATATTCTGTTGGAAATCAGGAATCGATCGGCATCACTGCTCACCTCGTTTGCAGCCAACCGGTAATAACCCCTTCTGATTTTTACGAGGTAGCCTTGTTTTTGCCAACGGGTAAGTGCATTTCTGTCAAAACCCGGAAAAGCTTTTTCTATTTCACGGATTGAGATTACCGGGAAGTGCTTGAATCGTTCTGTGAACTCCTGAAGTTTCATTTTTTTTCAAAGTTCAGTAAAAATGCTGAATTATGGAAAAATTCATGATGCCTTTAGGAGTAGCGATTTTCAGAATTTTCTTCAGAAAAAAATTTAGAGGTTGAGAGTGACTCGAACCCCAATGATCTTATGCCACGAGCTACCCCCTAATCCTCCATAATCCTCCATAATCTCCATAATCCCTGCCCTGTCCCTGTCCCTGTCCCTGTCCGGCTGGACAGACGGGCGGCTGGACAGACGGGCGGCGGCCAGACGGGCTGGCGGCAGACAGGCTCATAATCCCCAACCTCAACCCCTCATCCGAAACCTCACCGGCAACTGGTACAGCACCCGGATGGGGTTGCCTTTTGCATCCCGGCCGGGTTCAAATCGGGGCAGTTGTTTCACCAGTCTGATGGCCTCTTCTTCACAACCGTAGCCCAGTTTGTTCAGGGTTTTCACGTTGCTGATCTCCCCGTTTTTTTCGACGATAAAAGAAACCGTGACCACTCCTTCAATTTTGTTTTGCAGGGCCTTTTCCGGGTAGCTCAATTGCTTACCGACGAACCTGCGGATTCTCTTTTCAGTGCAGGCCTCTTCTTTTTGAATGTTCGAGTTTTTACAGCCGGGATAGACCGGCCTTCGGGCCGATGCTGTCAGGGGAACGGCTGCTTCCGGGTTTGAACCGGTATTGCCCGTTTCTGAAGAGGGGTCGGATACCCGTTCAATGACGGGAGCGGTGACCCTGGGGTCTTGTTCAATGGCATTGACCTGGTGGTTGTCGCTTACGGGATTTTTGGTGATGCGGTTGTTGTTGTGGAGCACTTCGTTTGCTTCATTGGCAAACCGTCCGTCGGGAAACCGGTTCAGGTATTTGCCGGGGTCGTTTTCTGCAACGGCGTCCTGCCAGATTGCCTGGTCGAGGCTGTCGAGAACCGATTTTGTTTGCTGGGCGAGTTCGGATTCCGGGTCTGTTTCCAGGATGTTTTTCAACTCTTCGATGTCACCGGTTTTGCGGGCCTTTTCAAAGCGTTTGACCAAGTTGGGGTCGGCGTTGGACGCGTCGGGGATAACCAATGTAGTCAGGGCCCAGACGCCAACTACAACGGCCAACGCAACGGGCAGGACGGGTGCCAGTTTTTTGCGGCCACTGCTCTTTTTCGGAGCTGGCGGCGGGGGGAGAGCCCCCGGGCGCTGATCGGCAATTTCCACGGCGGGGGCAGGGGCTACGGGGATGGCCGGCTCCGGGCCTTTGGCTGAGGCGGTACCTCCCGACAGGGCTATGCCTGCAACGGCGGTGCTGAGATTGGCGGCCAGGCCCGCTTCCCGCGCTTCTTCTTCAGGAACGGGCTCTGCCACGATCTGCACTTTTTCTTCCAACACCACATTTCGTTTGCGTTCAACTCCCTTGATGATCTCGATGACAGAGATTTTCAGTATCAGCGGGAAGGTGCCTTTCTTCAGGGGCTTGACAAAAAACAGCCATTCGGTGGGCAGGCCCTGTTCCACGAACTGCACCTGTTCAGAATAGGTTCTGATGGCGAAGGCTTCATTTTCCGAAGGGTCTATCAACTCCACACCCATCACATCCGAAATCCGGAGGTCTTTCACCACGTCGTGCTTTTCCTTTTCAAGGCCGATGTACAGTTCATCTTTGTTGAAAGCCAACCTGACAATGCAGGTCACTTCCACATCTTTTTGCATCCGGTGGGGGATGCGGTACAGCACGTCTCCGTTGTAAATGGAAGGTTTGCTCCGGGCGGCTTCGTTTTCCTGAAGGTCTTTTTCCCCGATGGTATCTATGAATTCGAGTAGCGCAGCTCTGATCTTGTTGAATTCGAGTTGTGCATCCGCATCGCTGATGAGGCCGGTGAGCAGTTTTTTGTTGCACGCTTTGTAACGGGCTTTGAGCAGGAGCAGGTTGTTGAAAGCTTCTGAAGAACTGCCCAGCAGGTTTTCCATGGCTTCAATGGCGAGGTCAATCCCTTCGGTGAGCAGTTCTTTCAGGCCTTTCTTTATCTCAGGCAGTGTTTTCATGGCATGCTTAGTTGAATTTCCCATTATGGAAGTTCCAAATGTATGCTAAAACTGAGGAATTGCGAAGCGAGGAGAACTACTGTAGAATAGGCCGATCAAATCATTCTTCCCTGGCACATCAGCATATCCAGTGCGCTCAGGTTGGGCAGGAAGCCGTGTTTGTCTTCGAAAACCTGCGGGTAGTGCGGGAGGTTCCGGAGGGTGTCGGGCAGCGGCTTTTTGGGATGGATGGCGTTGCGCAGGTCAGTGATACCCGGAGGCGCTTCCTGTTGCCACGTTTCGGTCAGTTGCCAGTTTGGCCGCAGGCCGAAGCAACTGAAAAGGAACTGCAGCAAGCTCATGTTCCACTCCCAGAGGGTGTCAGCGCGGGCTTGATAAAGGGGTTCCATATCCGGGGCAAAGTGCTCAAAGAAAGGAGACTTTCCGTAAGCCGACCGGATGGCCTGCCAATGCTGTGCCTGCCAGGGTTCGTCGTAGGCGATGCGGACTTCCCTGATGGGCATCTGCTGGTGTTTGCCTTTCCGCAAGGGGATGCTCAGCCGCTGGATGCCGTTGGCAGCGGCCAGGTGGCAGCGGTTGCGCCAGGACCCTTTGGCGTAATGCTCACAAGCCTCCAGGTAAACAGCATCAGCGCCGGCCATGGCCACGAGACTGGCAACCGGGGGCAGGTATTGAAGTTCTATGAGAATGGGGGAGGGCATGGCAGGTCAGCGGGCACAGTTTACACAAAGCGAGCTTTGCGGCATCAGCATCAGCCGCCGGATGGGGATGGGCTTGCCACATTTGGAACAAATGCCGAAATCCGGCTTGTCAATTTTGTCCTGCATTTCTTCCAGGTTGCTGAGTTTTTGGCGGGCTTCACGCAGGGCTGCCTCCACCACGCTTTTGTTCACGATGGCATCCATCCTGGATACCCGCCCGATGGCGTCGTCGGGGCTGATGGGCTGTGCCATTTCTTCATATTCCGCAATGCGCTCGCGGGTTTTTGTGATTTCCTTCTCTATCAGTTGGCGGATCTGGTCTTTGTTGTCCATGAGGGAGTTTGATTGTTTATCCTTCGGCAAACTTATTCAACGGGAATTATTTCCAAAATTGTCAGGCTTTTTGGCCTGCATAATTTTCAGGGATCGGCTTAAATACAAAAGCAGGAAATGCGCATGCACTCCCTGCTTTGTTCGGTTGGTATCGTAATACCTCGCTGGAATTACCAGTTGTTGCGTCGGTTGTTACCGTAGCTGTTACCTCCCCTGCGTTCGCCGCGGGGTTCAGCTTTCTTCACAACGATGGTGCGGCCATCGAGGGTGCTGTCGTTCAGTTGGCGGATGGCTTCCAGGGCCTCCTCATCGTTGTCCATTTCAACGAAACCGAATCCTTTGGAACGGCCGGTGAACTTGTCGTTGATGATGTTGGCAGAAGAAACTTCTCCGAATTCTTCAAAAGCTTCGCGGAGGTCTTCAGTTTGCGTGTCGTAGTTGAGCTTTGCAACAAAAATGTTCATAACAAAAAAAATAAAAGATGAAAAAGATACTAAGCCAGAAAGGCATTAACGAATGCACGAAAGTGCATGCGGGAAGGCAGAACGAGAACAATAAGAAATTAACTGGGGAAAATCAGATCGGTAGGAAAAGAAAAACCCGAAGGTCAAAAAATCAATGCTGTCGAAACTTGCTGGCTTATCAATGATAACGCAGTCATTCTTTAAAACTGCGGGGCAAAGGTACGGGAACAGATGCTCCCATCCTAATTTATTTTAGAAAATCTCAAATGTTTTTTTCATTAGTTTTCAAATGGCTGCAAGGTGATCCTGCGCTTAAGTGCTGGTTCTTAGGCTGTTGGGTGGCCGGCTCTCCGGTGTTGTGCAAGGTGCTGAGGTGAGAAAAGCAAGGGAATGCGTAGGGAAAGTACGGGTACAGGTTGCAGGTCAATGCCCCAACTCAAACAATGCAGAGCTGGTACAGTCAGAAATTGCACCAGATCTTATTAATGAAAGGTATTCATTCTTTGAATTCTGGTGATTTGAAATATCTTTGGATGGAGTTTTCAAAGAGGAGGCCGGGCCTGGGTCGGAAAGTCGCTTTTCTGTATTTGGGCAAGTTGAAGACAGTAAATGTTTCATACAAAATATGTTGGATTATTCCAGGTGTTTTCCTCCTGTGAGGTTTTGATGAACTTGTATCATTTCTCCGGGAGGGTACATCCTGTTACTTCCTGATGATCTTTCACATCGCATGCACCTTGAGCGCCAGGCCCTGGTGGGGTTGTGCCGGAATTGGGTTTGCCTCAAAAATTGCGGGGCCACCGGGCGTACATTTGATAGTGAAAAACTATTCACGGAAGATAAAAGATCATGATTTTTTCTAAATTCAAAATAATTCAATATGAAAAAGGCAGTTTCAGTTTTTTGTTTGCTTTTTGCAGTGGTGTTTTGCTCCTTCGGGCAAGATGATTTTCAAAAGCCGGATATTGTAGCTGGCCCAAAGGTCAAAGGGTCTAAAAAAATGCTGTTGGAAAGAATTATCAGCTATGATGGAGGCGGGCTTTTTGTGGTTAAGAAAAAGAGAGGAAGGTTACACCCGAAAAATCCAACGATATATTTTGAGTATGTAGATGATTCCATGTCTCCTGCTATCAAGATGAAATTCAAGGAAAAATATCAGGGTAAGAGGTTGAAATATGAGGGTGTAGTGGTTAAAGATGGTAAGCCTTATGTCATTGCATCCGGGGTTAATAACAAACAGCAGAAAAGATACCTGTGCGTGAACAGCTTCAGGGAGGAGACGCTTCAGCCTATAGGTGAATGGCGGAAGATAGCAGAATTTAATTATTCCAGCCAATTGGTCAGGAAGTTGGGGGAATTTGGTTTTGAAGTTTCTGCGGACAGTACCAGGTTACTCGTTTATTACAAAGAGCCTTACCAAAAAGATGAGAATGAAAAATTTAGCTTCGCTGTTTTTGATGCTAATTTCAACAAACTATGGGGCCGTGAGGTAGAAATACCTGATTCAGTGGGTCTGTTCAATGTGGAGGATTACGGCTTGGATAACATAGGTAATGTCTATATTCTGGGTAAGGAGTACGAAGGGAAAAGGAGTAGCTTTTTACTTAACATCGAAAAAGATTACAGATACACACTTCTGACTTTTTCTGTCCTGGTTGACAGTGTTGTGCAACGCCCAATTGAATTGGAAGGAAAGCTTGTTCGTGAAGCTAAAATTTTTGTTGGCGGCAATGGTGACGTGATGTGTGCAGGCATGTATGCTCATTCTGATGAGAAGCTGTTTATGGGAGCGTATGCATTGGAAGGTGTTTTTGTGATTCAGCTGCATGGTGAAGATTTAAGTGTTGAATTTGAAAGTACGAAGGAATTTGATATAGATTTGATTACTCAAAATATGTTTAAGGCACAAAAGAAAGCAGCGATGAAAAGAGAAGCCGAGGGAGGAATCAATGGATTGTTTAATTATAAAATAAAAAATATCATAAATCGAAAGGATGGAGGGGTGTATTTTGTAGCTGAACATCAGTACGTTGTGGTGTCAGATACCCGAACCAAACCTGGTGAATTGGGTGGTGTAACGGTTGATTATGTCTTTAAGGAAATTCTTGTTACCAGTTTATCTTCAAACTTTGAAGTTGAGTGGATTAAAATGATACCAAAGAGTCAGTCAGGTAATAGAAAAGTAAAAGTATATTCATCATTTTTTCCTTTCATTAGGAATGATAAGCTGTATTTAATTTACCTTGATTATAACAATGGTCCGTGAAAGTTTAAGCGTCTAAGCGGCAGCTTTGACGCCGAAATTTTTGATATGGTAAATACCTGGATGATTTTTTAGCGGGTCTGCGGCTGATCCAAACACGCAAAAAAATCTTTCCAA
>JALWSS010000066.1 GCA_026993525.1 Saprospiraceae bacterium
ACGAGTCACGAGTCACGAGTCACGAGTCACGAGTCACGAGTCACGAGTCACGAGTCACGAGTCACGAGTCACGAGTCACGAGTCACGAGTCACGAAAACAGCCGCAAAGGTCGCAATAATTCGGATTGCGGATGCAGCCAATTTGTTGCACTTAATGTGCCACGATTGTGGGGGTGGAGGCCCTGTTTTGGCATTGCGAAGCGAGGGAAAGCCGTTGCGAAGCGAAAAAAAATCAATTTGTATTTGGAAAATCTCTAATAAATAACCCATATTTGCCCGGTAAGAAGAACTGCGGCAACTGAGATTTTGAGGAAGTGAAGATTTGCGAGGGTTGCCGGATTATTCCAGAAACTCGATTCGATCCCATGAAAATTGACGGAACTTTACATGCTCTCCTCACTCCTGTCGTAACCAGTCCCACAACACTATATCTTCCAATGGAATCAAGATTGTTTGTGAATTATCCTGGCGGATGATCCGTCCCGGGCAACATGGGCGTTTCCGGGCGAAAAGTCGTCCGCAAGTTTACATATTCCAGAACCGATTAACACCCAACCCATGGAGCGACTGGTTTACACCCAAAGCTGCAGTTCCAACTGCGCACCTGACCCTGCAAGAAATGCCGGAATCGCACGACCGGCCCTAACAACCGAGAACACCTATTCCCTTCACATTGCCGCCCTGCTGTGGCTGGCAGTGTTCGTGTCTCCAATTATGGTTAAAGGACAATGCTACTCGCTGGAATGTAATCAGGGAGTGGAGCTCAAACTGGACGAAAATTGCGAGGGCTCCGTCAACCCTTATTTCATGATCGCGAACAACTGGTCTTGCCAGGGACCTATGGATATGACCTACTTTGACGCCAACGGCGACACCCTGGGCAACACCGTTGATGGCACTTACATCGGTCAGACCCTCACGGTCCATGTCCGCCATAACTGGACAGGGCTTGAATGCTGGGGAACGGTGATCGTAAAGGACAAGCGAGGCCCGCAGATCACAGCACCGGATACGGTGCTGGCCTGCAACGGCGATCCCGGCGTGGCCTCCGTCGGCATGGCAACGGCTGCCGACAACTGCGGTCAGGTGACCAGCCTGGTGTACCAGGATTCGGTCATTGATTTTGGCTGCGGGTTCAATGGTTTTGAAGGCTATTTCGCACCGGACAACTGGACGGTGTGCCTGACAGATACAGGTGATGGTGGGGTAGATGTCACTGGAGCTCCTGAAACAGTGCTGGTTGAAGGGGCCAGCAACTCCCCTCTCAGCCTCACGCCGAGGTACGTGACGAGATTCAAAATCGTCATTCCTGCCGAGGGTTACGTGAGCTTTGATTGGAGTAGTTTTGGGGGCTCCTCTTTTAACACTGACGCATTCTACCTCACCATCAACAATTGGTGCATTCAGCTCACCAACGACTCCATCCAAAGCGGCAGCTATACCACCGGAACCCTTCATCCCGGTGATGTGCTGTCTTTCGAGCAGTATTCCGACGGCAATGCCGATGTGGTGAATACCCTTATCTCCAATTTTCAGTTTCACACCATGGCCTGGAAGGTGGTGCACCGCACCTGGACCGCTACCGATGAGTACGGCAACAGCCGCTCACACACCCAGGTCATCACCATCAAAAGGGCCACAGCTGACAATGTGGTTTTCCCACCGGATTATGACGGGGTTCAGTCGCCGGCTTTGCCGTGCAATGCTGACAGCAGCCCCGATGCTACCGGCTGGCCCCTCATTGACGAAGACGCAAACCCTGCCACCACCGGCGATCAGTACCCCTTTGGCAACGGTGAGTGCCTGCTGGACCTCGACTACAGCGACGAAGCCTTTGCCTTTTGCGAAGGAAATGAACTGATCTACCGGATCTGGACGGTGTCTGATGCCTGTTCCGGAAGGGTGGTGGTGGATACCCAGCTCATTCAGTTGCAGGACGTGGAGGCACCCCTGATCGAATGCCCGCAAATGCCCGTCATCAGCACCGACGATTTTTCCTGCTTCGGAACCATCAACCTGCCGCCACCGCCCAACGTGAGCGATGCGTGCAGCAGCAACGTCGTTGTGGAACCAAACTGGCAGTTCGGCAGCGGCTACGGCCCTTTTACCGGCATCCCTCCGGGAAACTACACGGTGACCTACACCGCCACCGATGCCTGTGGCAACACCGCCTCCTGCCAGACGGAACTGTCCATCCAGGACCTGGTGGCCCCAACGGTCATTTGCGACGAACAAACCATCGTATCACTGGCAGGTGACGGGCTGGGCATCGTTTACGCCGAATCGCTCGACGACGGTACCTGGGATTTTTGCTGCATCGACAAATACGAGGTGAAGCGCACCAATGACCCCAACGCCTTTTTTGCCAGTCAGCTCTACCTCGATTGCGACGACCTGGGCCCCGGACTCATGGTGACCCTCAAAGTGACGGATTGCGCCGGCAACTACGGCACCTGCGATGTGGAGGTCATTGTGGACGACCAATTGCCACCCGCCATCACCCCTCCGGCCGACCTGACCCTGGATTGCAACGCCGACCTCAGCAATCTCTCCGATTACGGCGAGCCGCTGGCCGATGACAACTGCAGCTTTACCCTGACCGAAACAGTGGAATACGACGTAACCCCCTGTGGCGAAGGCTCACTGACGAGAACCTTTACGGCCATTGACCTCAGCGGCAACAGCAGCAGCGCCCAGCAGGTGATCCACCTCGTGAACCAACAGCCCTGGAACAGCAATGGTGATCAGATTGCCTGGCCACCGGATTACAGCCTTGCAGGTTGCAATCCCGATTTGCAGCCTTCCGCACTGCCGGCGCCATTTGACCAGCCTATCCTCTTCGGCCTCAATGGCTGCGCACAGGTGAGCACGGGGTGGAGCGATCAGCTATTATGGCTGGCAGAACCCGGTTGCTTTCAGGTGCTGCGCACCTGGAAGGTCATTGACGAGTGCCAGTACCAGCCCGGCATCAACAACAACGGCATCTGGGAGTACACCCAGAAAATCACCGTGATGGACACCGGGGCACCCCAGTTCATCAATCCACCGGCGCTTTTGTCTTTCTTCGCCTCCGGCAATGGCTGTACAGCCGATGTGAACCTGCCCATGTTGCAGGTCAGCGATTGTGACGACAACCCGACGATCACCGTAAATGGAGACCTGGGCTCCGGTTTTTTCTTCGAAAATGTGCCGGTGGGAACCTACCAGATGACCTGCACCGCCACCGATGCCTGCGGCAACAGTGCAAGCACCGTCATCACCGTGCAGGTCAGCGACGGGGAGGCACCCAACGCCCAATGCCTCAACGGCCTCAGCGTGGCACTCAGCCCCGCCGGCGAGGTCACCCTTTTCGCTTCAACACTCAATGCGGGCAGCACAGACAATTGCACGGCAGCAGCAAACCTGAATTTCAGTTTCACACCCGGCACAGCCACACCCAGTCTGACCCTTACCTGTGACGACCTCGGCCAACAGTTTATTACATTGTGGGTAAGTGACGAAGGCGGCAATGCCTCCTTCTGTGAAACAGCCGTCCTGGTGACAGACCCCAGCGGCAACTGCAACCCCGCTCCCCAGGGCCTGACCCTCGGCGGCAATATCCACACACCTGCAGGTGCACCGGCCGGCAATGTGATGGTGTACCTCAGCGCTGCGGGCATAGCACCCGCCATCACAGACCCTGTGGAGGGGTCATACCTGTTCGAAAACCTGGAATCCGGTGCCGACTTTTCCATCAGCCCGGCGAAAAACTCGGCCCCGCTGAATGGGGTGACCACTTTCGACATTGTGAAGATCCAGCACCACATTCTTGGGACTGACGAATTCAGCCAACCCTGGCAGTACATCGCTGCCGATGTGAACAACAGCGGCTCCGTTACCATGGCCGATATCGTTGCCATCCGCAGCCTCATCCTTTACGAAACCAGCGAGTTTCCAAACGGGGTGCCAAGCTGGCAGTTCGTGCCGGCGGATTACGTTTTCCCCGATCCAACCGCGCCGTTTGATTTTCCGAAGCTCATCAACATGAACGACCTGACCGCTGATTACCTCTTCGCAGATTTCGTCGCCATCAAAACGGGGGATGTGAACGGCAATGCGGATCCGGCAGAATGAGGAATTCGAGTCGGATATAATTCAGGAGCTGACCGGAAGTCAGCGCCTGACGGGGTCTTTACAGGAGCTAACTTTCAGATAGCTCCTGTATTCGTTTTATAGCTCCTGTATTCGTTTCAGGATATTGGAGTGGTGAATTCAGGAGCTGACGGGAAGTCAGCGCCTGATGGGGCTCCCCTCACAGGAGCTAACTTTCAGATAGCTCCTGTATTCGTTTTATAGCTCCTGTATTCGTTTCAGGATATTGGAGTGGTGAATTCAGGAGCTGACCGGAAGTCAGCGCCTGACGGGGCACCAGGTAAATTCAGGTTAGTAAAGAAATGCTGCGAGATGAAAGCGTTTGATTGGATAAGTAAAAATTTGCGAAAGAGGCCGAAATTCGGTACTTTTGGCAAAATTTTACTAAAGTGAGTGTCAAAGAATTTATCCGGTACCTCTTATCGCTGGAGCAATACTCCTTCTCTCTTGAAGAAGCTGCTCATCACACGGGCAAGACGAGAATAGCTCTATCGTCTGAGTTGAAAAGATTAATTGGTAAAAAGGAGGTAGTCAGTCTTAGAAAAGGATTTTACCTGATTATCCCACCACGCTATGCCCGGCAAGGGCAATTACCTGTTCAATTATATGTAGAAAAGCTTTTCAGGGCCCTCAACAGAAAGTATTACCTGGGATTGTACACCGCTGCCAGATTTCATGGTGCGGGTCATCAATCAATACACTGTGAATACATAATGATCGAGAAGCCAAAGTTGAGGGATATCAAAAAGAATGCAATCAATATTCGCTTTTTTACAATTGCAAATTGGCCGGACAAAAATATCTCTGAAAGGAAATTCGATGCTGGTATTTTTAAAATATCCAGCCCTGCATTGACGGCAGTTGATTTAATCCGGTATCAATCCAAAATTGGAGGATTAAACAGAGCATTCACTGTTCTGGAGGAACTATTGGAAGAAATAAGTTTGAATGATGTGAAGGACTTATTGAGTTGGTATCCCAACAAGAGCACCTTGCAGCGCTTCGGTTTTTTGCTGGAGTCCATGGGGGCTGATAAAGAAATTACAGGAACGATTAGAGAACACCTGGGTGAAGCGGATATTTTCCCGGTATTGCTTAGCCCTTCGGAAAGTGCATCAAACGGAGCAAATGACAGTTCCTGGAAGGTGAAAGTGAATATTAGTTTGGAAAGTGATCTATGATTCCAAAACCACATATAGCAAAATGGCAGGAACACGCTCCCTGGAAACAATTTCACCCGTTCCGGCAAGTGTTAAGCTCGTTCCGGCAAGTGTTAAGCCGAACCCTGGTGAGGCGTCACTTGCCGAAGCAGAAGGGACATCTTACCGGCATTTTAATGCTCCAGCCTCAGCGCCTGACGGGGCTTCCCTCACAGGAGCTAACTTTCAGATAGCTCCTGTATTCGTTTTATAGCTCCTGTATTCGTTTCAGGATATTGGAGTGGTGAACTCAGGAGCTGACCGGAAGTCAGCGCCTGATGGGGCTCCCCGTTCCGGCAAGTGTTAAGCCGAACCCTGGCGAGGCGTCACTTGCCGAGCCGGTGACATCCTACCGGTACTTCAAAGCTCCAATCTCAAAAACCATCCCCCTCTCATTGTTCCTGCCAACGAGGAGGTATTGCCCGCCGGGGAGCAGTTCCATCGAGCGGATATCTCCGGGAGCATAGAATCCGCTTTCCTCCGGTAGCTGTGAAGTAAAGTTCCCCTGACCTTCATTGCGAAGCAGCCAGCCAAAAGAAGCGTCAAAGCGGCCGATGTAGGGCTGAACCTTGTAACGGTTACCGCCGGCCAGCACTTCGGGCAGGCCGTCACCGTTCAGGTCAACGGTGCAGAATGCCAGCACCGGAGCAGTTTGCAGGGCAGCGGGCATCGGTTGCAGCACGAATCCTTCCGGGGTATTTTCCAGCCAGCAGGTGCGCAGTTCTGAGGCGCTTTGGCGCCAGGCCGCCTGGCGGTGCTTTTCGTCAAAAATTTCGTCGAAACCGGCTGCGGCGTATTCCGCGTATTTCACGAAGCGCTTTTTGAAAGCCGGCATACGGCTCACGATGTCGTCTTTGCTGACCAGTGGCTGGCGTTTGCCTTGCCGGTAGAGGGTGATGATGGGTTCGGTGGCGCCGTTGTCGTCGTAGTCGTTCACCCAGAGCTCCAGCGGCTCTTGTGCGGAGACCCGCAATTCGGTGTTCAGGCCGAGGTTGCCGGCCAGCAGGTCCAGGTCGCCATCGCCGTCCAGGTCAGTGGCGTGGAGGCTTTGCCAGAGGCCCGGAGCCATTTCTTTTTTCTTCGCAATTTTTCCCTCTTCGAAAAACAGGAAGCTCAGCGGCATCCATTCTCCTGCCACGACGAGGGCCCTGGCTTCCGGCAACCACAGCGCATCGGTCACCATGCCCAGCCGGGGTTGCCGGCCGTTCCAGAATGTCGTGTCTTCGGAAAAGTGTCCCGCACCGTCGTTGCGAAGAAAAACACTGCGTGGCGACAACCCGTAGCTGCCCGGCACTGAGCGGGAGCCGACAAAGAGGTCGCTGTCGCCGTCCCGGTCAAAATCGGCGGCCACCACGCAACTGCCGTTCAGGGTTGTTTCAGGGAGGGCCTCAGCGGCTTTTTCAAAATTTCCATTGCCCCGGTTCAGGTAGAGGCGGTCTTGCAGCAGCTCGGCCCCTTCGCGGTATTCGCCGCCGCCGCTGACCACATACAGGTCGGTGTCGCCGTCCTTGTCAGCATCAAAAAACACGGCATCGGCGTCTTCCCGAAGGAAGTCATCCTGAAAGGCCGGCACCTGTACTTGCGACCAGTTTTTCCCATCCCCTTTCCAAAGCTGCCCCGGATGGCCTTTAGCGGCGCAGAAGTAGAAAAGGCTTTGACCATCCTCCGTTTCTGCCACGGCTATTTTGGGTCCTTCCGTTGACAGCATCCACGGCATGAGCGGCTCCACGTTGAAGTCCACGAAGCGGTTTTCCTGGTGGGCAATCTCGGTTACGGTGGTCGTTGCCGCAGGCGAAGGGACCAAAGTGTCCGGGCCGGAATTTTGTCTGGCATCTTCATATTTGAGCACCAGGGTTTTGTTGGCCGGCAGGCCGACGAGCAACTGCTCTGCACCGCCGGGCCAACTGACGAGAAGGCTGTCCACCGCATTGGCGGAGCCGAGGCCGAAAAGCAAAATGGGTTCCACGGACGACTCCCAGCCTCGGGTAGTGAGCAGTTCTTTCACTTGTTTTTTTCCTTCGGTAAACAGCTCGACTTTGGCGCCGATGCCGAAGCGGTTGCCAGCAGGGCCTTCGCATTTTATCCTTAGCCAGTTGCCGAGTTGTTTTTCCACGGCGGTGTTGCGGTAGATGGCAGCCGGTGCATTCAGGTTGTTGACCACCAGGTCGGGGTCGCCGTCGGCATCGAGGTCGGTCCAGGCGGAGCCGTTGCTGCATCCGTTCAGGTCGAGGCCCCATTGTGGGGCTGCGTTTTCGAAGTAGGGGTAGAAGCCTCCACCGGTATTGCGGAAGGCGACATTGGGCACCAGCCCCGGCGGCATCCGGGCTGCCAGTTCCCGGTCGGTGGCGTTGCGCTGCACCTCTTCGTTGGAGGCATAGCGGAGGTAATCGAGGTCGTTGGGCCGCCGCCAGATGCCATTTGTGACGAAAATATCTTTCCAGCCGTCCAGGTCAAAATCCTGCAACAGCACGCTCCAGCTCCAGTCGGTGGCATCCACGCCGGCCATTTGGGCGGTTTCGGCAAAGAGGGGCACCAGGGGTTGTTCGGGGTCCATGCCGAGGTTCAGTTGCAGGGCATTGTGGGGATACTGGTAGTGGTAGCCAAAATCCAGCTTGCCGCTGAACAGGTTCCAGGCGTCGGGGCCGGCGCTGGCTTTCAGCACATAGGCATCCCAGGGTTTCATGTCGAGGGTCATCAGGTCGGTGCGGCCGTCGTTGTTGATGTCTGCGGCGTCCACACCCATGCTGAAGGTAGTGGTGTGGCCGGTGGCTATGGCGATGGACTCGCCGAAATCGGTGCCCTGGTTGAGGTAGAGGTAGTCGTTTTCGTGAAAGTCGTTGCAGACGTAGATGTCCGGTTTTCCGTCGGAATTGAGATCCGGGGTCACCACGCCGAGTCCGTAGCTCATGGCCCCGCCGAGGATACCCGCCTCTTCGGTAATGTCCGTGAAGTGGCCGTCGTCGTTGCGCAGCAGCCTGTCACCGGCCAGTGGGTCACGGTTGTTGCGGCTTTCTGCCGGGGCGTAGCTGGCGGCAGAATGTACCGAGTGGTTGAGCAGGTAGCAATCGAGGTCGCCGTCGAGGTCGAAATCGAAAAATGCAGCTTGCTGACCATAGCCTTTGAAGGCCAGGCCGTACTCCCCGGCTTTTTCGGAAAAAGAGCCGTCACCGTTGTTGATGTACAGGCGGTTGCGGCCGTTCACACTTTTGTAATAGCCCACCTCGCAGACGTAGATGTCCAGCCAGCCGTCGCCGTTCACGTCGGCCATGCTGACGCCTGTTTTCCAACGGCGCCCCGGGTTTTCGTCGTCAAGAATACCGGCCTTTTCCGTGATGTCTTCAAACTGAAAATTGCCCTTGTTGAGGTACAGCCGGTCGGGCAACTGATTGGCTGTGAAATACAGATCGGGCAGTCCGTCATTGTTTACATCGCCTGCGGCAACACCCCCTCCGTTGTAGAAATACAGGTATTTGATGATGTTGAAATGCTCGTCTTCGGTCAGCCTGTTTTCGAAGTTGATGCCCGTTTCACTGCCCGTCATTGCGACGAAAAGCGTGTCCTTTTTTTCCGCCTGGCAAGCGGCTAAGGTGAGTAACAGAATGGCGGACAGGTAACGCAATTGGTGTAGGGTGTAGGGTGTAGGGTTTAGGGTGTAGGGTTTAGGGTTGGTTTTTCAGACTTCCCCGATGGGGATGATCTCGATGCTTTTCCGGTCGAAGGGGTTCAGGGCCGTGCCATCCACTTTGGCTTCAGCTTCGATGCGGTATTCCGATTTGGTATTCCGGAAGGTCTTTGCCAGTTTGGCGATGCCCTTGTTGACAAAGTTGCGGCTGGCAAATTCATCTATGGGCGCTTTCACCATTTCGAACGGCAGGGTAAAGTCCACGGCGATGGGTTCTTCTGCCGGCACCTCGATGCGCTCATCCAGGGTGATCTCCCCCAACAGGTATTCGTCAATCAATTTTTCCTTGCCCCGGCCACGGGTGTAGCGCTCTATCATCACCACCCGGATACTGGTCACCGTCTGGGCGTGTTTGGAATGGAAAACGATCTGGCCACTCACCGCTCCCACCTGCTCAAAGGCCATCTCCGGAAGCTCCAGTTCCAGCTTTACGCCTTCGATACCCAACCATTTTTTGACTTTTCCAAACATTGGCCTAAAGGTTTTTCATTAGGATTATGGAGGGTTATGAGGGTTATGAGGATTATGAGGATTATGAGGATTATGACCCCGATATTCATCGGGGATGGAGGTTTATTGGGGGAAGTTATTCTAATCCTGAATTGTTATCTATCACCCCTCAGTTCCTCAGTTCCTCATCCCTCATCCCTCATCCCTCATCATTATCCTCCAACCATCCTTTTGTGCCAGCTTTTCCCGAGGGGTTTGATCCAGCCCCTTTCGAAATCGGCTTTGTTGTTCACCAGGTTGTCAAAGACGAGTGTGTCGTTGTTGATTATGCCTTCGGAAAACAGTTGGCTGAACGCTTCCTGTGTGGCGGTTTTCACCTCTCCGTTTTCCAGCCAGGCGAAGGTGAGGCGGTCGAAGAAATCCACTTTCAGTTGTTCGCCCAACTGTTGGATAAAACGGACGCTCGTATCAATGGAGCAGCCGCTGGCGCCTGCCTGCGACTCGTCAACGGCCAGAATGAGGAAGCGGTTGAGTAGCAGGTCGGCGTAAGCGTGCAATTGTTTGTTGTGGCTGGTCCAGCTTTCGGCAAAGCGTTTCAATACGTCTTTTACAACCGGGTACATCTCCGATGGAATTTCACGGTTGGACTGGTAAATCCATATCCGGGTTTGGGGTGGAAGTTCCGTGAATGCCGTTGAGTTTGGCAAAATACCCTGAAGGCTGGTAGTGGTCATGTGATTCTGAGTTGTTGACAGTGGTGCAAAGATAGGCGGGAAGCAGAAAGGCGGCAAAAAAGCTTTGCTGATCACCAACAAACAAAGTGAGCAGCACCCATTGAATGCTGCTCACATATTCTATTCACACTAAACCAATAAGCCTATGAAAACGATCGGTGGCAATTCACTGAATTGCCGGCAGGCGATGGCTTAGCTCCTAAATTCGGCCAAACTTCATTAAAAGAAAACAGGATACCTATTGAATTGATGCCAAGTGTCAGTGTTGGGACACCAGCTAAGTCCCCGTGAAGACAGGGATGAGGGATGAGGGATGAGGGATGAGGGGGCCTACTCCCCCGTCTGGCCAGCCGGACAGGCTACTCTTTTTAACCACAGCGTTTAACAGCGTTTAACCACAGCGTTAACCGGAGATAGTGCCCAACCCTACACCCTACTCCCGACGAATGTCGGGATACACCCTACACCCTACACCCTACTCCCTACTCCCTACACCCTACACCCTACTCCCTACTCCCTACTCCCTACTCCCTACTCCGGCCTATATTCATAGCACCCGACATCCGGTGTTTCGGTATCCCGGTTGATGCCATCCAGATCGGTGGGAATGGTAGGGATAGGAATGGCCTGTCCTTCAGCAACGGAGAGGGTGTCGAGGTGGTAGTCATCTTCCGGGCTGTTGGCGAAGAGGGCATCCTGCGGGGTGGCATTGATGCAGGGATCGCAGTTGTCGAAGAAATCCGGGAAACCAACGTTGGGATCGAGCAGGTCATCCACCCTGACGATGCAGTGTTGGAAGCTGTAGTTGAGTGAGAAAGGATTCTGCCCGCCGGTGAAATCGGAGATGGCGATTTCGTCTCTTTTGGAGCCGTAAACGATGCTGTTGACCAGCGTGATGTCCAGCGGAAAAATGCGGGGTGGGGTTTCGCACAGCGGGTCATCGCAGATGCCGTTGCCGAAGCCGAGTGCCGGGGCCGGGGTGCCGAAGTTGGCCAGGGTGCAGTAATTGAAACGGTAAGTGCCGCCGTAGCCGATCTGTACGCAGTAGCTGCCGTTGTTGAAGAAGAGGCAGTTGTCGGCGTTCACATCGGCGTGCAGGGCAAAGAGGCCCGGCCCGCTGGTATTGTAGAGTTTCACGTTTTGCAGGGTGAGTTCGGCGGCAGAATCCACGTAAATTCCGAAGAGGCTGTTTTTGATTTCAGTGTATTGGATGTGGTTGCCCTTGCTGCCGGCAGAAAAGATGATGCCCGTCCATTGGCCGGGTTCATCCTGGAACTCAGGTTCCAGCCTGTCACCCTGGATGATGACGGGGTTGTCGAGGCTGCCCTGGACGTTGAGTTTGCCGTTGGCACCGAAATAGAGCCGGCCGGAATTGTAGATGACCGTCTGCATGTCAATTTCCGTCCTGCTGAGGCCGCCGTGCACATGCACCCGGCAGCCGGCCGGCAGCGTGAGGGTGCAGTCGTCAAAAGCCACGATGCCGTAAATGACGTAGGGTTTGGGATCGTCCCAGATGACCTCGCCGCCGTTGCAGCCGTACTGTACGATGCTGTCTTTGTGCCAGCGGCTGGGGATGTAGTTGGCATTTTGACCGAAGGCCTCCAAAGTCACAGCCTGGGTGTTGCCGTTGGTTTCAAAAATGACGGAGTCGTAAACGAAAAAGGGGCTGACAGACAGCGGGTTGTCCGGGTTGATGGTCACTTCGCAAAAGACGTAAATGCTGTCTTCGGGGTAAATGACCACATCCTGGTGAACATTGCCCGGGACCCCATCCACGTTGAGGTTGAATTTTGACTGGTTGTTGCCCGCAAGGGCGATGCGGGATATTTTGATGCTCTCCTTGTGCGGGTTGTAAACCCTGAAAAAGCGGGTGGCCGAACCCAACTCCGTGAACACCGTGTCGAAGCGAAGGGTATCGGTGGAGAATTCCAGTTTGCTGCTGCCACTGGTGGTGAAACGTTCCTCTTTGTTGCAGGCTGTGAGGAGGATTCCGGTGAAAGCAATGAAGATCAGCAGTCTGTGCATGTTGGGTTCTGTGGTTGAGTCAGGATTGCCGGTTGCAATATTTTGCCGAAGGAAAAGCCGGCCGGCAAAAATAGTACAACGCCGGCGAAGCCGGAGTCCGGTAAATTGCCACCGGCGTAGTTCCATCTTGTCCGTCCTTGGGTTTATCTAAATATTTGATCGCCGGTTCGTCTGTTTTTTAATCATTGCAACACGAAATCGCCCTGGCCAGGAAGTCAACAATTGTATGAGTCAGAAGAATTCGGCAGCCATTTTTGAGAAGATGATCCCCGTGTTGGGCAAGCGCTGGGTGTACCACAGTGTGTTCTGGCTCATCGCAATGGCTTTGTTCTCGCTCTTTGAAATGAGCGTGATGGACATCAGCTTTTTCAATGCCCTGAGCAACAATGCGGTAAGGCTGGTCATACTGGGTTTTGCGGTTTATTACAACGTGTATTACCTGGTGCCCAACTACCTGGCCCGCAAACGCTTCTTCCCGTACATGGGCATGTTGCTGTTGCTCACGATGATCATCACGCCCATCGAATCCTTTTTGCTCTTCGTAAAATCGAGCGGCAAGCCGGAGATCCAGGCCGGAATCCTCCGTGAACTCAACCTGGCCTTCGTCCCCAATTTTTTACTCCTGGGGGTGTCCACCGTGGTGAAGATCACCACCGACTGGTACAAAAACATGCGGGAAAAACAGGAAATCGAGACAGAAACCATGCAGTCTGAATTGCGGTTCCTGAAATCCCAGATCAACCCGCACTTTTTGTTCAATACCCTGAACAGCCTCTATGCACTCACGCTGAAAAAAGACGACAAGGCCCCCGAAATCGTGCTGAAGTTGTCGGAAATGATGCGCTACATGCTGTACGAATGCAACGAACGGCAGGTGCTTTTGAGTAAAGAGGTAAATTACATTCGCAACTACCTCGACCTGGAAAAGCTCCGGCAGGGCGACAAAATGAGCATCAACTTCACCGTGGAAGGCAACATCCACAACCAGATGATCGCCCCGCTGATGTTTATCCCCTTCGTGGAAAACTGCTTCAAACACGGCGTGGGGCACCACATTGAAAAAGGATATGTGAACATCGTGCTGAAAGTGGATGAGAACAACCTGGACCTGCGGGCTGAAAACAGCAAATCCGAAAATATGCCCCGCCAACGGCACGCCCGCAGTGGCGGAATAGGCCTGGTGAACGTCCGTCGGCGCCTGGACCTGCTGTACCCCAAAAGGTATTCACTTGACATTGAGGACAACCCCAACTCCTATGTCGTAAATTTGAAAATTCAACTTGAACCATAACCGGTTCAGAACCACTGCACCGGAACAAACGATTGCACCATGATTAATACCATCATCGTTGACGACGAACCCCTTGCCCTTGACGTACTTGAAACCTATATCGGGAAAATACCGGAACTGAACCTGGTGGCCCGCTGTACCAATGCCTTTGAGGCCAACGAAGCCCTCAAAGAGCACGAAGTGGACCTCATGTTCCTCGACATTCAAATGCCCCAGCTCACGGGTATAGATTTCCTGAAATCCCTCACCGATCCGCCCGCAGTGGTGTTTACCACGGCCTTTTCAAACTATGCCATAGAAGGCTTTGAGGTCAATGCCGTTGACTACCTGCTCAAGCCCATCTCGCTGGAGCGCTTCATGAAGGCCGCCAACAAAGCCATCGAACAGATTGAACTGCGCCGGAGGGAAAACGCCCACAGGCTGGAAATGAACGATGCCGATGAGTTCACCTTCGTAAAAGCCGACAAGAAATTTGTGAAGGTCAAATACAACCAGGTGCTTTACATTGAAGGACTGAAGGACTACGTCATCATCCGTACCGAAAAGGGAAGGGTCATCACCCTGCAAACCATGAAAAGCCTCGAACAGAAGTTGCCCGCGAAATACTTCCGGCGCATCCACCGATCGTACATCGTAAACATTGACAAGGTGGAAGCCATCATGGGCAACATGGTAGAGGTCATCGAAAAGGGCAGCCCCAAGCACCTGCCCATCGGTAAAAACTACCGCGATGATTTCCTGGCCATCATCAATGAGAACAAACTGTAATCCAGATTCGGGACAGGGGGGGGAGGAGGTTTAGAGGGGTTTAGAGAAGTTTAGAGGGGTTGCGGCTTCGATATAGAACCCCTGTCTAAGGGCAGCGAGGCCGGGCAGGCTCAATTCCTCTCCCGACGAAAGTCGGGATCACTTCCTCACTTCCCTGCCTGGCCGGCAGACAGGCTCACTTCCTCAATTCCTCTCCCGACGAATGTCGGGACTCAATTCCTCACCTTCTCATACTGGGTTTTTCCGGCGCTTCCGTCGGCGGGTTGCACGATGAAGTAGAGCATGTCCAGGCGGGTTACGGTTTTGCACACACCGTCTTCCACCATGCACCATCCGGGTTCCCGTTTTTCAATGTCTTTGCAGGGGCTGTTGGCACAGGTGAAATCAATGTCAAAAGTGGTGTTTTTAACTTCGTTGCCGTTTTTGTAGTAAATGAGCTGTGAGCCCCTGAATTCAATGACTTCTGTCTGGTCGGCCAGGTTTCTCCATTGGCCGTTGAGCAATTTGCGAAAACCCTCGTTGCGCATTTCGTCCGTTATGGCGAGTTGCCCCGGTGCCTGATCCGGATTGGCCATGTCATCGGGGATTTCCGAATCCATCTGACCTTTGGTGGCAGGGTCTGTCATGACCTTTTCGTCCGAACCGGTTGGCGTTCCTTCCGTTTGTTTAGCATCTGACTTGCAGGCGTTCATGGCCAGCGCAAGTACAAAAAAAGCGATGAGACTCAGCAGTATGTTCTTCTTCATAATTGAGTGCAGTTTGATTTTTGACGAAGGGCAAAAATAAACGGCTGTGCAGGTAATGAAAAGCGTCGGAAAAATTTTAGCGTTCACCGCCTGAAATGAACCGTTTGTTGGTTCAGCACCTGCCCTTGTTGGAGCTTGGGGAAATCGTGCTGAATTTCAGGTGGTCATTCATTACATTTGTCAAAAGCGAAAACAGATGAAAGCAGTCTTCATTTTTCTCACCCTGGCATTGGCAATGTCTCAATGCCGTCAGAGCCTGGATGCTCATATCCGCAGCCTGCACGACCAAAACCAGGAAAAGGTCAAATCTCTTGAGCGCACCATCAACGACCTGGTTTCGCTCCGCAACAGCATCAACATCCAGGGGCGGGCGCTCACTCCGGAAGAGATCAACTTTACCGGGATGGTGAACGATGTGGAATACACCTACCGGGAAGCCCTTCAGGAATTGGGGGAGCTCCGCAAGCTCCCCGCCGACTCCTCGAGGCTGGAAAAAGAGCAAACCCTCAACACGGTACTTTCGGAGCTGAATGCCCGGGCGGATTCCATTCTGCAAAATCGGAACTAAATTCGCACCCGGAAGTGCAACGGATGATTTCCCCCTGTCATCGCAATTGAAAATCCATGCGAGAATTTCTTAAAAAAGCCATAGCCATGCTCATAGGTGTGGCAGTGGCGCTGGTATTGTTGGAGCTGGCCTGTCAGGCCTTTTATGCTTTTTACGTCGGAAAAAAACTGAACGCCCAGCAGCAGGACCCCCTGCACTATTACCAGCCCAGCAAAGACCCCGTCCTGGTGTACGAGCTGAAGCCTGGCTATTCGGCCGAAATAGACGGCCGCCGGATACACATCAACCGCAATGGCATCCGCGACGACGAAGACCAAACCCATGCCCCCCGCCGCATTGCCATCCTCGGTGATTCCGTTCCCTTCGGAACCGCCCTGTCGCAGGAGGAAACCCTGCCCGCTGCCCTCCAACGCCTGGCCGGCGACAGCCTCAAGGTGCTCAACTTTGGCACACCCGGCTACGGCCTGGAGGAGATCAGCCGCTTTCTCGAAATTCACTGGCAACAGTACCGCCCGCAAAAGGTCGTGTACCTGCTCAACCTCAACGACTTTTCCCGTCGCAACACCATTTACGAGGGCGCTGACAACGGCCTCTACCGCATTTACAAAAAGCCCTTTCTGAAAATGCCCTTCTTCATCCGCAAAGCCATTTACCGGATGGTGAAAGGAGGTCAGATGTCAAGCGTGGCATGGTACCGCTGGCTTTACGAAGGCAACAAAAAAGAAGGTCTGGCCGAAATTGAGAAGATGAAAAAATTTGCCGAAGAAAACGGCTTTGATTTCGAAGTGCTGCTCTTTCCTCCCGCCGTGGCTTATGCCAACGGCTTCCAGCTCGGGGATGTAGCCCAGGACCTCCTCTCAGCACTCAACCGCATGGAAGTACCCTTTCTCCAACCCATCGAAGTCTTTGCGGAAAACACCCAAACCCTCCAGGACAACACCGACCACATGACCCCCCAGGGCTGTGAAAAACTGGCCGGGTGGATGTGGCCCCGGATCGGTGACTTCCAGATCGCTGAATGAACGTACCAGCGATCTCCAGATCGCTGCCTCCCAACAGGCTCCCGTCCCGCTGTCGCCGTCCTGATCCCGAAGCCGATGCCGACAACTACCGGCATCGGCTTCGGGACGGAATGTCCGATCCCTTCAACACCCGATCTTCTCCACCCGTCTTTCGTGTCTTCCGCCTTCGAAGGGTGTTTCCAGGAAGGTTTCCACCATTTTGCGGGCCAGGCGTAGCGAGACGAAGCGGGCCGGCAGGCAGATGATGTTGGCGTTGTTGTGTTGGCGGGCCAGGGCGGCCAGTTCCACTTTCCAGCAGAGGGCGGCGCGGATGCCGCGGTGTTTGTTGGCGGTCATGCAGACGCCGTTGCCGCTGCCACAGAGGAGGATTCCCAGGGTGGCTTTTCCGCTTTCCACGGTTTCGGCCACCGGATGGGCAAAGTCGGGGTAATCAACCGATTCGGGGCTGAAGGTGCCGAAATCTGCCACCTCGTAGCCCTTTTGTTTCAGCATCTTCACGATGCTGGCTTTGTATTCGTATCCTGCGTGGTCACATCCAATTGCGATCGTCATTTAGTGTTGAAGTGTTTAGTCGCCTTCGGCGGGTTTATCCGCCTTCGGCGGGTTTAGGCACCTGGGGTGCGTTTAGTCGCCTGTGGCGAGTTTAGGCGGCTTCGCCGCGTTTAAAGGCCTTCGGCCGGTTTATCCGCCTGTGGCGGGTTTATCCGCCTGTGGCGGGTTTATCCGCCTTCGGCGGGATTATCTGAAGTTGGCAGGTTCAGCTCCCGTCACGAGTCACGAGTCACGAGTCACGTGTCACGAGTCACGCGTCACGAGTCACGAGTCACGAGTCACGAGTCACGAGTCACGGATCCACAAAATACATTTCCACTTCGCCGATGTTTTTGACTTCCACTTTTCCCCGGGGGATGCAGTGGAAATCGGCGTTGATCAGGCGGTGCAATTGCGAAGAAATGTTGATTCGGCCGGGTTCGCTGGCTGCTTCCAGCCGTTGAGCCACGTTGACGGTGTCGCCCCAGATATCGAAGGCAAATTTACGGGAACCCACGATGCCGGCCACCACCGGGCCGGTGTGGATTCCGATGCGGGCCTCAAACCAGGGTTGTTTTTCTTTGGCTCTTTGCCCTGCCCTTTGTTGCAGAAAGCGGTGCATGTCGCTGGCAGCACGGATGGTGGCGCAGGCCACTTCTTTGGGGGTGCCGTTTTTCTTGTCTCCCAGTTTCAGGCCACCGGCAACGAGGTAGGCATCGCCGACGGTTTTGATCTTTTCCAGGTTGTATTTGCCCACGATGTCGTCAAAGGCCCTGAAGCAGGCGTCAATTTCCTTGACCAGTTCTTCGGGGTTCATTTGCGCGGCGATTTTCGAGAAATTCCTGAAATCGGCAAAGAGCACAGTGACCTCATCGTGGCGGCGGGCTTTGGCGCTGCCGGTGGCTTTGAGTTCTTCGGCGGTTTCTGCCGGCAGGATGTTGAGCAGGAGCTCTTCGCTCTTTTGTTTTTCCGAAGCCAGTTCTTTGGTGCGTTCGCGCACCTGTTTTTCCAGGGCGATGGCTTTGAGCCTTGCCTGGCGGAGGCGGTAACGGCCGCCACCGTAGATGGTGAGGAGCAGAAAAGCCAGCACCAGCAACAGGAACCAGGTGGTTTTGTAAAAGGCCTCTTTCACCCGGAGGGGAATGGCCAGCTCGCGGTCCAGCCAGTTGCTGCCGCCTGGCGAAGCTTTTACCCGAAGGGTGTAATGGCCGGCCGGCAGGTTGAAAAAGCGGGCAAAATTGGCCTGGGAAGGTGCCGACCAGTTTTTGTCATAGCCATCCAGTTTGTACTGGTACAGGTGTTTTTCCGGATCGGAAAAGTCGGTCATGGAAAACCAGGCGCTGAACATTTTGTCGCGGTAGGTCAGCACCAGGCCCCTTTCCGGGTCTATGTTGCCGTAGTTGCGAAACTGCTCATCGCCGTTGAACCAGGTGGCCTTGCTGAGCACTAGCTGCCTTGCCGAAGGGTCGAATTTTCTTATGAGCTGCGGCCCCGGGTAGAAGGCGTTGACCCCGTCCAGCCCGCCGAAATACATGCGCCCGTCGCTGGCCCGCAGGCAGGACAGGCGGTTGAATTCGTTGCGGGTGAGGCCGTCGGTGTCAAAAAAGTTTGCGAAGCGAAGGGTCTTCAAATCCAGCCGGCTGAGGCCGTTGTCGGTGCCGGCCCACAGGGCACTGTCGCCTTCGGGCAAAATGCCGTTGACGAAATCATTGGCCAGGCCCTGCTCGCTGGTATAGGTGCTGATTTCATTCTTTCCTTCGGCAAATGCCACCAGCCCGGCCGCCGTGGCAAACCAGATTTTACCCGCCGCTTCGGTGATGCCGAGGATGCGGTTGTGCGGCAGGGCGGGGGTGCTGCTGTCGGTGAGGTGGCGGAGCAGTTCGCCGTTTTTCCGCACTTCGAAAGCGCCGTGGCCGGAGGTGCCCACCCAGATGCTGCCGGCCTGACTTTGGAACAGAAAGCTGACGGCGGCACTGCGCAGCTCTTCGGGCAGGTCCAGGGTGTCCGCAAAGGAGCGGTATTTTTCGGGATTTCCTTCGGTAAAAATGCGGAGTTCGTTGCCGCAGCCGTACCAGATGTCGCCGTCCCGGTCCAGCATCAGCACCCCTTCGGCCGCACGGGGTTTGGCCACCACTGTTTGGCTCTCCAGGGTGTTCAGGTTGATGCGGATGCCGTTGCCCAGCCAGAGGTAGCCCTGGTGCCACAGCAGGCCAAAGGGGTTTCGCAGCGGTTGCTCATCCAGGGTGATGAGCGGCTCCAGGGTCTGGGTGCTGCGACGCAGCATGTGTATGCCGTCGTAATAGCTGAAATAGATGTTGCCTTCGTCGTCTTCGGTCATACCCCGCATGCTGCAAACGCCGTCTTTGCAGCAGTCGTTGCCATCGGCCAGGTAGGCTTGAAACTGGTTGCGCTGGATGAGGTGTACCAGGCCAAACTCCGTGCTGATCCAGATGCCGCCGGTGGCATCCTCGAAGAGTTGGCGGGGGGCAGTGGAGAACTCCAGTTGTTGTTTCAGGTAGTAGCTCAGGTCGTACAGTTTGTCGCTGGCCGTCTGGTATTTGAACAGGGCCGAACCCGGCTGTATGAAACTGCAGGGGCCGCCGGTGTTTTGGGTGCCTACCTGCACGATGCCCGTCAGCCACAGGTCGCCGTTCTGATCCTGAAGCAAGGCGGAAGGGTTGAAGGTGTGCGGCAAGTGATCCGAAACCGGGTGCGGATGGTAAAAATCCGTGGCCCGGTCCAGCCAGCCCACCTGGCCATTGCTGAGGAAAACCCACAGGCGTTCCTGATTTTGCCGAAGGAAACCCAAAACGGTGGAAAAGGCCGGATCCGATGCCGGCGCCGGCAGCTCATAAGAGCGGCTGCTGCTGCCGTCCGGTTCCACAATGGAGATGCGATTTTTTCCAATGGCCAGGTAAAGCCTGCCGTCAAAAGCCGCCATTGGCCGGCCGGCAAGGGCCAGTGGCAGCTCCGCAATTTTCCGAAGGGGCGCATCAGAAGTGGCAAAAAAGAGCCAGGCCGTGCTGTCGGCCTGGTTGGAGGCCAGAAGCCACCGCTCGCCCCGGCTGCCGCCTGACAGGCTGTTGAAGGTAAATCGCCCTGCGGGCAATGAATCCCCTTCGGCAAACTGGAGGGGGGCGGTGCCGGACGTGGCGGGGTTGAAACTGACCAGTTGGGTATCGTAGAGCAGCAGCCAGCGCTGATTGTTCAGCGGGCATATTTGTTTCAGTCGCCCTTCGGGCAATTTGGCGGCGGGGTTGGCCTGGTGCCAGAACAGGAATTCGTGGCCATCGTAGCGGTTGAGGCCTTTGTCGTTGCCAATCCAGAGAAAACCGCAGGAGTCCTGTTGCACACAGCGCACATTGCGGTGCGAGAGGCCGTCCTCAAAGCCCAGCTTGTTGAGGTTGATTTCCTGGCCGGAAACACAATATGAAATGGCCAATAGCCCTGCGAGCATCAATGACCGCTGAAACACGAGAAGGTAGAAGCTGAGTGAGGGGGTGCTGTTCACTCCGTAAAAATAGTGTTTCAGGCTGATTTCGGATGCAGCTTCAGGGCGTGCGGGAAGATGGGAGCGAAACGGCGGCCGGAGGCCCGCCAAGATCGGACAGGCCGCAACTTAGGTGCGTCAACGAGCGGAGCTCGCGACGAGCGGGTGCGAAACGGCGGCCGGAGGCCCGCCAAAGTCGGACAAGCCGCTACTTAAGTGCGTCAACGAGCGGAGCTCGTGACGGGCCGTTGGGTGAAACCCCTCTCAACTCTTCTAAACCCCTCTCAACCCCTCTCAACCCTCTCTCAACTTTTCATCTCTGTGGCTGGCATTGGTGCCGCTGACTTTGATGCGCAGCGCTTTCAGCCCCTGGACGCCCTGCAACTGGTTGAGGGCGAGGTCTTCGGTCTCACCGTCCACCAGGTTTTTGCGACGCAGAAAATCAATGTAGCCCATGTACTCCTGCCGGTCTTGCTCAGTGGCGTAAACGATGGCTATTTGGCCGGGCTGGGTGAGCCGTTCTTTGGTGCCGTCGGCCAGGGTGACGCTGGCTTTGTCAATGCGTTTTTTGATGATCTCGTACCGGAGGTTGTAGGCTCCGATCACGTCAAAGCGCTTTTCGTCCTGCCGGAATGAAATGGAGATGGGCTGTCCGTAAACGAATACGAGCTGGGCGGTCTGGAGGGGTGTGGGCAGTTCCCCGCGCAACTTTTCAACGGATTGTGTGATCTCGGCCAGGGTGAGCAGTTGCCGCAGGCGAAGGTTGCGAAGGTGAAATTCTGAGAATTTGCCGGTTTTCAGAATGGACTGGCCGGCGTACAGCTCAAACTGCACCCCGTCGGTTTTGTATTTCTCAAAGTAGTGGGGCACAATTTCCTGGGCTTTTGCCTGTGCCAGTTCCACGATTTCTCCCACGTGGTTGTTGATGCGGTTGACGCTTTGCTCGTAGGCCTTCCGGTGGAGGTAAACGATGCCCAGGTGGGGGTCCAGTTGTCCGGTGTATTTGCGGTAGGCTTCCATCAGTATGGAGTTTTGCCGGGCCACTTCTTCCAGCACCGGATGCACCTCCAGCAGGATGTAGTCCATGAGTTGGTGTTCGTCGCTGGTGTGCAGGTCCTGCTCCAGTTGTTTCAGTTTGTGGCGGGTTTCCAGGAGGTATTGCTCCAGCAGGGGGTAGTCCAGGTTTTTTGCGGCCACACCCAGCACTTCTTCCAACAGTTTCAGGTTTTGGGTGAAATCCTGTTGAATGGCGTGGTTGCGGGTGATGGAGGAGTTGACGATGTCGGCCTGGGCGTACATGGGATACACCGATTCGAAAGTCAGGCTGGGCAGGGTTGGCGTGGTCACACCCTTTCGCTGCTGTTCCATAATGTCAAAAGCGGCATCTATGAAGCGCCACTGAATGCTGGGATGAATGGCCGTGAAGTACTCCCGCATGATGGCTTCGATGCGGTTGTCGGTTTCTTCCCGGCTGCGCTCCACCGAGGTGTGAAACAGGGCCATCATGTCTTTCAGTTGCAGTTCCGTAAAGCTGTTGATGGCAAAAGGCCGGGTGGCTCCGATTTCCATCAGGCCGATGATGCGGTCGTCTTTTCCTTTCAAAGGGGCCACCAGGTAGCTTTTGAACCCTTTCTTCAGCAATGCTTTTTCCGCACGGGTGGGTGCCTTGATCCATTCCATGTTTTCCAGTAGTACAAAATGGCCGTAGCGGGCAGCTTTGGCGTAAATGGATTGTTGCTTTTCGTCCCAAAGCTGGCAGTCCTGCCAACGCTCTATGAGGCAGTGCTGGATGTTGTATTTTGAGTTCCTGCTTTCTTTTCTGACGGGGTAGTCCATGGCCATGATGCCGAACCTGAGGTCAGGCAACTGGAAGTAGGTTTTCAGCAGGGATTCTATGTGTTCGATGTTTTCCCGGCTGGTGAGGGCGTCTTTTTTGAGCAGGTGTTGCCGCAGGCGAGAGATGGTTTCCTCTTTGGTGACATCCACCAGGTTGACACCCACGAGGCCGTGGATTTCGAAGGCATCCGGCGGCAGGGCTTCCAGCCAGGCGTCCATGTTGTAAATGTTGCAGAGCAATTTGTCAATTTGCTCCTGCGTCAGCTTTTTCAGGGGTTTGGTGGGTACCACTTCCACAAAGCGGATGGTCATTTCGGATTTGAAATGCTTCGACAATCCGCAGGATTTGGAACCCAGGGTAAAGATGACAACGGGGTCCACATCGAAATGCTGGCCGTAGCACTGGTTGAGGATCATTGAACAGACCTTCAGGTGCAGCGTGTTGACGCTGATGTCGGCAGAAGTTTCTATGGTAACATCCATCGAACAATCCACCATCATTTTCTTCACGGCCGGGGTCATGAAGAAAGGCTTCATATCGAAAGGTTTGGCGGCTTTGCCAAGCTGACTGTCGCGCAAACTCAGCGGGAACAGGCCGGCCATAAGCCAGGACACCAGCTCCTCGTGTTTGTCGAGGATCGAAAGATCGTCAATCGGCTGCCACAGCTCCGGAATTTGTTTGGCTTTGGCCAGAATCTTTTCGGCCATGAGCCGCTCCGGAATTACTTCGCTGTTGAGTCGCTGTTCCCAATCTTTGAGGAGGGGCAAGAAGCTCAGCCTGGTGGTGTACGGGAGCTCCATGTTGTCGAACACGTCCGATAAGTTCTCTGCTTTGCCTGTGGGAACAAAGTGTTCTTTATTTGTCGTCAGCGTAGTCATTGGTCGGATATTTCAGGTGAATTTGAGCGGGAAAACAACCAAAGTCCGATTTGCGGATTCTTGAAAGTACTCTCAATAACCCCTCTGACCTGTCAAAGTTTTAGCTTTGCTGGCCTTTGGGTCAGATCAAGACAAAAGACTTCCAATGCCGATAGATATAGCACCAGCCATTCTGGATCAGTGTACGGATATTCTGGACGCTGAGGTTCTGAACACCCGCTACGTTGGCGGTGGCGACATCAATGTTGCACGCATACTTGAAACCAACAAAGGGCGGTTTTTCTTCAAAATGAACAGTGGCAAAGATGCCTTGCAGATGTTCGCAGCCGAATCCATGGGATTGAAATTGCTGGCCAGGGCCAACGCCATCGGCATTCCGAAGGTGCTGGGCCTGGGACAGAACGGCCAGCAGGCCTTCCTGCTCCTGGAATACATCGAAAGAGCACAACATGTACCCGATGATTTCTGGGAAACTTTTGGCCGCCAACTGGCTGCCCTCCACAAATGTTCCAACGACCAATTCGGCCTCGATCACAACAACTTCATCGGCACGCTGCCACAGGTAAATGATTTCCGAAACGATTGGGTCACTTTTTTCATCGAGTGTCGCCTGCAACCACAAGTGAGACTTGCCTGCGATGCAAAACTCCTGCACCGCACCCACCTGCACCAGTTTGAAAGCCTCTACCGCTACCTGCCCGACCTGATGCCACCGGAAGCACCCTCGCTCATCCACGGCGACCTGTGGAGTGGAAACTTCCTGTGCAGCATCAAAGCCCGGCCTTTTATCGTGGATCCCGCTGTCAGCTACGGCCACCGGGAGATGGACCTCGCCATGTCAAAGCTCTTTGGCGGCTTCCACCGCCGCTTTTACCAGGCCTATGAAGAGGCCTTCCCCCTCCAGCCCGGCTTCGGCCAGCGCCTCAAACTCTTCCAGCTCTACTACCTCATGGTTCACCTCAACCTCTTCGGCAGCAGCTACCTGAACTCTGTTGGGGAGATTTTGAATCATTATTCGTGATATACGTGATATATGTGACGGACGTGACACGTGACTCGTGACGGGCGTGACACGTGACTCGTGACTCGTGACGGGCGTGACACGTGACTCGTGACGGACGTGACACGTGACTCGTGACGGGTTGACTTGTGACTTGTCCTGAAATAGGTTGCCCCACCCCCAATAAAAAACCTTCTAATCCCGAGACAAGCTCGGGACCAAAAACCTTTTAAAAACCTTCTAAAAAACCGATCACAGATTTAACGGATTAATGGATTTCACTGAATATAAAAACCTTCATAATCCTCATAATCCTCATAATCCTCATAATCCTCATAATCCTCATAATCCTCATAATCCCCATAATCCCCATAATCCCCATAATCCCCATA
>JALWSS010000067.1 GCA_026993525.1 Saprospiraceae bacterium
CAGGATTTTCTCGAAATTGAAATCAGGGAATTGTTCTAAGCATGCTCATCCCGGAAGGTATCTTTGTCAAAAACAAAGCGTTTAAACTTCCCTGGACGCTCGTAACCGGCTCCGTTCCGGCAAGTGTTAAGTCGAGCATGGCGAGACGTCACTTGCCGTCCAAAGGTAAGGTAGGTTGCAAGTGCCGCTTCGCTCAACAATTGCAACGACGGACACATTTTACAATGCCCTCAGTTCTCAAATTCAGCATCCATGCGCAAAGAAGCCAAAGACAAGCACTTCATCAAAAAGCCCGTGTACAAAGGCGGCCCCAAAGCCCTGAAGAAGTTCATCGGTGAGAACCTTCGTTACCCGAAGGAAGCCCTCGAAAACAAGGTGGAGGGAACCGTTTACCTCAACTACGACATCAACTACAAAGGGGAGGTGACGGATGCCAGGGTCATCAAAAGCGTCGGCCACGGCTGCGACGAAGAGGCCGTGCGGGTGGTTAAACTTCTGAAATACGAAGTGCCAAAAAACCGGGGCGTGCGGGTGGTCTTCCACAAAAACATCCAGATCCATTTCCGTTTGCCGAAGGAAAAAGAAAAAAAACCGCCGGTGCAATACAACTACGTGAACACACCCGGCAAAACAGCCGACCCAAACGAACAAAAGAAAAGCTCCACAACTATTACCATCACTTTCAACCAGTGAACCGAGCCGCAACAGCTCCAATTGACAACCAATGAAAAGACCGCTTTTCCTCAGTGCCTTTCTGCTTTTCTCTTTTTTCCTCGCTTCGCAAAACCTGCCCGATTCCTGTCGGCTGCGGGTGGGTACCAACCTGGCCGGTCCGGTGGACTGGGGCGCCGAGTACCCCTTCGTCAACATCATGAAATACGCCCGAAGCTGGATCACCCACAACAACGCCTGGATCGGTGGCGGCCAAAACCTCTGGGACACCGGCGTGCTGGATCAAATCCCCCTCGATGCGGACGGCTACCCCCTCTACCTGCCCGTGGAGGTGCCCGGACAAGAGGCCCCGCAGGTAGTGCGCACCGTGTGGGCCAATACCGCAGCCCTGCCCGAAGGCCTGTACGTAGTGCTCTGGGACGGCACCGGCGACCTGGACGTCTGGGGCGACGCCACCCTCATCAGCGAAAGCCCCGGCAGACTGGAGTTCGAATTGCAATACAGCGGTGGCCTCTTTGCCCTGGAAATTTACGAATCGCAACAGGGCAACCACATCCGCAACATCCGGGTGCTGATGCCCGGCACCGAAAACACCTACCTGACCCAGGCCTGGGAACCCAACTGGCTGCAAAAACTGGAACCCTTCAAGGCCCTCCGTTTCATGGACTGGGGCTATACCAACAGCTCGCCCATGCGCCACTGGGAGCAGCGAACCCACACCGACGATTACACCTGGACGCAAAAAAGCGGCGTGCCCTACGAGCTGTGGATCGAGCTGTGCAACCTCAAACAGGCCAACGCCTGGGTCTGTGTGCCCCACGCCGCTGACGACGACTACATCATTCAGCTGGCCACGCTGTTTCGTGACCAGCTCGACCCCGACCTGAAGATCTATGTGGAATACTCCAACGAGGTGTGGAACTGGATTTTCGACCAGGCCCACTACGGCCTCGATTCGCTGGACCAAAACCTGCCCTGGCCGGAGCGCCTGGCCCCACGCATCGGCCACGTGATGCAGCTCTGGACGGATGTTTTCAACGGGCAGACCGACC
This sequence comes from Saprospiraceae bacterium, assembly GCA_026993525.1. Lineage (GTDB taxonomy): Bacteria > Bacteroidota > Bacteroidia > Chitinophagales > Saprospiraceae > UBA6168. Next base: position 1,725 of record JALWSS010000067.1, read on the forward strand.
GCATCGAAAGGGTGCTGGGAGTACAACACGGCTGGTACGACATCGGACAGCGCATTTTCCAACAGCTCCAGACCGACGGGCAAGACCAGCTCATAGACGCCATCAGCCCCGCCGCCTACATGGGCCTCGACAACGATTACATCAGCGCCAACTGGGGCGCCACCACCACCGGCCAGCAGGTGCTCGACCACGCCGCTGCCTACACCTTCGACCCCACTGAATACGCCATGCAGGGCTGGTACCAGTACAGCCAGCTCGCTTCGCAAAACGGCAAGCGGCTGCTCTTCTACGAAGGGGGCCAGCACTTTACCCCCGAACCCTTCGGAACCGTACAACCCTACTGCGATGCCCTGGTGGAATGCCAGACCCTGCCCGGCATGTACGAGCTCTACAACCAGCTCTTCGACACCCTCCGCACCCTCAGCAACCAGGAAATGCTCTTCATGAACTTCTCCTTCATCGGCCCCGCCAACTGCCAGTATGGCTCCTGGGGCATCCTGCAAGACCAGTTCGACGAGCAGCCACCCTACGACAACGCACCCAAGTACCGGGCCGTGACCGAAGCCGCCGCCCTGCACCAGGCCTGCTCCGTGAGCACCGCTACCCACTCCACCCCGTTTGCAAATCCAATAAAAGTTTTCCCCAACCCAACCACGGACATGCTGAACATTGAATGGCCGGGCATGCATCCGGATGAATTATGTCTGACCCTTTTCGAACCCACCGGAAAAGAATGCGCCGTTCAGGGCAACCAAAACCAGCTCTCCCTAAAGGGCCTTCCGGCCGGTATTTATTTCCTTCGGGTAAATGGCAAGAAGCAAACAGTGTGGGTGAAGGTGGTGAGGGGGGAGTGATGGTACAGGGAACAGAACATAATAGTTCCCAACGGCAGGCGGATTGGCAATGGAACTATGGAACTAACTTAAAATTAGCGCTTGATATCGGTAGCCAGTGGGCGCATACCGCTTCGCTCCAGACTTGCAGCTTCTGGGTGCCTGGTTCATGTGAGATTATCATCGTCGTTGAGATATTTGACGAGGATCGCTCCAGAGTTTGCTGTGACATTACTGAAATTAACTTGAATTTTACAGGCAGGGAAATGCTATTATCAAAGCCCGGCATCAAGTGAATTCAAGGATCAAATTGGAAAATCACTTTTACCCATATCTTCCGAAATGAAAAAAGTTCTCCTGTTAATACTGATTTGTTCCCAACTGGCATGTGAATTCAACGGTCAAAAGAATCGTTGCGAATACGATTTTACAACTTGCCAAACCGCATGGAAAGGAGCTGTGAGAAATGGCTTTGTAGAAAAATTGTGTGCATACAATTTATACGAGCAGAATGATTCACAGTTCAATTTTAACCAGTACGTAAATTTTCTGAGGCTAGAAGAAGACGGAAATGACTCCCTGCTGCTTTGGCTTGAAGACCTTTACTTGAATGTAAATCGAGATCACAATTCAATTTTAGTGGAGTTTCCCGGAAAAGCTGCTGATTGTTTAACCTTGAGGAATGGCCCAGAAGATTGCGACACACTCATAACTTTGACTGACATTCCTTTGTTGGAGTGCAAGAAAATGATTACAGCCAGAGAGCGAGACGTATGGTATGAATTGTCACATGACTCTACTCAAATAGATTTCCATATTACCTTATTTCAAAACAAACTCGCTTATCTCAGGTACAAATATTATAAATATCTAAGGATTAAAAACGTGTACGGAGAACCAGACCTGATTAAAAATCACCAACAAAAAAGGATGACCTTGATAAAATGTGAATTAAATGGGACAGGGGACTGGGATTGTACAAAGAAAAGCAGCAATCACCGCAACCAGGATCACATTGAAAAAGCAATCGAGCTCATGCATACCTTCCTTGACACCTCAACAATCGTAAAATCATTCGGAATAAAAAATATAGAATGGCCTCTATACTATTATGAGAAGGATCAGGTGGAATGAAAAATCTTCACCCCGCAGGGGATGAAACAGTAGAATATTTAACTAAAATATCTTAAATATGAATGAGAAAAAATGTGCAAAGCGAAGTGATTTGGGTAGGGCACGACGTCCCAACTACTTACCCTGGCTGGATGATGGTGGCAAATCTTTCGCAAACCACTTCGTAGCGGGAATTATATTAATTCTATTAATAATGCAACAATCATGCAATAAACCAATGGTAGAATTAGGTCAATCACTAATCGTTGAAGATACAGGACGTGAAAAGATATTCATACCATCTGGCGAGGTAGTGGTCAAAGTAGACACAATAATTAATCAAGTAAAATATACTTTAGGAATAAAGAATAACATAGTTGTTTTTATTTCATCAATCGATGGGGACGCAACCGGAATTCAAGGGGTCAAAGACAGACAATTATCTCAACTAAAAGATTTGTCAAACTCATCATTGCAAAAGATAAACGGATGGGGGTATTATCTACCAATTGGAAATGGATGGTTTGCAGGATTTTATGACGAGAAAAGCATAGACAACAACAAGATGCCAGACTGGTATTTTAAATATAATTTCCCAAAAGAAAATAAAGATAAATTTAAGAGGATTGATAGCTCTGTAAAAAATTAAGCGACAATGGTCCCAAACTTTAGTAAGTTGTTGATGATTGATTTGTTTTTTCTAGTGTGGTCGAATTTGAAAGTTGGATAAAAACAGAGCAAAAGTTTATTGAAAATGCTTTTCGCTGCTCTTCATCTTAACCCCAATAGTGGAAAAGTTAGGAAAGGCCAACGGCTGTCAAAGAAGTATTGAAGTGAAAATGCAGTATCTTTATCCCCCACGGAGAGGGGGATGGCCTGGCACCGTACGGATGAAAGCGGCCAGCCGGCAACATATAGACAGTCGGCGTATACTACCTCAAGCGCTGAATCAAGTTAGCTACCTATATCCTTAGCCGGAGTGTGTATGGTTCTGCAAGTGCCGCTTCGCTCAACATTTGCATCAACGAGGGAAGGAAATCTGGACAAAAACGACCGAATTTGAGAATCAGGCTTGGTAGAAAAGATTAACAAAAACCAAACTTGCATCATCATGATCAGGTTCATCAAAGGGTCGAAGGAATTTGAGTATCATTTGAAGAATTTTGAAAGGCTTTTTTCAGAAGAGGAATTAAGAAGAAACCCTTTCAATGATGCCTTTAAGTGCTATCTGTTTTTCGTGTCAGATTGTATCTGGGACGAAGACACATTCAATCGCATAAGAAATTTTTTAAAGCAAAGAGGAGATCAAAAGCTCTATTTTTATATATTTGATAAACACGTCAGAGAAGTGCATTCACAAACAGAAGAAAAAGATTATGTCTGGGAAGGTAGTGTCGTAGAAATATTGATACTTGATATCGATGATGCGTACAACGACTATTCTGAAGGGTGCGTTGGGAGAGCACAAGAAATATGTTACACATTCTATTTTTTCGCTACGTCAGATTCGTTCGATTGGGGCCTCGCAGTTGACGAGCTCGATGAAATTGGTGTTGTGGGGTTCAAGGAAAAAAATGTAAAGGATCTATTTCTTAGTTCCAAAACAGCAGTCGACGATGACATTTACTATGAATCGTTGGAAGAAATGAAATCTGATTATAAAGAATCAAGCTACTGCTCTTTTATACTGATGGATGATCTTAAGAAGTCCTACAGTAATGAAAGGTGCCAATGAAGCTTCTGGTGTGTACAATCCCTTTAGGCACTCATTGTGTGCTACAGTAATTCTTCTGAATGGGTTTATGCTCATATCTTTGTCAACCACGCCGAAGGGCGAATGACCTTCTACCCCGTGGAAGAAAGTGGCCAACAGGCACCACACTGGCAGTCGGAGCTGGTCATAAAAGATCATCCCGAGTTCTCGGGACAGGCTCATACAACAACCTCCTCTTCCTCTGCGACAAAAACGGCAACGGCAAGATAGACCTCAAAGGAGAGGTAGATACCGACCCCGACTATACGGAGATCATTCAGGAGAGCCATTATTACGTCCCGAGTTCTCGGGACAGGCCTTTTGGACTGGCCATGGAAGGGCCCTGGAATGCGACACAGTGGGAACCCAGTAATGCCTACCGCTACAACGGCAAAGAACTAAACTCCGACCTGGGCCTGGACTGGTACGACTATGGGGCGAGAATGTACGATGCGGGGATAGCACGATGGGGAACGGTGGATCCGCTGGCGGAGAAATACCTCAACTGGAGCGCCTACAACTATGTGATGGGAAACCCGGTGAGGCTGGTGGATCCGGATGGGATGAGTACATCCCTATTTGAGAGAATGGCCAATCAGGTTGGCATGACGGATGAGGAGAGGCAAAAAAGGACAGGGGAATGGAGAAATACTTTTTCTACATTAGTCGAATCAAACACCGAAAAAAGTGTGAACAGTATTGATTCTGATAATGATTTGCAAATTAAGGAAATTACTAATCCTGGCACAGGAGACCCTCCCTCTGAGAATAAGAAAAAAATACAAGGTTGGTTTCTCTCATTAGATATCAGCACCCCATACCTTCCTTTGTTTGGAATCGGATTTGAATTGGGGGTCCTCTCTGATGGGGAATATACAGCGCCTTATTTCACCTATAAGAGAAACCTAGGCATATCATTAGGCGTTGGTGCTGGCTTGATAGATATCAGTCCATTGCATTCGAATGGGATTAAGTTAGAATCTTTAGCAGGATCAGGTGGAGAAACTAGTATTGGTGTGGGCCCATTTGGGTATTCACATTTTGTTGACAGAACAGACAACCAATTTGGTTCTGCAACATATCCTGATAATTTAAGGTCGACATATTATGGACAGACGCTGTCATTAAACCTTGGATTCCCTGTAACATTAGCTGGCTCTTCAACTCAGACTTACGTCTCAACCCCTCGTAAAATTAAACCTGACCCAATTCTTAGAATGAAAATGGGGGGATTATGATTTGGTTATGATGTTTCAATAGTCCGTGAAAGTTTTTAATGCATAAAAGGGTGAAAGTTTTAAGTTTGAGGTTAGCAACCAAACAAAAAACAATCACCCAATGAGTACAAGACTCATCAATGCAATACTGGGAAAAATACCCGGGATGAACAAGTGGCGCAAAGATTTTATTTGCCATGTTCTTCACCTTTTTCTCTCCATTCGAGGGAGGCACAACTTTGAAAACATGG
>JALWSS010000068.1 GCA_026993525.1 Saprospiraceae bacterium
ACCACGCTGGTTCCTCCCGAAATTTCTTCGGGACGTCCGGGACCATATCTTGTCGGACTCTGTCCGACATTTTTCCAGAAGGAATAACCTCTTTTGACGAGAATACCCCTTTTTGCAGTGCACTCATTCCTCATTCCTCATTCCTCATTCCTCATTCCTCATTCCTCAATTCCTCATTCCTCATTCCTCATTCCTCAATTCCTCAATTCCTCAATTCCTCAATTCCTCACCTTCAGCAACGATAATTCAAAAATACCCTTATCTTTGCCCGCCTTTTCAAAAAGTTCTTTAAAATGGATGCTTTAGACCACTTCACAATCCCGGTTTCGGGGTTGCGCATGGGTCATCACACGTTCAATTTTTCGGTGCAATCCGAATTCTTTTCCCACTTCGAGGGGTCGCCGCTTAAACGGGGTGATCTGGCGGTATTGCTCGACTTTGACAAACGCAGTGACATGTGGGAGCTTCACTTCCACATCCGGGGTCAGGTGAGCACGCAATGCGACCGTTGCCTGGAAGAATTCAGCCTGCCGATGGAGATCGAGGAGCAGTTGTTGGTGAAATTTGCCGAAGAAGAATGGGAGGACGACACAGTAGTATATGTGTTGGCAGGAACCCCCCGGTTGAACGTGGCCAGGTTCATTTATGAATTCATCAACCTGGCGGTGCCCATGGTCAAAACACACAGCAATGCCGGTGCACTTTGCAACCCGGAGATGCTGAAATTCCTGCGCTCGAGGGAAGAAGCGGAGAGGGATGAGAATCCGGAATCGCAATCTTCTGTCTGGGACGCACTCAAAGGATTCAAATTTGACAATTAATTGAGTTTTAGGCGGTGCCGCCGCCGACAAACCTAAAAACAATAGCAAGATGCCAAATCCAAGAAACAGACATTCGAAGCGTCGCACCCGTGCCCGTCGTACGCACTACAAGGCGCCGGTTCCGCAGTTGGCCCGTGACCCGAAGACCAACGAGACGCACATCTACCACCACGCCTATTACGATGATGAGGGCAATCTGCGCTACCGTGGAAAAGTGCTGGTGAAAGCCGAAGAAGAACTGGACTAAGCACCCCGCAAGGGTTAGCTGCGCTGTTTGCGAACGGCAAGGGTCAAAAAGCTCCCGATCGGGGTCATCCTGATGCGGAGCTTTTTCCATTTGTATTATTTCCTTCGGCAAAATGGCTGCCGCGGTTTCAGTTTACCGAAGGGCAAAAAAGCAACCTGTGAAAAAGCAAATCATCTCAACCGACCAGGCTCCTGCTGCCATTGGGCCTTACAACCAGGCAGTGATTCACAATGGCACCCTTTACTGCTCCGGGCAAATAGCCATTGACCCCGCTACCGGCGAGCTGGTCAACGGCAGTATCGAGGAAGAAACCCACCAGGTGTTGAAAAACGTGGGAGGACTGCTCAACGCCGCCGGCTGCACTTATGAGGACGTACTCAAAGTGTCTGTATTCGTAAAAGACATGAACCTCTACGGCCGCATCAACGCTGTGTACGCCGGGTACTTCAAGCCGGAATCTGCCCCGGCCCGTGAGCTGGTGGAAGTGGCCAACCTTCCCAAATTTGTGAACATCGAAATTTCCGTGATCGCTGCTGTCAGCGAATAAGTTCCCTGCCCCATGAAAAAATCAGTTCTCTCCTGTATCCAGCCTACCGGTGATATGCACTTCGGCAATTACTTTGGCGCCGTTCAGAATTGGGTCCGTCTGCAGGACGAATACACCTGCCGCTACGGCGTGGTGGACTACCACGCCATGACCATGCCCTATTCTCCGAAAAAACTGCGTGAGAACACCTGGGAACTGATTTTCAACCTGTTGGCAACCGGCGTCAAAGCCGAGAATCTCTTCATCCAGTCGTTGGTTCCGGAACACAGCGAGCTGGCCTGGATCTTCAACTGTTTTGCTTCCTTCGGGCAAGTGAGCCGCATGACGCAATTCAAAGACAAGAGCCAGCAAAGCGAGGAAAAATCCGGCGGATTCATTTCGGTGGGTTTGTTTGACTACCCGGTTTTGCAGGCTGCGGATATCCTCATTTACCGGGCCGACTACGTTCCCGTCGGTAAAGACCAGGAGCAGCACCTGGAACTGACCCGCAACATTGCGCAGCGATTCAACCATGTGGTAGGGAAGGAGTATTTCGTGTTGCCCGAACCACTCTTTACCGAAACACCCAACATCCGTTCCACCGCCGATCCCGAACGGAAAATGAGCAAAAGCGCCGGAGAGAAACACTACATCAGCGTTTTTGCCGAAGCGGCCAAAATCAGAAAGCAGGTGCGCAGCGCCGTAACCGACACCGGCCAGCTGGCGGCAGACGGTACGATGAGCCCCGGTGTGGCCAACCTGTTCGAGTTGCTGAAAGCAGCCGGCGCCACAGATGCCCACAGCCGGCTGATGAAAGACTACGAAGCCGGCAGCCTCCGCTATGTGGACCTGAAAGACGCAGTGGCCGATGCCCTGGTGGCCCTCAGCAACAGGTTCCGCAACAAAAAAGCCGAGCTCCTGGCTGATAAAAAGGCCGTAAAAGAGCAGGTCAAGGCAGCTTCAGAAACCATCCGCAAAGAAGCCCGGCAGACCGTCAAAGAGGTGAAAGAATTGTCGGGCCTGCTGAATGTGAGGTTCTGACCCCGGGCCGGGAATCGCCTTGTTTACACCTTTCCTTCTTCGCTATTCTTTTCCATTTCCGGCTATTCTGGTAGTTGGTCATTTTTCGTTCTTCATTTCTTCATTACATTCGCCCCTCGCCAAACGATAAACCAAAATCGGGTGCCGATGCACCCACAAAGCCGCTTACCAGAAATGACCGACTTGCAGATTGCCCGGACCATTGAGCTCAAACACATCAACGACATAGCCGGCCAACTCGGCGTTTCAGCCGATCAACTCGAACACTACGGAAAGTACAAAGCCAAACTCCCCCTCACTTTGATAGACGATGCCAAAATTGCAAAGAGCAACCTCGTGTTGGTCACGGCCATTTCGCCGACGCCGGCAGGTGAGGGGAAGACCACCGTCAGCATTGGCTTGTCGCAGGGGCTGAACCGCATAGGCAAGAAGACCTGCGTTGTTTTGCGGGAACCCTCATTGGGGCCGGTTTTCGGTATCAAGGGTGGTGCCACGGGGGGCGGTTATTCGCAGGTGCTCCCTATGGAGGATATCAACCTGCATTTCACCGGTGATATTTCTGCCGTAGAAAAAGCCCACAACCTGCTCTCTGCACTGATAGACAACAACCTGCAAAGCCGCAAACGCTCAGTGGGCCTGGACCCCCGAAACATCTTCTGGAAACGGGTGCTGGACATGAATGACCGTGCCCTTCGGAAAATTGTGGTGGGCCTCGGAGGCGCCGGAGGAGGTATTCCCCGTGAGTCGGGTTTCGACATTGCCGTGGCCTCTGAGGTCATGGCCATTCTCTGCCTTTCCAACGATCTGGAAGACCTGAAGCGCCGCCTCGGCAATATCTTCATTGGATTCACCACCGGTTGGAAGCCGGTATTTGCCAGAGACCTCAATGCCCAGGGCGCCATGGCAGCGCTGCTCAAAGATGCCATCAAACCCAACCTGGTGCAAACCCTGGAGGGGTATCCGGCTATTATTCACGGCGGGCCTTTTGCCAACATTGCCCAGGGTACCAACACCGTCATTGCGACGAAAACAGGCCTCTCTCTGGCTGATTATGTGGTGACGGAAGCCGGCTTCGGTTCTGACCTCGGGGCGGAAAAATTCCTGGACATCAAATGCCAGAGCGCCGGACTGAAACCAAAGGCCATGGTCATTGTGGCCACCATCCGCGCACTGAAATACCACGGAGGGGCTGACCTCAAGTCACTGACAACGCCGAATCCGGAAGCTGTGGCCAAAGGCCTTTGCAACATGGAAAAACACCTGGAAAACAGCCGCAACTACGGCATTCCGGCGGTGGTGGCCATCAATAAATTCACCTCCGACACCGACGAGGAAATCGCCATTGTGAAGAAAAAAGCCGAAGACATGGGCTTCAGGGCCGTGGTGGCAGATGTGTGGGGGAAGGGTGGCGCCGGTTCAGAAGACCTTGCCCACGCCGTTGCCGAAGAGGTGGAAAGCGGCAAGGCCAACTTCACTCCCCTGTACGACTGGAGCAGCCCCATGGAGGAAAAGATCAACACCATTGCGACGAAAATATACGGCGCCGACGGCGTGGATTATACGCCGGCAGCCCGGAAGCACCTGCGCCGTATCAGCAAACTCGGCCTGGACGGGGCGGCGGTGTGCATCGCCAAAACCCAGAAATCGCTTTCCGATAATCCCGCTTTGATCGGAAAGCCAACAGGATTCAGGATCACAGTGCGGGAAATTGAGATAGCTGCCGGCGCCAATTTCGTCGTGCCCATCACCGGAGACATCATGCGCATGCCCGGACTGCCCGACACCCCGGCAGCCGAGGCCATTGACATTGATGCCGGGGGCAATATCTCGGGATTGTTCTGATGTTGTCAGTTATCTGTTATCAGTTGTCAGTTGTTCCCGAGCTTGCCTCGGGATCAGTTGTCAGTTGTCAGTTATCAGTTATCAGTTATCAGTTGTCAGTTGGCAGTTGTCCCCGTGCCGATAATTATCGGCATCGGGGTTTGTTGCGTCCGGGAATGGTTGTCAGGGTGCTTCTCCCAGGCCGGGGAAGAAGGCATCGGGCAGGTGTCTGATCTCTATTTTCTCTTCGGAATGCAGCAGTACTGAAACCACGTCGAAGCGGATGCTCCATTCGTGCCCGATCTGGTGCATATAGGCGGCGGCGGCCTGGGCCAGCAGTTTTTCTTTTTTTGTGTTCACAAATTCTTCGGGTTTTCCAAAATAGTCGTAGCTGCGGGTTTTTACCTCCACAAAGACCAGCACCGGGCCGTCCATGGCGATGATGTCAACCTCCAGGCGCTTGAAGCGCCAGTTGGTTTCCAGGATTCTGAATCCTTTGGATTGGAGCAGTTGCAAGGCGAGTTCTTCCCCTCTTTTTCCGGTTTCGAGGTGTTTTGCCATGGTTTTTTGAATCTTTGCCCCGCAAACTAAAAAACCTTTGGGAGGCCCCCAAACCAAGCATTGACCCACCCATGGAGAAACTGACCCTCGATCTGTCCCATACCCAATCTTTTGTTCGTCACGACGAATTGAATTTTCTGAAGCCGGCAGTTGAACTTGCAGCCAAAGAACTGCACGCCCGCAGCGGCCCCGGCGCTGATTTTCTCGGCTGGTTGGATTTGCCGAAGCGCTACGACAAAGAAGAGTTCAAGAGAATAAAAGCCGCCGCCCGAAAAATACGGCAACAATCCAATGTGCTGGTGGTGGTGGGCATTGGCGGTTCTTACCTGGGGGCCAGGGCAGCCATCGAGGCGCTGTGCCACACTTTTCACAACCAACTGACAAAAAAGCAGCGTAAAGCCCCTGAGATCTATTTTGCCGGCAACAACATTTCACCGGTGTACCTGAACCATTTGCTGGACGTCATCGGCGACAGGGATTTTTCGGTCAACGTCATTTCCAAATCCGGTACCACCACCGAGCCGGCCATCGCCTTCAGGGTTTTCAGGAACTTGCTGGAAGAAAGGTACGGCAGGGACGGGGCCCGTGAGCGCATCTTCGCCACCACCGACAAGGCAAAAGGCGCACTGAAAAGCCTCGCCGGCAAAGAGGGCTATGAAACCTTCGTGGTTCCTGACGACGTAGGGGGCAGGTTTTCAGTGCTGACGGCAGTGGGCCTGCTGCCCATCGCCTGTGCCGGTATTGACATCAGTGCCCTGATGAAAGGAGCCGCAACGGCGCTAAAAGATTTCCGGGCCCCTTTTGACGAAAATGCCTGCTACCAATATGCCGCCATCCGGAACATCCTCTACAACAAAGGCTATCAGTTGGAGTTGCTCATCAATTATGAACCGGCGCTGCACTACCTTGCCGAATGGTGGAAACAGCTATTCGGAGAAAGCGAAGGAAAAGACGGCAAAGGTATCTTCCCGGCCAGCGCCGACCTGACCACCGACCTGCACTCACTGGGACAGTACATTCAGGACGGAAGAAGAAGCCTCTTTGAAACCCTGGTCAGCATCGGGCAACCGGCCGTGGATATGACCATCGAAAAGACCGGTGAAAACCTGGACGGCCTGAACTACCTGGCCGGCAAAACCATGGATTATGTGAACAAAAAAGCCTGCGAAGGCACCATCATGGCCCACGTGGACGGGGGAGTGCCCAATGTGGTAATCAGATTGCCTGAACTGAACGCCTTTCACCTTGGCTACCTCTTTTATTTCTTCGAAAAAGCCTGTGGGGTCAGCGGCTACTTGTTAGGGGTAAACCCTTTTGACCAGCCGGGTGTAGAGGCTTACAAGAAAAATATGTTCAGGTTAATGGGCAGGCCTTGATTGGATGTTGGGAAGTTAAAAGTATATTGCGCCCCACAAGCGATCATCTGAAGTGTTTGGCTCAAAAGCGTTTCCCCTGTCAAGGTCGCAGATTACTCCTGTTTGTTGATGGAATTCGTTCAAATTGAAGAAGCATTGGAAGGCTTCTTTCGTTTCCAACGTCTGTGTGACCATAGCCAGCGGGAAGGCGCTTCGTTGATTTGCTGTTCCAGAAATTCGGCGTAGCGCTTTGTCAGTTCGCCTGCCGGCAATGGGCGGGCATCGTCGCAGAGTTTGTGGAAGCTGATGGAATAGCAGCCGCGCCCGGGGCGCTCGATTTTGTAAACGTAAACCGGAAAGCCGGTTCGCCGGGCCAGTTTTTCAGGCCCGTGAAAAAACGGGGTGTCCTGATGGAGAAACCGGATCCAGAAAGCGTTTTCCACATCCACCGGAGTTTGATCGGCAATGAAAGCAAACATGGCCGGTGATCCGTGTTCCTGAATGATATGCCTTGCCACCTGCGACATTTTTACCAGGCGGAGCCCAAAGCGGCTGCGTCGTTGTTGCAGCCAGGCATCAATGGGTTTGTTCGACAAAGGCTTGTATATGCCGTAAAGACGGTGCTGCAAGTACAAAGGCATGCAAATGGAGCCCCACTCCCAGTTGCCGAAATGGCTGCCCAGCATGATGATGTTTTTCCGGCTTTTTATTTCTTCGTCAAAAACACCGGATTCAGGCCAGACGAAGTGCTTTCGGAATACCTCCTCCCGCAAGTAAAGGCCTTTGAGGGTTTCAAGCAGCAGGTCACAGAAATAGTGGTAAAATTGGCGCTCGATGCGTTTTAATTCTCCGGGCGGTTTTTCCGGAAAAGAGCGTTGCAGGTTTTCTGCCACCACTTTTCTGCGGTAGCCAGCCACATGGTACACCACAAAGTACATCAGGTCGGAAAACCCATAGATCACCCGAAAGGGCAGCCCGCCCAGCAGTTTTGCAGTGAGTATTACGATCCGGTTGAGCATGATCTGAATTTGATGACCACAAATATCCTGACTTGAAGCATTCTGACCAGACAAATTTTGAGTGCCCCGATCCCGAATCCCGAAGAATTTCGGGACGGGATCGGGAGGTTCCATATCAGGTTGCAACTTCCAGTTGCGGCCTCCATTGCAAACGCTGGCAGTGGTTCCGAACCCTGCCAGCGTTGGGCGCCCCAAAACCTCCCGGACGCAGCTCCGGGAAAAACCTCCCAAAAACACAGAGAAAAAACTCCGTGGGCACCGTGGTCTCCGTGCGAGGAGAGAGGTTTAGAGGGGTTTAGAGGGGTTGAGGGGGAGCTCCATATCAGGTTACAACTTCCAGTTGCGGCCTCCATTGCAAACGCTGGCAGTGGTTCCGAACCCTGCCAGCGTTGGGCGCCCCAAAACCTCCCGGACGCAGCTCCGGGAAAAACCTCCCAAAAACACAGAGAAAAAACTCCATGGGCACCGTGGTCTCCGTGCGAGGCAATAAAAGTTGATCCCGATGCCGACAACTATCGGCATCGGCTTCGGGATCGGGGAACTCAAATCTTATAGCATGAAAACGAGAAGAGATTTTATTTCGAAAATGGCATTGGGAACGGTGGCGGCAGGCTTGTCATTGCCGGCTTGTAATGAGGACAAGGCTGCGGCAAATGTGCCTGCCGAAGGCCAGATCCCGCTGGCCATTTCCACCTGGCCGTTTGGGACCAGGGCAAATGAGGAAGCCTGGAAGATTTTATCCGAAGGAGGAAAAGCCCTTGACGCAGTGGAACAGGGTGTAAGGGTGATCGAGGCCGATCCTTCCAACCAGTCGGTTGGGTACGGTGGTTTGCCCGACCGGGATGGCCACGTGACCCTGGACGCCTGCATCATGGACTCCACCGGAAACTGTGGCTCGGTGGCTGCGCTGGAACACATCAAGCACCCCATCTCCGTTGCCCGAAGGGTGATGGAAAGAACACCCCATGTGATACTGGTGGGCGAGGGGGCACTGGATTTTGCCCTGACGGAGGGCTTTCCCAAAGAAAACCTGCTGACGCCGGAAGCCAAAGCCCGTTGGGAGAAATGGGTGAAGACTGCCGAATACAAACCCCGGGTAAATGCCGAACTCCACGACACCATCGGCATGCTTGCCATTGACAAGGATGGAAACATCTCCGGGGCCTGTACCACCAGCGGCATGGCTTTCAAAATGCACGGCAGGGTGGGAGATTCGCCCATCATCGGAGCAGGACTGTACGTTGACAATGAAGTGGGCGGTGCTGCAGCTACCGGACTTGGAGAGGAAGTGCTGAAATCATTGAGCACCTTTCTGGTAGTGGAGCTGATGCGAAACGGTGCCACCCCGCAACAGGCTTGCGAACAGGCACTGGACCGGATCATCAAAAGAAATGGCGGAAAAGCTGATTTCCAGGTGGGCCTGATCGCTGTGAACAAAGCTGGAGTGGCAGGAGGAGCTGGCATTCAGGCTGGCTTTTCCTATGCGCTGTATCAAAACGGCGAAAACAGCGTCCACAAAGCGAAGAACCTGGTGTAAAATCTGTCACATATAGATAACACTTATGCAATAAAATATAAATGGCATCATATTTTCATGTGAGTTGGGTGATTAACTAAAAAAACTGAACATCCTACCGATTTTGCTATGAGTGAAATTCCACTGAGAATACTTATTGCCGACGCCCAACCCATCTTCGTCAAAGGCCTTCTCCAGATTTTTGAGGCACATCAGAATTCCTTGCCGACGCAGATTGTCGGCACGGCCAATTCAGCCTGTGAGTTGTTCAAGCTGATGCCGGAGCGAAAGCCGGAGATCGTCATTTTGGACCTGAACCTGCCCGACCTGGATGGTCTGGACCTGCTGGCTGCCTGGAAGGAAAAGCAATACGAGAGCCTGAGCCTGGTCATGAGCATTTACGAAGATTCAAAGGTTGTCAAAACGGTTTTCCGGTATGGGGTGGACGGTTACATGCTCAAGCGCTGTCAGACCCATGAGATCATCAACGCCATCAAGAATCTCATGATGGGAGAGCGGTATCTCGGCGTGGGGCTTTCGCTGACCAATGGCAGTGGTTTGCACTCCCGGATGATCAAGGATGGAAAAATTTGTCATTCCTTCGAGCAGAAATTTGTAATGAAGTACAAGCTCACCCACCGGGAGATGGAGATATTGAAGCTCATCGGCATGGCAAAGACCAATAAAGAAATCGGACGTGAGCTCTACATTTCTGACCAGACTGTCAGTGTTCACCGAAAGAATATCATGCGGAAACTCAACGTCAGCAGTACGGCTTCCCTTATCAGAATGGTGTACGAGTATAGCCTGGTGTGATACCGGACATATACCAATTTGGCACAATGGTTGACCAGGTTCAGTTATCCTCCCTTTTCCATTTTGATATGTGAAACTTTTTAAACTGTCAAAATACCGCCATGCTGGTATGATTGAATATTTTTTCAATGTTTACCTTTGCCGGCGAACGAGGCAGTGGCAGTTGAAGTGTTAAAAGTTTTTTGAGATCGAAAAGCTTTATACCTTTGGCCCACTGTTTTTAGACGACTAAGTTATCCCATGAACTACAACAGTTACACACCATCATTAAGGTTGTCCTTACCTTTTTGTTCTCCTTATTTCCTGGACAATAGCACCGGTTTGCTTTGTTGTAGTTTCAAGCGTTCTCTGAGCGCCTGAGTTTTTCCGTTGGTGAAATGCTCGGGTTTTGTTGTTTTCCTCAGTGGATTACAGATTCAGGGAGCCGTTTTAAAAGCTAGAATTGAAGAGACGTTTTGGTTGAGCTTGCTCGGCCAAAGCCTGTTTGGTTCCATTATTAACAAATTGTAATCTTTTGAACTCATGACAAAAACGAATTTTACAGCAAAGCCCTGGCTTACATGGGTACTCGCTGTTCCGATGCTTTTCTTCGGAATTCAGCGTGCCGGCGCTCAGGCGTTGGCTTGTAACAACCTTGTGCAGGTCTCCATTGACCCCACACCCAACCAGTGTCATGCACTCATCAATGCTGACATGATCCTTGAAGGCGACCCGCTGCCGGGTCACGATTACCAAATCACCATCAAGCACGGCATCACTGTCATCGCCACCGGCGTAAACGAGGTGGAGATCAACAATGCCAGTCAGTATTTCGGTCAGACCCTGACCACAACCATCGAGGATTTGGCTACCGGCAACTCTTGCTGGGGCAACATGACCCTGGAGGACAAGCTACCTCCCGTAATCACTTGTGGCACTGCCACGATAGGTTGCTGGGAAGACCTCAACACCGTGGCGCTGCCCACAGCAGTTGACAACTGCGATGCAACCCCAACCATTCAATTGACCAACGAAACCATCAACACAAGCGGATTGTGTGGCAATGGGCAGGTGATCATCACCCGCACTTACATTGCTTTTGACGACTACAACAACATTTCCGCTTCCTGTGATCATGTGATCACCGTTGAGCGTCCGGCTGCTGTTGATTTTCCGAATGACATCATTTGGACCTGCGACCAGTACGCCGCTTATCCCACCATCGTGGATGCCACTGCACTGCACGCCTATGTAGGTGATTCCGACCCCGGAACTTCCAACATCATCGATGTGAACCTCGATCCGGATTGTGACGACAACGATGCTCCGTATTCTGACAACGCTGACGTAAACAGTACCAATACTGCCAACGGCGGCAACGGTTGCCCGGGCAACGGCCTCGATGACGCCGATGTTCTCGAGCTGACCGGTTCCGGTGTGGTTGCCAACATCATTGGCCAATACTGCAACTACCAGCAGTCAAGCAGTGATCAGATTCTGCAAACCTGTGGCAACACTTTCAAGATCATCCGTACATGGACGGTTCTTGACTGGTGTACCGGCGCTGTTGTAACCACCGGTGTAGGTGGTGAAGACAATGTCCAGATCATCAAAGTGATGGACAAGGAAGCACCGCTGATCAGTGTAGCACCGTTCACTGTGCCCGTCACCATTCCCGGTCAGCATCCTCAGGTTTGTACTTCGACCGGTTTCCTCGTTGCACCTTCTTACTCTGACAACTGCAACGATGTAACCGTCAAGATTTTCACGCCGGTTGGAGAGGCCATTTATACCAATGGCAGCAACGGCAACAACGGTGGTATGATCCCGGCTCCGGGGTTGCCTGTCGGTGTTCACGATGTGACCTATCAGGCAACCGACGCCTGCGGCAACCAAACAAACATCACCGTTCAGGTAACCGTTGTGGACAATGCTGCACCAACTACTGTTTGTGACGAAATTACCGATGTAAACCTCGCTACCGATGGCAAAGCCGTCGTGATTGCAGAGGTTTTTGACGATGGCACACACGACAACTGCTGCCTCGATCACTTTGAGGTTCGCCGCATGGAGGACAACTGTGACGATGGCCACGACGACACCGTCTTCGGACCATCCGTCGTATTCTGCTGCAACGACCTCGACCAGTCTCCCATCACCGTGGTTTTCCGTGCATTTGACTGCTATGGCAACTACAACGATTGCATGGTGACGGTGAACGTGAATGATAAAATTGCTCCATCGCTGGTTAGCTGTCCTGCCAACGAGAATGTGACCTGCGATTTCTACGCTGAAAACCTGGAAACACAGTTGGCTGACCTGGAAGGTGACCCCGAAGCTCAGAGCGAGTTCCTCGACCAGTACTTCGGAAACGCTTCCTTCTATGACAACTGCGATTTCACCGTTACCCGTGGAATCAACATCAACATTGACCAGTGCCTGGAAGGTGCTATCACCCGGACCTGGAGTGCACAGGATGGCTCCGGCAACAACGGAACCCAAACTTGCTCTCAGACCATCTTTGTTGACCACGTTTCCGACTGGGTGGTGGAGTTCCCGGCTGACATTACCGTTAACTGTGGAAACACCGTTCCGAACTTCGGCGAGCCGGAGATATTCTACGAAACCTGCGAACTGGTAGCTGTTTCTTACGACGATGTCATTTACAACGTCGTTCCGGATGCGTGCTACAAAATACAGCGTACCTGGACCGTGATCAACTGGTGTGTAGTTGGTGGCAACATTGACGAAGAGGTTGTAGAAGCTCCTGAAAATGCCCTTGGTCTCCCGTTCCCGGCCTGTGACCTCGATGGCGACGGTGATTGTGACGGTCGCACTTTCCGTGACAGTTGGAATGCCGCCAGCAAGCCAACTGTGGCCAACGCCACCCAGATCACCGATCCGGACACTGACCCCGACAGCGACCCATGGGACGGTTACATCACCTACGAGCAGATCATCAAAGTGATTGACGATGTTGATCCGGTATTTGCCGGTGGATGTGCCATTGACGACGTAGAGATACTCAGCAATGGCTGTACCGCCACGGTTCTGTTGCCTACCCCTGATGTTCAGGATTGCAGCCCGAATGTTACCATCACTGTAACCAGTGACCTGGGTGCCGGTTTCGGACCGTTTGCAGAAGTGGCTCCAGGTACCTACGATGTGACTTACAACGCAATTGACAATTGTAATAACCAGACCAACTGCCATACAACCCTGACGGTATTCGATGGCAAAAAGCCGACTCCATACTGCAAGAATGGTGTGGTGGTGGAATTGATGAATACCAATCCGGCCATGGTAGAGATCTGGGCTTCTGACCTCGATGCGGGCAGCTTCGACAACTGCCCCGGCGACCTCGAGCTGTCATTCTCTTCTGACGTCAATGACAAGAGCCGTGTGTACACCTGCGACGACCTCGGCCAGCAGCCCGTTCAGCTTTGGGTAACCGATGCCAACGACAACCAGGACTACTGCGAAACTTTCGTGATCATCCAGGCCAACATGGGTCAGTGTGGTGGTCCGCTTGTAGCCAGCCTCGGCGGTGCCGTGGCCAACGAAGACAACAGCCCGGTTGAAGATGTTACCATGAACCTGAGTGGCCAGAGCGCCGGCGTTGTTCAGACGGATGTCAACGGTATGTACAACTTCGCCAATATTCCTATCGGCAACGATGTAACCGTTACTCCTGAGAAAGACAACGATCCGCTCAATGGCGTTACCACTTACGACCTCGTGCTGATCAGCAAGCACATTCTTGGAACACAAGCGCTCGGTTCTCCGTATAAGCTGATCGCTGCCGATGCCAACAAGACGAAATCAGTAACGACTGCCGACCTTGTTGAGCTGCGCAAGCTGATCCTTCAGATCATTCCAAACCTCAGCAACAATACTTCCTGGCGCTTTGTGGACAAAGGATATGTCTTCCCCGATCCTTCAAACCCCTGGAGCGAAGAATTCCCTGAGGTGATCAACATCAACAACATTCCGACCAGTGTACTCGACGCTGATTTCGTAGCCGTGAAAGTGGGTGATGTGAATGGCAATGCCACCACCAACCTCACTGCCGGTGTTGAAGAGCGTACCAATGGTAACTGGACCCTCGTTGCCGACGACAAAAAGGTTGAAAAAGGTGAAGAAGTGACCGTTTCTTTCACTGCTGCTGATGCAAATGTGCTCGGTTTCCAATTTACTCTTAACTTCGACCGTGAAGTTCTCGAGTTCGTTGACATTGTTCCTGGTGTGGCCACTGCCGAAAACTTCGGCTTGACCTTGCTTGATAAAGGTGCCATCACCACCAGTTGGAATGGACAGGCAAGCGCTGACAAACTGTTCACCGTTGTTTTCCGTGCCAAAGCTGCTACCCGTGTAAGCGATGCCCTTGGCGTGAATTCACGTTTTACACCGGCTGAAGCCTACGATGTGGATGGCAGCCTGATGGGAGTTCAGTTGAGCTTCAATGGTGCTGTTGCTTCCAATTTCGAGTTGTACCAGAACGTGCCGAACCCGTTCAAGGGCGAGACCACCATTGGTTTCAACCTGCCGGAAGCCGGCATCGCAAAGCTGACCGTTACTGACATGGCCGGCCGTGTGCTCACCACCATCGAGCGTGAGTTTGCCGCCGGTTACAACCAGCTCAGCCTGAACAGCAACGACCTCAACGCCAGTGGCGTGATGTACTACACCCTGGAAACTGCCACCAACACGGCAACCAGGAAGCTGATCGCAATCGATTAATCCGCAAGGATTTACCAATACGACTCGCAGCCCTGAAGCGGGCTGCGAGTCATTTTAACCGATTTTCGGTTTACTTTTGGCAAACTACTTGCATAGCGAAATATTATGAAAAAGTTTTATTTACTCCTCGTTGTTCTTACACTGTTTGCACTCGGAACCCTCGCTGCCCAGGAGGTTGTTTTAAAAACTCCTGACCTCGAGGTGGACCCCGATGAAACATTCAGCCTCGACCTTCAAGTTGAAGATTTTGAATTGATTACAGGCCTTCAGTTCTCCGTCAATTGGGACCCTGAAGTCCTCGAGTTTGTGAACGTTGACAATTTTGGATTACCCGGATTGACCACTGAAGGCAATTTCGGAACGATGCAAGTTGACCAGGGAATCTTGCGCTTTGCCTGGTTCCACCAGGAACTCACCGGTGTTACTTTGCCGGATATGTCCACCGTTTTCTCTGTGAAGTTTAAAGTGGTTGGCGATCCGAACACCAACACGCAGGTGACCATTACCAATGAGCCCATTGTGGTTGAAGTGGTTTCCACATCAGGCATGCTGCCTTTCAACATCCAGAACGGCACCGTTACTGTGATGGGGCCCAATGCTGCAAACGAGACCATTTCGACAGATTTTGTGCTGTACCAAAACAGCCCGAATCCGTTTTCAGAAGTGTCTTACATCAGGTTTGACCTGAACAAGAGCACCCAAACCCATTTAAGTATTTATGACCAAACCGGCCGTGTGGTTTACACCGAAAGTGCTTACTACAGTGCCGGCTCACATGCAATTCCCATTGAAAGAAACCTGTTCCAGAGTGCTGGAACCTACGTTTACACCCTGCAAACTGCCAACGGTACAGCTACCCGGCAGTTGGTAGTGCAGTAAACGAGTGGTTGAAGCTGAAGGCGCAGGTGCCCCCTCCGGGCAACTGCACCTTCAACCTCAACCATACCGATGAACCCCGGACATAACCAAACGAACCCAAGAGCAACCGAACCGATTATTTAATAGTCCCAACTCCGAACATATGAAAAGACCGATTACGACCCTCGTCATTGGCGCGTTGGCAATTTTCAGCACGCTGAATCTGCTTGCGCAACCCACCTTCACTGTTTCACCTCAGTCAGTTACGGCAGGTGTTGGTCAATCGTTCACGGTGGACATCGTCGTGGATGATTTTACTGGTATTCTGAGCTTTCAGTACTCCCTCACCTGGGATGCTGCGGCTATTGATTATGTCAGTATCTCCAACATCACCTCTGATCTGCCGGGTTTTACCATGGCCAACATCGGCACCAACAATACTGGTTCTGGTGTGATGACCGCTTCCTGGTTTGATCCAAACGTTACAGGGGTCAGCGTGCCAAATGGAACGGTGCTGTACAGCATAACATTCAATGTGCTGGCCAACACACCCACTACCATCGCCTTTGGCAATACGCCAACACCCATCGAGGTGATCGATTCCCAGGGCAACATTATAGGTATGAATCCGCAGAACTGCTCCGTCAATGGCGGCGGTGGCGGTGGCGGCGGCAACCCGCCTGTAACCGGTTTTGCCATCATTGCTTCTGATGAGACGGTGATGCCAGGTGACAACTTCTGTGTGGACATCTCCGTGCAGGATTTTACCGACATCGTTTCCATGCAGTACACCATGGGTTTTGATGAGACTCAAATTGAGTTCACAACCACCCAAAGTTTCAACCTCAACGGGCTGAATGCCGGTAACATCGGCACCAACCAGGCAGGATCCGGAATTCTGACCCTTTCCTGGCTCGACCCGGAAGTGGACGGTGAGACCCTGCCCAACGGCACGGTTATCTACCAGGTTTGCTTCACCGCCATCGGCCCCAACAACTGCAGCGCTTCTTCTCTTTTTGATTTTCCCAATTCACCCACCCCTCCTGAAGTCACCGATGTGAACGGTCAAATCGTTCCCTGGCAGGGAGTGGAAGGGGAGATCACCATTTGTGACAACGGCAACCCGCCGCCCCCGGCAGGGCTGGTGTTTACGGCTTCTGACGAGGTTGTGGAGCCCAACGGCAACGTTTGCGTGGATGTAACCGTCCAGGATTTTGACTGCATCGTCAGTGCGCAATTCTCCATGCACTACGACCAGAACATCCTGCAATACTCAAACGTCACCGGATTTGGCTTGCCGGACCTGAGCGCTGCCAATTTCAGCAACAGTACGCCCGGAACCGTCACCTTCTCCTGGTTTGACCAGACAACACTGGGGGTAAGTGTTCCGGACAGCACGGTCATTTTCCAGGTTTGTTTTGATGCCATCGGCAATGACGGTGAAAGCAGCGACATCACCTTTGACGGTACACCCACCGTCATCGAGGTGACGGACTGCACCTCAGCCACGCTCAGCCCTTCATTTGTGACCGGAACAGTGGACATCCAGGCCGGCGGTGCATGTGCCGGTCCGGTTCAGATCGTCTCCGCTGATGTAACCCATGTGGATTGCATGGGCGAAAGCAGCGGTGCCATCAACCTGAGCGTCAGCGGTGGCGACGGCAACTACTCCTTCAACTGGAGCAACGGCGCCACCTCTGAAGACCTCAGCAACCTTGCCGCAGGCGATTACAGTGTTACCATAACCAGTTGCAGCGGCAATGAATCTCAGACGGCATCCTACACCATAACAGAGCCTTCTTCGGCAATATCAGTGACGGCACAGTTGACCAATCCTTCGTGTTTCGGACAATCAACAGGTGCCATCAACCTGACCGTGAACGGGGGCACCCTCGATCCGCCATCCTGTTCTGACTATACTTTCAACTGGAGCAATGGCGCCACCACAGAGGATGTTTTCAGCCTGCCGGCCGGTTCCTACACGGTGACCATCACCGATTGCAACGGCTGCCAGTTGGTCGAAGGTCCCTTTGAATTGCAGGGCCCACCCTCGCAATTGAACGTTACCCTGACGCCGATCCCAGCCAAGTGCTTTGGCCAGAACAGCGGCTCCATCATCGTGAATGCTACGGGTGGGGTGGCTCCTTATCAGTTCCGGATTGTGAACGTACCTCCGTATCCGAACTGGAGCAACAACACCACCTTCCCGAACCTCACAGCCAACAATTACACTGTTCAGGTGCGCGATGCCTTCGGGTGTATCATCACCAACCAGGCCACTGTTACTTCGCCTCCGGCAATATCAACCACCCTGGTTCCGACTGATGCCACCTCCGGCAATTGCGACGGATCAATAAACACAACCGTATTGGGTGGCACACCGCCTTACAATTACAGCTGGACGGGACCCAACTTCACCTCCGACCTCCAAAACCTCAGCAACCTTTGTTCAGGAACATACAACCTGACAGTGACTGACTTCAACGGATGCACCAAAACTGACTCAGACGTAGTTTCTGCTCCCTTGCTGGTTGCAGCCGATAAGAAAAACGCCTGTTTCGGTGTTTGCGACGGAGAAGTGATGCTGGACATATCAGGTGGTATTCCGCCCCTGCAATTTACCTGGAGCAACAGCGCCACCACCCAAAATATCACCGATCTGTGCCCCGGTTCATACTCCGTAACGGTCACCAGTCCGATTGACAACCAGTCTCAGACCCTGACCGTGAACGTATCCCAGGCACAAAGCCCGGTCATGATCAATGGCGGGGTGGTAAGCCCTCCCAGCAACTCCCAGGCCTGCAACGGCAGCATCAATGTCAATGGCACCGCCAGCGGTGGTTTTGGTTCTCCATTCACCTATACCTGGGATACCGGCTTCACAGGAAGCACCCTGACAGGTGCCTGCGAAGGAAACTATACGGTGACTGCCAGCGATATCAATGGCTGTACGGCTACGGCATCTTATGTTGTGGATTACATTCCGCCGGTGCTCTCGCTGAGTTCCGTACCGGTGCCTGCCTGTTCCAACACCAACAACGGCATGCTTACCGTGATCGCCAATGGTGGTACTCCTCCATTCAACATCTCCATCAGTGGTCCTTCGGGCAACCTGAGTGTGAGCAATGACGCCGACGGCCAGCATACTTTCCAAAACCTGCTGCCGGGCACTTACACCATCAACATCAAAGACGGTGGCATAGGCTCGGATTACCAGGAAGTCAATGGTTCCGGCGAGGTGGATGTGGTGGTATTTTCACTGGGCAATGTGAAGGTCTATCCTGCAACCAACAGCCTGAAAGGCAAGATCGAGATCAAGCCCACCGGTGGCTCCATTCCATACGATTTTCAGTGGAGCAACGGCTCTACGGCACAAAACCCGACCAACCTGGACCCGGGGTGCTATGACCTGACCATTTGCGACGCAAATGGCTGTTGCGAAGTTTTTGAAGATATCTGTGTCGGCCTTTTGCAGGCCAACAGCGAGGTGGAACAACCTGATTGCCCGGATCAACTCGGCTCCATCGCTGCTATTCCTACCGGTGGCAACTGGCCCTACTCTTACGAGTGGCGCAACCTGGCCAACAACCAGGTAGTGGGCACTGACTCGTTGCTGCAGGGCCAGCCGATGGGCGATTACAGCGTACTCATTACCGACGCGCTGGGTGTGTCCATCCTCGAAATCTTCAGCATTCAGCCCATCTCCAACCTGTCTGCCCTTGCCACTGTGACCACGGATTTCAACGGCTACGGGGTGCGATGCAACGGGGGCAACAGCGGAGCAGCCATGGTGACGCCCCAAAATGGTGTGGCGCCTTATTCCATCCTCTGGCTGGACAACAACTCCACCGCACCTACCCGAAGCGGCCTCACCGCCGGCAACTACCAGGTGCAGGTAACGGATGCACAGGGATGTTCGGTCACTTCAACCCTGGTGATAACCCAGCCTGATGAACTGTTCGTCGTTGCCGAAGGAGACCGAAGCGGATGCAATGAAAACAGCGGCCTGGCCACTGCATTTGCCAGTGGCGGTGTGGCGCCCTATACCTATTCCTGGAACGATCCCCAGGCCCAGAAAACGCAAACAGCTGTGCTGCTCAGCACCGGCACTTACCAGGTGATGGTGAACGATGCCAACGGCTGTGCCGAAATTGCAACGACACTCATTCCGGAATTTGAACCGCTGGTGCTTACCGGCGCCTCCGAACCCGATGAGGGAGGCCCCAACGGCAAGGCCATCGTAATCGTTGAGAGCGGCACGTATCCTTTCACCTACCAGTGGAAAGACTATACGGTAACAGACAGCATCCTCACCGAGCTGCTGCCTGGCAACTACCTCGTAAAAGTGCGCGATGGCAATGATTGCGAGCAAATCCTCGTCATCAAAGTGGGTGATGCCACCCTCTGCGGCGAAGTTCGCACCGTGATCACCCCGGATGGCGACGGTCTGAACGAAGAGTTTATCATCGCCTGCCTGTCACGTTATTACGACAATACCCTCGAGATCTACAACCGCTGGGGGCAGTTGGTTTACAAAACCAAAAACTACAACGACGGCGACCTCTGGAGAGGCACCAACAGCCGTGGTGAAGCTGTACCCGCCGGAGTTTACTTCTATGTATTTGATTACCTGGACCCGGTATCGGGCCAACGGGAAGTTCGCAAAGGAAGCATAAGCGTTCTTCGACAATAACAGGGTACTTGCCGGAGGCCCGGATCATGGGTGCTCCGGCAAGCCACCTCACTTTGCTCGCAAATCCTACAACCGATTAAATCCTTTGAACATGAAAAAGCTATTACTTCTCATAAGCGTCGTTGCATTTTCCGCTCAACTGTCGTTTGCCCAGACCGACCCCGGTTCCACCGTTACGACGCTCAGCACCGTTTTCTCACATTACCACATCAATCCCATTCTCATCAATCCGGCGGTGGCGGGTTTCAATGAGGTGCACAGCCTCCAGATGAACCTCCGCAACCAGTGGACGGGATTCGACGGGGCGCCAAAATCTTATGGCATTGGATACAACGGTCCCATCGGCCGCACCCTCGGCCTCGGTGCCAACATCATGGCCGAAGATGTTGGGAGCCAGTCCGTTTTCCGCTTTCAGCTCAATTACGCTTTCCGTTATCAGCTTCGCAATGTCAAGCTGGCGGCGGGTTTCAGCACGGACTTTTACACCGTCAAGGAAGCCAACTCCATTCTGGAAAGCCCGCTCTACGAAAGCGGCGACCCCATCATCGAGGATGCCGTTGACGGCAATCGCATCTTTGATGCAAGCTTCGGTGTATGGAGCTCCTTCAAAGACAATACCTATGTAGGTCTTACTTTCAACAACCTTGTCGTTGCAAAAATCGGCGAGATCGAATCGGGCGATCCCCAGGGGTCGCTGTTCCGTTTTGTGGTGCTCACCTTTGGGCACAAGTTTGAAGTGGAGCCCTACAACTTCACCATCGAGCCATCCATGATGGTGCAGCGCATCAAAGACAAGCCCTTCCAGGCCGATTTCAACATCAAAGGTTCTTTCATCAATGACCAGCTGATTGCCGGCTTGTCCTACCGGGCTGGAGTTGGAGGTGCCGTTGGCCTGTTGCTCGGAACCAACATAGATGTGTTCCGCCTGTACTACAGCTACGATGTGTCTTTCCAGAATGTGCAGCAGTACAACGGTGGCACCCACGAAGTGACGGTCGCCTTCGATTTCAACGGCGGCAGGAAGCGCTTCGACCATGGCGCCACAGGAAGATAACAACCCGGGATGTGGCCTCCAGCCACGTCCGGCAAAATAGATGTCCTTTAACAATTGGTTTTTGGGATGGCTCCTCCTCGTAATGTCGGGGAGGGGTCGCTTTTTTTGGAGTAGGGAGTAGGGAGTAGGGAGTAGGGTGTAGGGTTTGGGGCGCTACCCCGTTCCGGCAAGTGTTAAGTCGAGCTTGGCGAGACGTCACTTGCCGTACAAAGGGAGTAGGGAGTAGGGAGTAGGGAGTAGGGTTTGGGGCGTTAGGTTTACAGCAGGCATCGGGGGACTCAGGATTTGAGGATTATTGATATTTCAACGCTGGCAGGGGTTCCGAACCCTGCCAGCGTTTTGCTTGCCATTACCGGGATCAATTCCTGAGTGCACTGCAAAAAGTGGTATTCTCGTCAAAAGAGGTTATTCCTTCTGGAAAAATGTCGGACAGAGTCCGACAAGATATGGTCCCGGACATCCCGAAGAAATTTCGGGACGGAACCAGCGTGGTTGCTGGCGCCTCCCGAGATGGACTCGGGACGTCCGGTGCCTCATCCAGCCGGACTCCGTCCGGCATGTGAGCATTCTAATTTCCGTCGGAATTAATGAATTGGGGGTTTTTGCCCCGATAGCCATCGGGGGACTCATTCCTCAAATCCTCAAATCCTGAGTCCACTGCAAAAAGTGGTATTTCCAGTTACGACGGAAAGCTGATGAACAGTTGACTAATAATTGAATGTTTAACATTCTAAAGTTCAATCAACTACGCATCTCAAAAACCTCAAAAACCCATTCAAAAACCTTAAAAAACATGAGTTCCTTCGGAAATGGGGGTTTTTGCAGTGCTCTCAATCCTCAAATCCTCAAATCCTCGATTCCTCAATTCCTCTCCCATCCCGAAGGCCTTCGGGATCGGGACTCGATTCCTCAGAAAAAAAGCATCAGCTTTTTTTCTTCCAGAACATCCAGTCATCGCCGAGGTGGATGCCTTTGCCGTCTTTGCGGCGTTTTTCCCGGCGTTTTTCCCGTTGCTTTTTCTTGTACGTTTTATTGGTCACCAGGATGTAGCGGACGGAGATTCCCGTCTGGTAATAGAATCGTTTTTCGCCGCCGGCAATGTTGAAGGCGGGTTTAAAATCGTAGCTGATGTTGAATTTGCCGAGGGTAAGTTCCGCCCCGCCGATGAAGCTGAGACCGAAAGGATCTTTGAGCATCGTTTGTGGCAGCTCATTCGGAGAGTTTTGAGGGTGGTTGATCCATCCCTTGTGCGGACCACCACCGACGTAGATGTTGAGACCTCGGAAAACGAGTGGGTAGTGCTGTTCCACCAGGGCGGTGAGCATGAGCTCTTCCCGTTGCAGGCTGCTTTGGAAGATCAGCTCGCCGGTGGTGCTTTTGGCCAGGCGCTGTTTGGCGGTGAGGCCCCAGTCGGTGCCCATGCGAAGGCCAAGGGCTGTGGTGTAGGATTGGGCCTGGAGCGCCATTGCGACGAAAAGAAAAAGAGAAAGAGAACAGAGTTTTCTGGTCATGGAATGCTCGCTTTGTTGATGGATGATGGTTAAACCGATGGGTGCCCTTTATTATTTTCTCCTTCGGCAAAATGTCCCGTTAATGGTTACTTTGGCGGGCCAGATCGTAATCCGTCAAATCCAGACCTTTTGGAGGCATTCAAGTCACTCAGGTGGTTTTTGAGCTATTACCTCCGGGCCCACACCTGGTACCGGGTGCATTCCCCTTTTGTGTACGACTTTGCCGGGGCCGTACTGGAAGACGACCGCTGGTATTATCCATTCAGTACCATAGAGACGAGGCGGGAACACCTGTTGAGGAACCGCACCAGGCTGGAGCTTGCCGACTATGGAGCCGGCTCCCGCTTGCGACGAAAGAAAAAGCGGACGGTGGCCTCACTGGCCCGCCACAGCGCCTGCCGGCCGGAAGTGGGGCGCTGGCTGTTTCGCATGGTCAGCCACTTTAAACCGGACACCATGCTGGAGTTGGGCACCTCACTCGGCATATCTACCGCCTACCAGGCCGCCGCTGCACCGAAGGCAAAATTCATTTCCATCGAGGGGGACCCCGCTTGCACCAATCTGGCAAAAGAAAACCTCCGCTTGCTCGGCATCACCAATGTAGAAATCCGGCAGGGGCGTTTTGAAGATGAATTGCTGCCCGCACTGAAAAAACTCGAAAAACTGGACCACCTGTTCGTTGACGGCAACCACCGGAAAGAACCAACCCTTGACTACTTCCGGCAATGCCTGCCCTATGCCCATCCGGGCAGCGTCTTCGTTTTTGACGACATCCACTGGTCAGTGGAAATGGAAGAAGCCTGGGAGCAGATCAAAGCCCACCCGGAAGTCAGCCTCAGCATTGATCTTTTTTTCGTTGGAGTGGTGTTCTTCCGGAAGGAGAAACTCGAAAAGGAGCATTTCACCCTCATCCCCTGGAAATGGAAACCCTGGGCCGTGGGGTGGGGGGATTTTTTCTAAGGGTTTTTGACCCACGTTTACTAAACCTCCAAAGGTTTAGTAAACGTCTAAAACAAATTCCTCAATTCCTCTCCCGATGCCGATTATTATCGGCACGGGACTCAATTCCTCAATAAAAAAAGGAACCAGGCCAAACCTGATTCCCTTCGCTATTTCTGATAGGCGGTCCTTTCGGACCTGGTTGAATTACATATTGGCAATGATCTCGTCGCCGAATTCAGAGCACTTCAGCAGGGTAGCGTTCTTCATCAGGCGGTGGAAATCGTAGGTAACCCGCTTTTTGGCGATGGCCTTTTTTACACCGCGAAGCACGGCGTTGGCGGCTTTGGGCCAGCCCAGGTAGCGCAGCATCATCTCGCCGGAGAGGATCACGGAGCTTGGGTTCACCTTGTCGAGGCCGGCGTATTTCGGAGCGGTGCCGTGGGTAGCTTCGAAGATGGCGTGGCCGGTTTCGTAGTTGATGTTGGCGCCGGGGGCGATGCCGATACCACCGACC
>JALWSS010000069.1 GCA_026993525.1 Saprospiraceae bacterium
GGTTTGGGTTAACTGCACCATTTTGGTTGTCAGGCAGGCGGTCAGTAATCAGGGTTGAAAAAGACCTTGCCTGAAGCAGGGGCGAATTTAGTTGAATGTGGATGATTTTAAAGACTTTTGGCCCGTGTTGTCCGTTAACGGGAACCAAACGAAACACCGGCACAAAATGTCCCTACTCAAAAAGCTGGCAGGCGAGACGGCTGTTTACGGGCTCAGTTCCATTCTGGGCAGGGTGCTGAACTACCTGCTGGTGCCCATTTACACCCGGGTGTTTGCCACCGGAGAATACGGCATCGTATCCGAGCTGTACGCCTGGGCCGGATTTCTGATGGTCTTTTTCATCATGCGCATGGAAACGGCCTTTTTTCGTTTCGGAACGAATGAGGAAAACCGGAAGGCGTCTTTTTCCACCGCCTGGTGGTCGGTGCTGGCCGGCTCACTGGTGCTTTCCCTCAGCATTGTTGGCTTTTCGTCGCAAATAGGCGCCTGGTTCGAATACCGCCCGGACCAATACAGCTACATCGCCATGTTTGGGCTCATTCTAGCCTTTGACACCCTGGCCGAGATTCCCCTTGCCAAACTTCGCCTGGAACACAAAGCCATTCGCTTCGCAACGGTGCGACTGGTGGGCATAGGCCTCAACGTTGCCCTCAACCTGTTTTTCCTGTTGCTGTGCCCCTGGCTGCTCCGGCAGGGCATCGCCACGGGGCTGGTCGAAAGCATTTACCGGCCCTCGTTTGGGGTGGGTTACGTCTTTTTGAGCAACCTGATAGCCAGTGCTGCCGTGCTGCTTTTGCTGCTGCCGGAGCTGAAATTTGTCGAATGGCGGTTCGACAAGGCGCTGTGGCGCACCATGTTTGCCTACTCCGCTCCGCTGGTACTGGCCAGCCTGGCCGGCATTGCCAATGAAATGTTGGACCGGGTGCTGTTGCGGCACCTGCTGCCGGGCACAATGGAAGAAAACTTGTCGCAGGTGGGCATTTACTCGGCCTGTTACAAACTGGCCATGCTGATGAGCCTCTTCACCCAGGCCTTCCGATATGCCGCCGAACCTTTCTTCTTCGCAAACGCCAACCACCGGGACGCCAGGTACCTCTACGGCCAGGTGGCCAAATATTTTACCATCGCCGGAGCAATGGCATTTCTGGTCATCATGCTCTACCTGGATGTTGTGAAGCAATTCATTGACGAACCCTATTGGGAAGGCCTCGGGGTGGTGCCCATCCTGCTGCTGGCCAACCTCTTTCTGGGCCTTTATTACAATGTATCCATCTGGTACAAACTCACCGACCACACCATGCTGGGCGGATGGATTGCCGTGGGTGGGGCCATCATCACCGTCAGCCTCAATGTTTACTGGATTCCGAAAACGGGCTACATCGGCAGCGCCTGGGCAACCCTGATCTGCTATGCTTCCATGACGGCTGCCAGCTGGTGGTGGGGGCGCAGGTACTATCCCGTACAGTACAACTGGGCCAGGATGCTGGGCTATGTGCTGCTGGCCCTGGCTGTTTATTCCGGAACGGAATACCTGATAAAAAACCTGGAAATGTCAACCGCACCGGCATTTGCACTCCGAACTTCCGCCCTCCTCGCCTGGCTGGCAATCGTCTGGTCAATGGAACGAAAAGAATTGTTTGTCCTTCTGAGGAAAAGCTCGTAGCTCCCCGTGCCGATGCCGAATCCCGAAAGCTTTCGGGATCGGCATCGGCATCGGGGGAGGGATGAGGGATGAGGGATGAAAAGGGCTAGCGCTCCCAAACTCTACACCCTACACCCTACACCCTACACCCTACACCCTACTCAAACGGGTTCTGGAACATCGGGTTGTTCACAAAACTGGTATCGGTAAAAGTGTTCAGGAAAGCGATCAGGGCTTGTTTGTCGTATTCTGACAGGTGGAGCGGTTGAATGGATTGGGCGTTCACATTTTCCACAAAATGGCCGCCGGAGTTGTAGTGGTCAATGACCTGCTCCAGGGTTTGGAAACGTCCGTCGTGCATGTAGGGTGCTGTGAGGGCGATGTTGCGCAGGGTGGGGGCCCTGAATTTTCCGTTGTCGCTGCGTTTGCCGGAAACGGTGCCCCGGCCCAGGTCCGGAAAATCATCCAGCGAGGCCACATCCTCTATGCCGTTGTTGAAATAATCGTCGGAAGTAAGCAGGGGGCCACCATCGTGGCAGTGGGCGCAGTGGCCGGCCACCTGGCTGTTGCTCAGGTCGTCGAAGTAGATGAAGTAGCCGTCTGTTTCGAGGTCGGAAAAGAGGAAGGGGTCGGGGTCGTTCTGGTAGATTTTCCTGTCAAATTTCGAATTGGCGCTGATGAGGATGCGCTCAAACTGGGCAATGGCTTTGGCAGCCAGGTCCCTGGTGATTTCCTTGCTGTTTTTGATGCCGAAGGCTTCCCGGAATTTTTTCTGGTACAGCGGGTGGCGTTGGAGTTTAGCCTCCACGTTGTCCCAGCTTTCAGCCATTTCAACGGGGTTTTCCACTGGTTGCAGGGCTTGTTCTTCGAGGGTGGCGGCCCTTCCGTCCCAGAAGAATCCATTGTGGAAAAACCCGGCGTTGATGATGGCCATTGCGCTGCGCGTACCCAATTGCCCGTTTACGCCTTCGCTGAAGGCTTCACCATCGGTAAAGCTGAACTTCGGATCGTGGCAACTGGCACATGCGATGGTGCTGTCAACGGAAAGGATCGGGTCGAAAAACAGGTGCCTGCCGAGGTCTATGCCTTGCTCTGTGAGTGGGTTGTCGGCCGGAATGTCCATGGCCGGAAATCCGGGCGGTGTTTCCAGTTGGTAAGAAGTGGGGTCAAAGGGGATATCGGTCAGGTCAACACCATCCGGGGGCGGCTGTGGGCCATCGTCGTCTTTGCAGGCCGGCAACATGGCCATTGCGACGAAAAAAAGAAAAATAAAACGCTTCATCTATTGAGATTTTTCATTCCGGTTTTACCAAATGCAACAAAGTCAGGGTAAAGCTAACAGTTAGCATTCCAAAACTGTTTTGGCGGGCTAAATTACGAAGCTGCCTGTGGCAAAACCTTCGCCAACACTGCCGGCATTTGTCTTCTGAATTGCCAGGGCCTATTCCGTCCACTCGATCAGGGAGCGATAAATCTCATTTTGCCGAAGGAGCTTTTTATTGCCCAGGAGGATGACCTGCTCGCGGGCACGGGTCAGGGCCACGTTCAGCTTGCGGTCAACGCCCTCGTCAGAGAGGGAAACCAGGCTTTCCAGTTGCGAAGCGACGTTGGTGCAAAGCGAAATGATGATGACATCCCGGGCGCCACCCTGGTAGCGCTCAACGGTATCCACCGTGATTTTGCCGGCGGGCAGCCCGAGTTTTTCAAATTGTTCCAGAATGCAGGCAATTTGCGCCCGGTAGGGTGTGATGATGCCCAGGCTGAGTTCAGGGTGCATCCGGCCGAAATACCGCGCCAACCTGGAAGCCGTCTCTGCTTCGTGTCGGTTGGTTTTCCGGGAAGGCGAACCGTCGTCAACAGGCACGTCGAGAAACACCATTCGCTTCGCAAAAATTTCGGGCGGGATGTCATTGTTGTCATCGGGTTGGCGGAGCAGTGGCTGGCGCTGGCGTTTGGCGCCGGGCAGCGTTTCCGGCAGGGCTTCCAGTTGGCCTTCGTAAAACTGTTGCGCCGGAAATTGCATGATGTCCACGTGCATGCGCCCCTGTTGCCGGAGGCGATCAAATGCCCAGTGCCAGCCCTCCTCCTGGCAGCGTTTGTAAAGGCGCTCGAAGAGGCTGTTCCGCAAGTTGCTCAAGCCTGTTTTGCGCAGCGAGGCATCCAAAACCTCCGTTTGATCCGTTGGTTGCACCACCACTGCGGGCAGTTGTTTGTGGTCGCCGATGAGGATGAATTTGCCGAAGTGAGGCAGAAGCCCGGCCAGTTGCGGTTCCAGTATCTGGGAGGCCTCGTCAATGACCACCTGGTTGAATTTTTTGAGCTTCAACAGCTCCATGTTGTTGGCCAGCGAGGCCAGGGTGCTCACCACGATCCGGTGTTCCCGGAGGATGTCAATGAGTGCGGCACGGGTGCTGACGCCGGCAATTTTTTCCGTCAGCAATTTGGGCACAAAGCGGCTGCCGGTGGCATGGCGGGAACCGATGCGAATGTAGTTGCCGGCGGTTTTTTCGATGCTTTCTATCGCTTCGCAAATTTCATCTACGGCGCGGTTGGTATAGGCCAGCAGCAGCAGGTTTTCGTCCGTTTGCTCAAAGGTCCACTGCACGAAGTAGCGCAGCATCTGGCTGGTCTTGCCGGTGCCGGGCGGCCCCCAAAGCAGGAAATAGTCCCTGGCGTTGATCATCTTTTGCAGCACCTCGCGCTGGGGCCCGGTAAGGGTGCCGAAGGAAGGGGGCAGTTCGATGGGGTTTGGCCCGCCCTTGCCGGGTGCCCGCCCGGTGAGGAGCAGCGCCCGTTTTTCCTTCGGGCTTTCAGCCCAACGGAAGAGGCCCTGGTACATGGCGTTGAAGCCCATGTCCATCTGGTCGTGTTCGAGGTTCCACAGGGGGTGCTGCTCAAAAATCCGTTTGTTGAACTGTTTGTAACGCAGCCGTACCCTGACCCCGTCGTTGTTCACTTCCAGAATGGTGACCTTGAAAACCTGGCTGTTCAGGGTTTTGAGGGGGTCGCCGCTTTGGTTGGCAAAGGGGTATAGCAGGGCAATGTCTCCCGTTCGGAAATTGGCCAGGGGGTTGGTTTTTTCCGTTTTGTTGAAGACCAGCACCGGCTCTGGCTGATCGGCCCGGTTTTCGGCCAGTTGCAGCGCTTGCAGCAGTTCGAAGCGATCTTCTTTTTGCCGGGTGTCGTCCAGCCAGATGGCGGCCAGTCCGTTGATGTTTTCGTTGCCCTGTACGCCGGTTTTGGCCAGCAGGTGCTCCCGGGCGATCATGCCGCTGAAAGCATCGAACCAGGCCTTCTCCAATTCCGACAACCCGGCATAGGCTTTTTCGAAGCGCTCCACATTTTTTCCGTGAAAGCCGGTGAGCGACAATTGGCCGGTGGTGATCCTGGCCGGCAGGCTGGTCATGGGTTTTGGCGTGCCCAGGCTTGCCAGCATCCGGTCGAAAGTGACCAGCAGGTTGCGCACCTGCAGGGCCTCCATTTGCAGGGCCTTGTTGGGTGGTGCATAGCGGAGTTGCTTCAGCTCTTCTTTGGAGTAGAGGATGTAGTTGGCGGGGTCGGCTTTCTGGCCGAAGGTGCTGCGCACCATCAAATCGTAGAGGAGGGTTTGCACATAGTGGCTGGCCCCGATCTGGTGCACGTTTTTCATGAACGGGCTCCCGCTCTTCAACTCCACGATGACGCTTTTGCTGCCCTTCAGTTGAAAGACGTCGAGGCGCCCCTGCAGGCCATGGACGGGGTCGTAAAAAGAGGGTTCCAGGAAGCACTCATCCCGCCGGATATCTTCTTTTTCGAAATCCTTCGTGATCACCTTTTTCAGCCGGGTCCAATGCCCCTGGCTGTTTTGCATCACCTCGCGCACGTCCTGGTTGCTCCACAGTGAAAACACCAGCGGGTTCAGCCTGAACACGGCCGGGAAAGTCTCTTTGAATCCGGCTCCGGGGTCGTTCATCAGTTCATCCAGAAAGAAGTTGGCGATGTTCCCCAGCATCATGGGTTTGCTGGTCTCGCCGGGCAAAAACTTGTTCAGCAGGTAGATCATCGGCTCCGCACCGTAGCCGGTAAAGCAGTAGGCCACCGTGGTCACATCGATGAGGTAGTCCGGCTCGATGACGATGCCCCGGGGCCTGTACACCGGCAGTTCATCCTCGCCTTCGGCAACTTCCACATCCAGCAGGCTCAGGGTGACCGGAAAGCCGAAAACCTTGCGGATGGCCCGGATGCTTCTGTTGAAAGGTTCGTTGCGGTCGGGGATGTTGTACTGCAGCCAGGCCGTGGAACCGTCGTTGCCCTCGTCGTGGATCATCATGCGGTCATGGTCCCCGTCGTCCTCTACCGCTGTGGCCCGTACATATTGCCGGAATTCCCGTACCTGCACAGACTTGTACTCGAAAGGCGGCAGCTCAGGAAAGTATTTCCCAAAATCCGACGGCACAGCTTCGCCGCTCAGGTGTTCCATCAACCGGCGCAGGATGTACAGCGCCAGTTCGCACAGTTGTGCCGGGTCTGTCTTGTGCCCTTCGCTGCGCAATTTTCTACGGAACTGGTGCACCCAATAAGTCAGCGTTTTATCCAGCCGGTGGCGGTGGGCAGCATAGGCAATCCGGGCAAACAAGGTAGTAAATGCCAGGTTCTCCACACGGGTCAGCTCGATGAAAATGAGCTCCAACAGGCGATGATATGCCCAGGCCTTTTCCAGACCGGAAAGCCCTTGGTTTTCCCGCACCTTCCTGATTTCCTTGTAAAAAAGGTCTGTGAGCGCCGGATTCAGTTTTTCCATCCGGCAATTTTAGGACATTTCGTTTTGCAACGCTCCCTTACTTTTCCACACAGGAGGAGGCATTGGATGAGGGATGAGGGATGAGGGATGAACGGGGCTAGCGCTTCCAAACTCTACACTCTACACGCTACACTCTACTCTCTACTCTCTACTCCCTACTCTCTACTCTCTACTCTCTACTCTCTACTCTCTACTCTCTACTCAGGGATGAGGGATGAGGGATGAGGGATGAGGGATGAACGGGGCTAGCGCTTCCAAACTCTACACTCTACACTCTACACTCTACACTCTACTCTCTACTCTCTACTCTCTACTCTCTA
>JALWSS010000070.1 GCA_026993525.1 Saprospiraceae bacterium
AGCGTGTACATTTTCCAGACCCTCGGTGCCGAACCTGCCGGCCGGATCATTAGCGGTATCCTGGAATTGATCTTTGCGGTCTTATTGCTTTACCGGCCCACCATGATCTACGGGGCCATTGGCAGTCTGGGCATCATCACCGGTGCCATCCTTTCCCATTTTTTCGTTTTGGGCACCGAGGGTCTGGAAAATGTACACGCTTTCGGGGGCGCCGGTGAATTTGAAATAAAGGGTTTGCAGCAGGATGACAGCAACAACGACACGTAAGACAAGGGTTGCTTTGCTTTTCATGGCTGGTGGAATTTGCGACCAAGGTAAAAAAAAGAAAGGCTTTGGGAGTGTTCCCAAAGCCTTTCAATCGCAGGGCTGATGCCCGGTGTAATTACCAGCGATCGTTGCGGTTGTATCCGCCACCGCCGCCGTATCCTCCGCCACCACGGCGTCCTCCGCCGTATCCTCCTCCTCCGCGGCGACCACCGCCACGGCTTTCACGAGGTTCGGCTTTCTTAACGACGATGGTTCTGCCGTCCATTTCGCTGTCATTCAGCTCGTTGATAGCAGCTTGTGCTTCTTCATCGTTGGGCATTTCAACGAAGCCATAACCCTTGGAGCGGCCCGTGAACTTGTCCATGATGATGTTGGCAGAAGAAACTTCGCCAAACTCTTCGAATGCTGCACGCAAATCATCCTCTTGCGTGTCGTAGTTGAGTTTTGCAACAAAAATGTTCATTACAAACAATAATTAAAAAGTGAACGAAAACGAGATCACCTGATGTTGAAGGCTACAATAACATTTGACCAGATGTGGGAAAAACAGTTAGGCGGGAAAACGTTTAGACGAGCTGAATCGAAAAAAACTTACCAGACTTACTGAATACCTGCGGTGGTAAAAACTACTGAAGCCATCAGGCTTTCTCTCAAAGAACGGAGCAAATGTAGGCCTATTTGTCCAGCATTGTCAATGAAAAACAAATTTATTTTTTTTCAAATGGAGTAATGCCGTGATGGGGGTTTCGCAAGAATACGCCGATGTACTGAAGGCCCGTTGCGCCGGCAATTTACAAGCCGCCCCGGCCTGATGCAGGCGTGCCGAAAACCAGGCCCAAAATCAATGTGGCTAAAATTCTCATCTTTAGGCGTTTTTTCCGCCTGCCGGCGGAAGGGTTTTGATGGGGTTCTTGGGAGGTTTTTAGTCCCGAGCTTACCTCGGGATTGGGAGGTTTTTTGAGGTTTTTGGTCCCGGGCTTGTCCCGGGATCATGGAAGCCCTGCCCCAATCCGTGTAATCCCTCAATCCGCCAAATCCGCGATTCAGACAATTTCCCTGATGCCTCCGATTAACTCAACAACATGAGCCAACTGAAAAAACGCCTCACACTTTTTGGACTGACCAGCATAGCCGTCGGGGCCTGCATTGGGTCCGGCATTTTCGTCACGCCGGGCCAGATAGCCGGTGCGGTGGGCAATGAAGCCCTGGTGCTGGTGGTATGGGCTTTGGGCGGTTTCATAGCCCTGTGTGGGGCCCTCACTTTTGCCGAGTTGGGCGGCATGTTCCCGAAATCGGGTGGGGTGTATGTGTACCTCCGGGAGGCTTACGGCGACCTGACCGGTTTTCTCTATGGCTGGGTGATGTTGCTTGTTATCAATACCGGTGCGCTGGCAGGCTTGTGTGTTGCTTTTGCGGAATACATGAAAATTTTCCTTCCGGAAATGAGCCACGGAGGAAAAACCGCCATTGCCGCAGGCACCATGGTGTTTCTGACCCTCGTCAACATGCGGGGGGTGCAGATCAGCCAGGGGCTGGCCAACCTGTTCATGGTGTTGAAACTGGCCGCCATCGGCGCCATCATCATCGTTGGCATCACCCATTACGATCCGGGCGCTGTTCCGCTCGATTTTTCTTCTGGCGAGGGGGTGCCGGACAACATAGCCAGTGCCCTGCTGGCCGGATTGATCGGCGTTTTCTTTTCGGTGGGGGGCTGGCACCACGCCAGTTATGTGGCCGGCGAGGCGAAGAACGCTGCCAGTGTAGTGCCCAAAGCCATGTTTTTCGGCGTGTTGATCGTCACCACCGTTTACCTGTTGGTGAACCTGGCCTACATGCTGTTGCTGCCCCTGCCGGAAATTGCCGCCACCAACCGTGTGGCCGCTGAGGCCCTCAACCGGGTGGTACCCTGGGGCGGGCAGGTAGTCAGCATTGCCATTGCGTTGTCCATTTTCGGCACCATCAGCATTTACACCATGTCGGCACCCCGCATCTACTTCGCCATGTCCGAAGACGGTATTTTCTTCAAAAAACTGGCGGCCCTGCATCCCCGATGGGCCACACCGGTAAACGCCATGGGCATCCAGGCCGTGTGGGCGCTGGCGGTGTTGTTGTTTTTCAGCGGGCTGTTCAACCACATCATCACCTTCGTCACCTTCATGGACATCGCCTTCATGGGGCTGGCCGGAGCCTCGGTTTTCATTTACCGAAGGAAAAGACCCCGCCAGCCGAGGCCTGTCAAAGCCTGGGGCTATCCGGTGGTGCCGGCAGTTTTTGTCGTGCTCTCATTGCTCTTTGCCGGCAACACCCTGATGGAGCGGCCTGCCCAGGCAGTGCCGGGGGTGGTTTTGCTGGTGCTGGGTGTGGCAGTTTTCTTTTGGTTCCGCCAACGGAAAGCCGGGTCGTAGCCGCTTGAAAATGAATTGCAAATGCGATTCAGTCCTGGCATTGAGGAACCATATTTGCCTAATTTTGGCGGCCGCTGAAAATTTTGGCCAATGCATATCCGACCCACAAACCCATCAACCATGAACCTGAAGTTTCTTTCAGCTTTTTTCCTGTTTTTCTCTTTTTCTTTTTTCCTCGCTGCGCAACAGCAATCCGGTTTCCACATCGAAGTGCAGATTGACAACTGGGAAGGCGAACAAGTGTACCTCGGCTACCGCCGGGGAACTAAAGTTTACAGCCGGGACACCGTTGCATTTACCGAAGGAAAAGCCGTTTTTGAAGGCAGCGAAGCGCTGGCCCCGGGCATCTACCTGGTGCTGATGCCGCCGGATAACAAGTTTTTTGAATTCCTGGTGACCAAAAACGAGCAGCACTTTTCCATGAAAACGGCGGCCCCGGATTTTGGCGGCAAGCTCGAATTTGAAAATGCCCCTGAAAACACCTTGCTGAAGGATTACCAACTCTTCATGGCACAGCAGGTGGCACGCTCAAAAGAACTCCAGCAAAGCATAGAGGCTGCCCCAACTCCGGAGTCCAAAGCCATGTTTCAGAGAAAACTACAGGAAGTGTCTGACGAGGTGCACGCCCGGCAGCAGGCGCTGATGGAAAAGCACTCGGGCACTTTCGCTGCAAAACTGGTGGCGGCGTTCAAGGAGCCGGAGTTTCCGCCCACACCGCCCGGCCAGGAGGAACCCCTCTTCCGATGGCAGTACTACAAAAAGCACTATTTCGACGGCTTTGACTTCACCGAAGAGGCTTTTGCCAACAGCCCTTACCTGAAAGAAAAAATTGACTACTACCTCAGCGACAAAATGACCGTGCAGGTGCCCGACAGCGTCATCCGGGCGGTGGACATCATTCTGGAAAAGGCCCGGGCCAACGAGGAGGTGTTCAAATTCGTGCTGCCCTACCTGCTCAATGAGTACTACACCCCGAAGATCATGGGGCTGGATGCGGTATTTGTGCACATTGCCGAAAAGTATTACGCCACCGGCAAGGCCACCTGGATCAGTGAAGACGCCAAAAAGAAAATCCTCGACGACGCCTACATGAACAAGTTCGTGCTCATCGGCAACCGGGCGCCCAACGTCACCGTGCAGGAATACGACCGCCAAACGAAGTCCTTCCCGCCGGATAAAACCATCAGCCTGTACGACGTGGACGCCGAATACACGGTGATCTTCCTCTGGAAACCGGGCTGCGGCCATTGCAAACACACCACCGATGAGCTGAAACCATTTTACGAAGAATGGCACCCGAAAGGCGTTGAGATATTCAGCATCACCTCGGCCAACCACATGGAACTGGACAAGGCCATCTCGGATGTAGAGTACAAAAAGATGCCCTGGATCGTGACGGCTGACCCCTACATGAAGGCCCGGGCCCTGATGAAATTCTACGGCACCAGCCTGCCCAAACTTTACATCCTGGACCGCAACAAAAACATCATTGCCAGCCGGGTGTCCGTACCGCAACTGGGCAAGATCATTGAAGACCACCAACGGAAAATGCTCGAAGAAAACCGGTAGGATAATCAGAGCACCCTCTGCAAAATGTGTTATACCCAAGTCGAAGTAGTTTGGGAAAATTTCAGCTTTGAACTTCAGGAGGGGCTGGGAGTTTGGGTCCCGAATCCCGTCCCGTCCCGAAATTCTTCGGGATTCGGGATCGGGATCGCCGCCCAAACCACTTCGTTTTGAGTATATTTCCAAAAACCGAGGAAAATTGAAAGATGATCTGGAAATAACTGATTGTTTGAACCCCTGAGGTCTAATCAACGACGTCCCGGGAAAAACCTCCAAAAACCGACCACAGATTTAACGGATCAATGGATTTCTCTGAATTTAAAAACCTTCATAATCCTCTATAATCCCTGTCTGCCGCCCCGTCTGCCGCCGGGCAGGCAGGCTTCATAATCCTCATAACCAAAAACCTCAAAAACCAAAAAAAACATCATCCTTACAGTGCTTTCACCAGACAATTGCCGATGAATTTTGGCCTGCGCATATTCGTCAAACTATTGGTACTCGCCGGTTTCCTGGCGCTGAAATACACCGATGTGCCCTGGTGGGGCGACCTGTCCGGCTGGAACTTCTCATTTGACCATCCGGGGTTCGTATCCGTTCTCAATTATGTCATTTTCATTCTGGGCCTGGACCTGGCCGCCGAATTGCTCAAGGTGGTTTATCGCCGCCGCAAGCAGTTGGAGCGCGGAGAAACTGACAACGTGCTGGCCGGCATTGACAACATCAGGATCATCGTTTCCAGCATTGCAACAGTGGTGCTGATCCTGGGCTTTTTCGGCATAGACCCCAAAAGCCTGCTCACGGGGTTGAGCATCGTTGCGGCGGCCATCGCCATCGTCACCAGGGAGTACATCGTCAACATCATCGGGGGAATAGCCATCAGCTTTTCCGACGAAATCTCCATTGGGGATTACATCCGGATGGACAGTTACAAAGGGCGGGTAACCGATATCACCATCACCAGAATAGCGCTGCTGACCAACGACGACGAGATCATCTACATCCCTCACAGCAAGATATTCACTTCCGAGGTGGTCAATTTCACCAAAACCGGCATCCGGCGGGTCAGCATTTCTTTCGACATTCACATCGCCGCCATGCGCACCGTGGAGGCTTTTGAGCAAGACCTGGTGGAAAACATTTCAGACTACCACGAATACATCGAACCGGGTTCTTTCTGGCTGAAGATCCAGGAGATTCACAAAGACAGTGTGACGATGAAATTCCAGTTCGTTCTCAAAGCCATCAACCGGAAACTCGAACGGGAAATCCGCAAGAAGACCGTTCGCAGCATCGTCAACCACATCCGGCGGCACCAGCGCTGATGCTCAGGACTGCTCCAGCCTGGCACCGCTGATCTCTTCCAGGAGTTCTTTTGCTTCGGCAATGGCTTGATCATTTCCCAGGGCCCGGGCTGCGGCCAGCTTGCCTTCCAGCGCCAGCCGTCTTTTGGGAGACCGCTCCAGGGCGGTTTCAAAAGCTGCGAGGGCTTCTTCCGGGCGCTTTTGTTCCAAAAGAAAATCACCGAGCATTTCATGGGCAGGTTTCAGAATGGCCGGCGGGCCGTAGTCGTAGCTGATGCTGCCTTGCAGGCCGGTGGCGCTTTGGAGCCAGAATTCCGCCTGTACGTCGTTGCCGCCCAGCATTTCCCGAAGGGCCTTCAGTTCCATCTCCATCACATGGGCCCAGTCAATGTCCAATTGGTTCGGTCCCTGGCCTGAGGGGGTGGCGGCGCACATGGGGATGCCCGAATCAGTGACGAGCAGCGCTGCTTTTTTGCGTTCCGTGGTCATGGTGTCAATGAGGGCGCTCAGCCGTTCTTTGTCACCGTTTTTCCAGGCTTTCCATCCTTCGGTAAAATGGTATTGCGAGCGGCTCACGATGCCCATGCCCTCCATGTCCACCGAAAAACCGGCGATGTCGCTGTTCCATTCGCCGGTGTGCAGCAGGTAAGTGCCTTTCATCCTTGCAAAGTAAGAGCGGGCGCTTTTAGAAGGCAGTTCAGTGGTGTAGGTGTACATGTCCCGCATGATCTGCTCGGCCTCTGTGTTGCGGCCCATTTGCAGCAGTCCGTATTGCAGCCAGGAAAAAGCGTGGTAGCTTCGGGCGTCGTTGTCAAGGCCTTTTTCTTCCATGCGGCGCACGCTGGCATTGTAAGATGCGATGTTGGACTCCACCACCTCCTTCCACATTCCGACGGCAAGAAAAATGTGCGAGGGCATGTGCAGGGCGTGGGTGGCATCGGCCGCCACTTCGGAGTAGCTCCGTGCGGCGTTCAGGGCCAGCCTGGCGTGGTAGGGGTCGTCGTAGCTGTGAATGAGGTAGTGCAGCGCCCCGGGGTGCTCAGGGTTCTCGTTCAGAATGCCTTTCACGATGCCGGCGCTCCTTTCGTACTCGGCATCGTCACGGCCCACCGGCACAGCGCCCAGAATGCTGAGGGCGTAAAAGGCCGCCACCTCCTCATTGCCGGGGTATTCTTCATACATGGCGGCCAGGTGGTCGCGGTAGGCTGCGTCTCTTTCATTTTTTTCTCCTTCGGCAAAATAGAGTGCTTCCACAGCCACCAGGAAGTCTTTCTCCAACTCCGTGGGGGCTGCTGCCCGTCGGTCTTCGGTGGTGCTTCCCAGTTCCTCCAGGGTTGCAATGGCCGCCTCCCGGTCTTGCTGACGCCAGAGGGGGTGGTTGTAGGTCATGGCTTCACCCCACCAGGCCATCACGCAGGTGCTGTCCAGTTTTTGGGCCTCTTCAAAAGCCGCCCTGGCATCGGCATACTCGAAATTGTGCAGCAGTTTCAGCCCTTTTTCGAAGTGCTCCAAAGCTGCCGGAGAACCGGTGTAACTGAAATGCAGCTCGCCAAGTTTATCACCGGACTCAACCGGGACAGGCTTGTCTTTGCATTGGATGAAAAGGACGATCGTCAGAAATGGAAAGAGGTATTTCATGGTCTGATTGTGAGAGGGTGAATGTAGGTTGAGGACGAAGATAGGGAATGTTGGCGGTTGGTGGTTGGCAGTAATCAGTTGGCAGTAATCAGTTGGCGGTTGGCAGTAATCAGTTGGCAGTTGGTCCCGGGGCTT
Source organism: Saprospiraceae bacterium (assembly GCA_026993525.1). Taxonomy (GTDB): domain Bacteria; phylum Bacteroidota; class Bacteroidia; order Chitinophagales; family Saprospiraceae; genus UBA6168. The sequence continues at coordinate 7,316 of JALWSS010000070.1, forward strand.
CACCCGGGATCAGTAATCAGTTGGCAGTAATCAGTTGGCAGTTGGTCCCGGGGCTTCACCCGGGATCAGTAATCAGTTGGCAGTAATCAGTTGGCAGTTGGTCCCGAGCTTGTCTCGGGATTCAACGCTGTTTTCAACTCTGTTCAACTCTGTGGTTAATTAAAGATTATGGAGGATTATGAAGCCTGCCCTGTCCGACGGCCAGACGGGCTGCCTGCCCGGCGGCAGACGGGGCGGCAGACAGGGATTATGGAGGATTATGAAGCCTGCCTGCCTGCCCGGCGGCAGACGGGGCGGCAGACAGGGATTATGAAGGATTATGAAGTTTAGCAGCACGAGCTACAGCCTGCCCCGTGCCATCCCGATCCCGATCCCGAAGGATTTCGGGACGGGATTCGGGATCGGCATCGGGGAGCCATTTTACACCTGAAATGAAATACAATAGGCAGCTATGAGCAAGGCATTGTAAATCAGGTACACCCGCCAGTCAATGTAGCGGGAAGGGTGGATGCCGAGTTTTTTCCAGTTGTAAAAGATCAGGATGATGCGGTCCGTGAAAAAGGCGAGGACGGAGCCCATGGCTATTCCGACCAGGCCAAATGAGCGGCCGAGCAGGTAGCACAGCAGCACCACGGCCAGGAACTCGATCAGCGCACTCAGGGTGACCGCGAAGTTGTGACCCCGGGCCATGGTGAGTACCTGCGGCATCAGGATGCGGTTGCTGAGGTAAAAAGCCAGCGTGTTGAAAATGTACGCCGAGGGCTTGAATTCAGGACTGAACACCAGTGGGAACAAGACCGGGCTGGCCACCATGAATGCAATGCTCACCGGAAAAAGGACGTGCGACAGCCGGGTGGTGTTTTTCCGGATGGCACGAACCCCTGCCTCCAAATTGCCGGAGGCGACGGGCAAAAGGGAGGTGGCCAGCGCAGATAGCATGACCAGCGACAAGGGTATCTCCCGGGCCCCGTAGCGGTATATGGCAAATGCCGACTCCTCGTCAAACAGCGCCGTGACCATGAATGTGCTGGCGTATTCGGACCCTTTGCCGATGAAGGCCAGCAGGAGTAGCGGCACGGCCAGCTTGCCGTATTTGCGAAGAAAAGAGAAGTCCAACTGCCAGTGGGTGTGGCGGTAAACCAGCACCAGCACCCAAATGAACTTGAACGCAGCCCAGCCGATGAGGCACCAGAGCACCTCTTCCAGCCCCTGCCCCGTGAGAACGGGCGTGGCCACAGCCGCCAGTTGCAGGGCAAAGCCCACCATTCCGAAGTGGATGATCTTGCGGTACTGCCCCAGCAGCAGGTAGTAGATGTGGATAAAAAGGGTAGGGGCGTTGAGGGCGATGTAAACGGCGAGCAGGCCAAGATGGGGCAGGGTGCTGAATTTGGTCAGCTTGCCGATGATCAGGTTGGCCGTTCCGTAAATGAGCAGCCCGGAAAGGATGCCGGCCAGGGTGAAAAGCACAAAGGAGTTGAACAAACCCTGTTTTCCCTGTTCTGCGTCGAGCTTCGGGTAGAGCTGCAAAAGGGCGTTGTTGCCGCCGGCGAGCCAGAAAAAGGTGTAAATGCCGCCCATGAACAGCAGGGCTTCGTAAATGGCTATTTGTTCCAGCGGCCAGCCGCCTTTGGCCAGTACAATGGCTATGACACCCGAGGTGCCAAACTGCATGAACTGAAAAGCCTGCAGCGACGTGACGTTATTGATGGTCGGGAGTTTCGTAAGCCGTTCTTTGAATTTGCGCCCTGCACCGGGATTTTACGAAGAATATGACAGCGGGTTCATTGTTGCTCCTCAACCGGAGGCACTTCCTCTTCCCGTTCCCGGAAAACCACCCCGTATTCCTCCAACTCCTGCAACACGGGCTCATACACCTCTTTCTGAACGGGTATGTGCACGCCTCTTGCCTGCACCTTGCCCAGCATGACCAGTTTGGCGAAGATGCCCAGGGGCAAGCCAACCAGTTTGGCCATGGCGGTGTCCTCAGCGTCCTTGCCCTCCAGGATGAGGGTGGAAAAGCGGCGGAATTTTTTTCCATCCAGCTTGTAATCAAATTCGTGTTGCATCACGATGATGTCCCGGTCGCTGGGTTCCAGCTTCCATTTTTTCAAAAGAAGGTTTTCGAGGATGAGGGCCGGGGTGGCATTGTGCAGCCCGATTTTCTTTTTGCTGAAAAGGCCCAGCCAATCCAGCTTTTTCATCACCGGCGAAAATTCCCGCTCGCCGATCAGCTCCGCGATGCGCTCTTTCACGCTGGCGCCCGGGCGCCCCGGCTTTGAGAGGTAGCCCTCCATCAGGGTGTGGTAGGTGATCTTGTCGGAATCCACGATGGGGTAGGTGGCGTCGGTCAGACCGATTTGCACGAGGGCATTCCAGGCGTCGCAGAAGCCCCGGTAGCGCATGGTGCCCCGGTACAGGTTGGGGATGTCGCCCAGGCCGTAAGCCTCCCGGTAGAGCAGCGACTCCCGGTTGGCATACACCTCGAAAGGCTCGTCAAAACCGGGCACTTCCACCAGCCTGTATTCCTTGAAAAGGCGGTTGTAGGGGATGTATTTCAACTTGCCGTTTTCGAGGTACTGCGCCGTGCCCTGGCCCGCCAGCACCACATTGCGGGGGTTCCAGGTAAACTTGTAGCGCCAGGGGTTCCTGCCAATGCAATCGGGTGCGATGAGACCCCCGGCGTTGGATATGAAGCCTGTCAGTACACCACCCATGGATTTGATGGCATCAATGCTCTTCATGGCCGACATGTGGTCAATGCCGGGGTCCAGCCCCAGCTCTCCCATGAAGATGAGCTCCTGGTTGCGAAACTCATCGGTGAGCTTGTAAATGTCTTTCGACACATAAGAGGCCGTGATGAGGTGCTTGCGCAATTTGATGCAGTCGTTGGCCACCTCGATGTGCAGGTGCGCCGGCAGCAGGGAAACCACCAGGTCGGCCCGGGCAATGAGCTGGCGGCGCTCTTCCGGTTTGGTCACATCCAGCCACACGGGCAGCCCGTTGGGGTGACCTGCCACTTTTTTCTCGGCCATCTTCAGGTCCGCATCGGCAACAATGACCGCCCAGTTGTATTTCCCGGCCTGCTCCAGGGTGTATTTGATCATCGCCCCTGCCGACCTGCCCGCACCAAGTATGAGTATGCTATTCATTGGTTGTTTTGTTCAATATGAGTGAGGATTTGAGGATTTGAGGATTTGAGGATTTGAGGATTTGGAGATTTGAGCCCCGAAAGCCGATCCCGAAAGTTTTCGGGGTCGGCTTTCGGGGGAGGGACCACGGAAAAACCTCCAAAAACCCCAGTCTGCCGACCAGTCTGCCGCCGGCCCGTCTGGCCGCCGCCCGCCTGTCCAGCCGGACAGGGACAGGGCAGGCAGGCAGGCTCCAAAAACCTTCCAATCCCGAGGTAAGCTCGGGACCAAAAACCTTCCAAAAACCTCAAAGAAAAACGGCCGCAAGTTAGGAAGCCCTTTGATACCTGTTTCGCAACAGCCCCGGGGATTTGATAGAAAATAAATTTTCAACCGCAAACAAAGGATGAGGGATGAGGGATGAGCTTGCCCGGCTGAACAGACGGGGGATGAGGGATGAGGGATGAAAGCGTTAACTACCTCCTACTCCCTACTCCCTACTCCCTACTCCCGTTCCGGCAAGTGTTAAGTCGAGCCTGGCGAGACGTCACTTGCCGTACAAAGGAATTTGCAAGTGCCGCTTCGCTCAACACTTGCATGAACGGGGGGATGAGAGATGAGCTTGCCCGGCTGAACAGACGGGGGATGAGGGATGAGGGATGAAAGCGCTAACTACTCCCTACTCCCTACTCCCTACTCCCTACTCCCTACTCCCTACTCCCTACTCCCTACTCCATATATCCCCAAATAGGAGTTTATTTGCACTGCCCTTTGATCCAAAAGAACATACACATGCAAGAAAGGAACATTCAATTCAAATACTTCGCTTACGAACGGCCTGAAGACCTGCCCGATGAAGACCTGGCCCTGCTGACCCTTGCCCGCAAGACGGTAGAAAACGCCTACGCACCCTATTCCGGATTCCGGGTAGGAGCAGCCGTGCTGCTGGAAGGCGGTGAGATGCTGGCCGGCACCAATTACGAAAACGCTGCCTATCCCCTCGGTTCCTGTGCCGAGCGCTCCGTGCTGGCTGCCGCCCACGCCCAACACCCCGGCAAGGCGGTGCTGGCCATCGCCATCGCCGTGCAAAACGACAAAATGGAAATCGTGGAACCCGCCGCACCCTGTGGCGGCTGCCGCCAAAACATCCTCGAAACCGAACGAAAAAACAACCACCCCATCCGCATCATCATGCACGGCGAAAGCGGACCGGTCTATGTAGTGGAAAAAGGCGCTGACCTGCTGCCCCTGGCTTTTGATGAGACTTATCTTTGAGGGGGGGGTGGGGTGATGAAGGGAGGGGTGGTTTTTGAGGAACGGTTTGTATATGAAAAGTAGGCGATTTTAAAGCATGACACTTTCGTTTATGCGCAAAGTTTGACACAAGCCAGAAGTCTTGATATTATTGATGTTTCACCTATTTTTTATATCCATTGTTACCACACGTTTCTTAATTTTCAAAGAGACCTTCAAGTTCTAAAAGCCTTTCAGATTTTATTACTAGTCCTAAATTATTTGGAATACTGGAAATTACGGTCGGTTGTTGTAACTGCGGGATATTTACGATTCTAATTTCACCAGTTGCGGTATGTTGTGGACCAGCATATAATATTCCCATTAATATCAGTCGAGAACCTCCCACTATAAAATTGCCTTGTCTGGTAAAATACCCACTTGAATTATAAATCAAAACCGGAGACCCACTTGACCCCGGAAAGCAAGCAACATCAATCATAAACTCCTTTTTTCCATTAAAATCAATATTCGGGTGCGTTGCAGTTGTGCCTTTTCTGAAAATAGGCTGATTATTAACAGCATCCCAGATTCCATTTGGATATCCAACCATTAAAATATCTTCTACCGCGAGAAAGTCATTTTTTTGTTCTTCCGTTGGGAGAAAGGACTTATTAAAAAATTTGTAAAACAATCGCTGCCCTTGTTGGGGTACAGCATTTATTACTGGTGCAAGTGGCATAGCACATAAATCAACATTGGCATCAGGATGATGTCGCCAAAATTGTTGGAAATCTTCCGTTATGTTTATAGTAAAATGGTCAGTTAGAATTGGCTCTCCTTGGGCATTTGACTTAGTAATGATAAATCGACCTGCGGTGGCATCTTGAATAACGTGCTTATTTGTCACAATTACTGGGACAGGTTGGTCTCTATTTTCTAAGAACTTGAAAAAGAATCCAGTACCTGTTGAAAGTCCATTTGGAGTTTGACATTCAAGTCTCACTGTTGAATATGCTAATTGTTCTGTTACTGATAGAGGCATAAGTTCTTTTTTTAATGTGTTGCCAACGTCTGAATATCCAATTGTAATTCATTCCCCCATCACCACTTTCGCATACTCCACAGAGGTCTATCTTTAATCAAATTCCCAAATCACCCCAATCCAACTCCTCACATGTGAATTCGCATCATCCTCCGGAGAGTTATTGCGAGGGTTTACCAAAAGTAAGAAACTTTCAAAGCTCCTTGCAATTGAAGCGTTCTCCCAAGCCAAAACTACAAAACCCGGAAAAGTCCCCAAAACTCATCTCAATTTTTTTCATCATCCATCACCTGTTCCTAAAATGTCCCTCATCTTTTTAGCCAACGTTTACCAAACCTCCAAAGGTTTAGTAAACGTCGATTCCTCTCCCGACGAAAGTCGGGATCAATTCCTCGATTCCTCGATTCCTCAATTCCTCGATTCCTCGATTCCTCGATTCCTCAATCCCTCGATTCCTCGATTCCTCGATTCCTCAATCCCTCATCCCTGGGTTCTCGCTCTTCTCAATCGGTCATTGATGGCTGGTCCCAGGCCCGTTTCCGGCAGCCAGCCGGCGATGATGACTTCTGCGCCACAACGGTCGGCCTGTCGCATGGTGGAGAACAGGTTTTTGGCGGCTTCTTCCGTGTTGCCTGATTCAGAAAGCTGGAAGACCTTGAAAGCATTAAGGCCCGCCGCATTGTTGCCGAAGGCGATGATGCAGATTTTTTTATTCCGGAATTCAACGGCCAGTTCTGCGATGTCTCCAACGTGCAGTGGGGTAGTGGTGGCGTAATGGCTTTTCAGTTGTCCCGGTGCCACGGGGTGGTCTTCCACGGCGGTTTTCAGGATGGGTTTCTTACCCAAAACCTCAGTCATGGCCTGCAGGCTGGTACCGCCTTTTCGGCGCACGATGATCTGTCCATTCTCAAAATCAACGATGGTGCTCTCTACGCCCACCTGGCAGGGTCCGCCGTCGAGGATGTAGGGAATGCTCCCCCCGAGGCTTTCGAAGACGTGCTGTGCGGTGGTGGGACTCACATAGCCGAAGGGATTGGCGCTGGGCGCCGACAGTGGAAAGTCGAGTTTTGTGAGGAGTTCATGCGTGAGCGGATGTGACGGGATCCGGACGGCGACTTTCGGGCTGCCGGCAGTCACCAGGTCGGGAATCAGGTCTGATTTCTTCAGCAAAAATGTCAGTGGTCCGGGGGTGAAATGGCGGGCCAGCAGTTCCGCTTCGGGTGGGATATCCACCGCATACCTTGCCACGGCGTTCCAGTCCGGCAGGTGGATGATCAGGGGGTTGAAGCGGGGCCTTTGTTTGGCTTCGTAGATTTTTACCACCGCATCCGGGTCGAGGGCATTGGCGGCCAGGCCGTACACGGTTTCCGTGGGTATGGCCACCACCTCACCCGCCTCCAGCAAGTGCCGGGCCTTTTCCAGATCGGTGCCTGTTTCGGTCTTGAAATTCACTGGTGCAACGGTTTCGCTTCTGGCTGCAAAGGACTTAAAAATCATCCAATCAGGGATTTTCAAGACTTTCGTTGCGCTTTGAAAACCAAATCGAAAGCCATGAAGAAAACTTACAACTTCTGGGTTTGCCTCACCACCAACCCGGAATGGTCCACCCTGTACATCGGAATGACCAACAACCTGATCCGCCGGGTGGTGGAACACTACCTGATCCGGGGTAAGCGCAAACACTTTTCCGGAAGGTACTATTGTTACAACCTCATCTGGTACGAATGGCACCAGTACGTCCTCAATGCCATTGCCAGGGAAAAAGAATTAAAGTGCCTGCTCAGAAAAGAGAAGGAGGAGTTGATTGCCAAATTCAATCCTGAATGGAAGTTCCTGAATGCAGAGGTCTGTGGTTGCTGGCCACCTACCCCGGAGTTGCTGAAGGAACTGGGATTGGATGGGAAAAGGAGGTAGCGCTGTGCTTTCGCGCCAGCCCCTTTGTCATCCTCCTCAGGAGGATCCTCCGGACAGGCGGGTGCGGGACGGCCACGGCACCACCGCCCTTCTTTCCTTCGGGTAATCCGGGAACTGCTGCCGGTACCAGCGGTGGTGGCTGAGGGCACGGGGGATTAGGTTGGCAGCCGTCCAGATGGCGAAGCTAAGAGCCGGCAGGCTCCAGGCCATGAGGGCATAGCCGCTCCATTCCATGATCTCACCGAAGTGGTTGGGGCAGGATACCCATCGGAAAAAACCGCCCTTCGGGATGCGGTAACCCGTGTCGCCCGGTTGCCGGAACCCGTCCCGACACCTCGAGAGGCGAATGAGAATGTTGTCAGACTGGATGTTGATGAAGGCTCCGGAAAGGAACAAAATGCCCCCCAGGATGACGTTTGCCGAAGCAAACCAGTTTTCAGAGAAAGTAGCAAAATTCCCCAGCCAGAAACCGTTGAGAAAGCCGTTGACGAGGTTGAAAAACACGCCCGAGGCAACGATGGTCAGCGGAATTTCTTTCCCGTCCATCCGGGCCCGGAAGGGGTAGATGAGGCTGCGGTTGAGGTAGTGCAGCACCCACAGGGCGGCCAGCACCCAATGGGCCGTAGATTTCTCCCCCGACCCGTGCCAGAAGAAGTGCGCAAAGGTCAGTGGCGATACGATTTCCATGATGATCCAACCCAGCCGGTAGGGCAGGGTGGGGCCCCAGTTGCGGTTGAAATGCCTGCCGTAGGGGGCCGTCACTTTCAGCTGCACGGCTGATAGCAACAGGCCGATGGCGATCCAGATGAGCGTTATTTCGTTGAGGGTTTCTGCTTGCAAGGTTAAAGTTTAGGGTGTAGAGTGTAGAGTGTAGAGTGTAGAGTGTAGGGTGTAGAGTTTATAAGTGCCAGCCCTTTCATCCCTCATTCCTCATTCCTCATTCCTCATTCCTCCCCCGATGCCGATGCCGATCCCGAAAGCTTTCGGGATTCGGCATCGGCACGGGGCATCCCTCATCCCTCATCCCTCATCCCTCATCTCTCATCCCTCATCCCTATAAAGATGTTGGGTGTAGGGTTTGGCTGTGGGTTTCGGGATGCTGTCATTTTATGATGATGGCCCCCAATGTCCGGTGCTTTGTGTCCGAAATCTCATAGCCGTAGGTGCCGGTGGGTAGTGCCGGCAGTTGCAGGGTGGTGTTGCCTTTGCCGGTTTCCGTCAGCACAATTTTTCCTTCTTCGTTGAAAAGCAGGAAGTTGAACGTCCCGCCATTTTGCGAAGCGAGGTGCAAAACCCCGCCGGAGGCGGCCGGATTGGGGTAAACTGTCCAGTCATTGGCCAGGGCAGCCACGGTCACCTGTCCGGTTTTTACCCGAAGGGCATGGCCTTGCGCATCCAGTTGGGTGAGGCGGTACCAGTTGAGGCCGGATCGAGGGTGCGGGTCAAGGTACTTGAAAAGCCGGGTGCCGGCCTCTGCTCCTGCAGGCAATTCTCCGAGGGGGCTGAAATTTTGCCCGTCAGCCCCTCGCTCGAGTCGGAACCGCTGGCCGGTGCTTTCCACGGTAGCGGTCCACTCCAGTAGTACGGTTCCGTCGCTTTGCACACTGGGGTTGAAGTTCAGCTCAGACGTGGCGGTGGCGTCTTCGTTCATCACGATCAGTTGTCCGAAAAATTCCAGGGTGTTTCCTTCGGTAAATGTCACGCTACCCGGCGTCCCCGTTTCGATTTCATCGGCCACGTCCACCAGGGTCCAGTTGTTGGCGTCGTCGTTGGCACCGCGCATGTAGAGCTGGAAATCCACCGGAGCGGCATCGGCCGGGATGTCGCCGTATTGACCGAAGGAAAGCACTGCCGGTGGGTCAATGAAAAAGTTCTGACCGTAGTTGTCCACGATGTAATACGACTGGCTGTGCGGCAGCGAGGCCGGCAGTACGTTGGGTTCCAGGTCAATTCGGGACAGCACCACCTCACCGTCCGGTTTGAAACTTCCTTCGGCAAAATCCATGGTCACGCCTGTTTCTCCGAAGGGAAAAGACCCGGCATCCTGGATGCTCATGCGGCTGGACACCCCCTGTCCGAAAGGCCCCGTGGAGGTGCTTCTGCCGGCGGCGGCTACGAGCGAGGCGTGGTGCACACCCACCCGGTCGAGGGCCAGGCCTGATGCTTCGTTGAACTGGTAGTAGGCCACCAGCGTGGAATCACTGAGGCTGTTTTGGGTCAGGTGCATACGCTCCCGGAGTTCCTCCCGTGTCAGGGCCCTGTTCCAGATGCACACCTCGTCCACCAGGCCTTTGTATCGGCGGGTGTTGTTGGTGGGGTCCCGTCCGATGTGGATGGGTGTGTCGAAGGCCTCCGGGGCATGGCCGGCAAAGTTGGTGACGCCGGTGCCGTTGAGGTAGATGGTGGCACTGTCGGGGCTGATGACCAGTGCGATGTGCGCCCATTCGTTGGGTGGTACGATGAGTCCCGGGTCCCACCACCATTGGCCGTCGTTCCAGTGGTAGCTGAGGCGGGTGCCGTTGCTGAAGCCGAGGCCTGCTGTGGTGGAGCCACCACGGGCAAAGACCACCGCTGCCCGGTCGGGTTGGTCGGGGTCGGCTTTCACCCAGGCGCTGATGGTCATGCTGTTGGTGTTGAGGTTGAGGTTGCCGTTGGCAACGGCTTCGTCGGTACTTCCGTTGAGGCTGAGGGCCATGCCGGGCACTCCTTCGGGCTCACAGCCGTTGCTCACCAGGAGGCTCAGGCTCTTGCTGATGCCGTTGAGGGTCATGGTGGCGGTGTAAATACCCGGTGCGCCGAAGACCACCTTCGGGTTTCTGACGCCCGTGTCGCTGACCCATTGCGGGGTGGGCTCAAAGCTCCATTGCCAGTTGGCATCCGAGTGGTTCACCATGCTGTAATCGTCGAAATAAAAAGTATCCCTGGCGCAGGCGCTGGCCAGCTTGTCCACCGTGGGTTGCACGATGATGTGGCCGGGTTCTTCGTAAAAATCGCTTTGCCAGATGCCCCTGCCGTAGGTGGCCAGGCGCACCTTGCTTTTGGCATAGAAAGGCACCAGTTTGTTGCTCTTCGCCCTGGGGGGCAAACCCCCGGCAGCCGGCACCCAATCGCCGGTGTTGTCGCTTCGGTAAAAGACGCCGTAGTTGGTGGCCAGGTAGAGGCCGTTGGCGGTTCCGCCAATGTGTATCAGTTGTTCGGTGTAATGGCCGTTCAGCACGCCGGAGCTGATGTTGGTCCAGGTGTTGCCACCGTCGTTGCTCTCAAAGACCTTGTTGCTGTTGGAGCCGCCTTTGCTCCAGGCCAGCCACAGGTGGTTTTCGTCTTCGGGGTCCAGGGCGATGAATGCGCCGGAGGTGGGTCCCGGGGGTTGCGGCAGGGCCGCGAAGCTGTTGCCGCCGTCGTCAGAACGCCAGACTTTGGAGTTGCCCGCATTCTGCACGGCATAGACCACGTCGGGGTTGCTTCGGCTCACCTCGATGCCGGTGATGATGTCCGTCTCGTCGTTGCCGAAGGTGAAGAGGGTGGTCCAGGAAAGGCCGCCGTCGGTGCTTTTTTGCAGGGTGTTGTCAACGCCCATGTAGAGGTGGTTGTAGCAACGCGGGTCGGGTTCTATTTCCGAGCTGTTTTCGTTGTTGCCGGCGTAGCCCTCGTTGGGGTATTGGGTGAAGGAAAAGCCGGAGGTGGGCCCGGTGGCCGTCAGGGGCAGCACCTTCGGGCTGATGTCGGAATGCATCACCTTGCGGCCCCCCGCCGGATGCACATAGCCGGTGGTGGCTTCTGCCCCTCCCAGGCGGATGAATTCACCGTTCTGGTAAGTTCCGTAAATGGTGGCGGTGTTGCCGTTGTGGTAGCGGCCGCCGGTGAGGATGTCCTCGTTCCAGCCGCCGTCGAAGCCCCAGAAATCGGAGCCGGCCAGGCCGTTGGCCATGGACTGGTGGGCGTCCAGTGAGGGTTCGTAGAGGTTGATGCCCCCATCGCTGCTCACCCAGACATCCGGCCCGTTGATGTCAATGTCCTGGATGTCGGGGTGTTGCCAGCCGGGGCCACCGCCATAGCCGCCCCAGCGCTCGAAGGTGGCGGCGCCGTCGGTGCTTTTGAAAAGGTTGAGGAAGCCCACCAGCAGCACGTCGGGGTCGGTGTCGCTGGCATCAATGGCCAGGTTGTAAAAGCCCTGGTTGTATTCGGAGCCGTTGTTGGGGTAGCGCTGGGTGTCGTTGAACCAGAAGGTGACCAGGCAACTGTGGGCGCCGGCGTAGGGGCCGCCGGGGCCGCCGTTGGCATTGGCGTTGGGCAGGGTCCAGCTCTCGCCGCCGTCGTTGCTGCGGTACACGCCGAGGTAGTTGTTGTCGTTCACGCCGTCGTTGTACTGGCCCAGCAGCACGGCGTAGATGCGGTTCGGGTCGGCATCGGTCAGGGCCAGTTTGGCGCCGCCGTCCTTGTTGTCGCTGAGGCTGTTGGCGGCGGGGTCAATCCAGCCGTTGGTCACCTGGTACCATGTTTCGCCGCTGTCGGTGCTTTTCAGAAACTTGCAGAGCTTGGTCTGTGCATCGCTGACCAGTGCAAATGCGGTGTTGGCATCGCCGGTACTGAACTTTACGTCCCAGCATTTTTCCGAAGAAAGCGCCGTCCAGGTCAGTCCGGCATCGGTGCTTCGGTACAGGCCTTTTTCCGACGACAAAAGCCCTGTTTGCCCGGAGGGCGAAAAGGCGAAAGCAGTGGTTTTGAGGTTGGCAAGGTATAGCACTTCCACCCAACTGTTGCCGCCATCTTCGCTGCGCAATACGCTGTGGTTGTCGGCGGCAAACAACACGTTTTCATTGGCGGGCAGCACTGCCACAGCCCTGATGCCGCCGGCGGTGTTGATGCTGTCGGAAACGGGCTGCCAGGACTGCCCGTGGTCTTCGGAGCGGAAAACGGTGCCATTCTCCGTGCCGGCTATCAGTACGTCCGGGTTGCTCTGCGATTGGTCCAGCGAATACACATTCACCTGCCAGGAAACCTCCTGAGCCTGCCCCTCCCGCCAGGTGAAAAAGGGGCCCAGGTTCTCCCATTGCACAGCCCGGTTTTGCTTTGCTTCGCTGCGCAATTTCATCCAGTGGTGGAAGGTGGCCCGGCTCTCCGCCAGATTTTCCGGAACGGGGTGCCCGCTTTCATCAATGGCGCTGCCTATGGCCCTCCGCCAGTGTTTGTAATAGCGGCTGTGGTAGCTGTCGGCCTGCGGGTGGGCCTTCCGCCAAATCGTGTAGGCGCTGTCAACGGCAAACACGTTGGGCGTTTCGGAATACATCTGCTGTGCCCACCAGGGGGCGGTGGCTATTTCACTCGCCTGCGGCAATGGCCGCTCCGTTTGGCCGGAGGCCGAAGAAAATGAAAAAAGAAAAGCAAGGAAAAGAAAACAGGTGAAGTACTTGTGGCTCATGAATGTGGTGATTTGTGTGAGGGCGTAAAGATAGGGCCTTCCTGTGGAGGTCCTCCTTCGCCTGCCTGGCCGGCCCGTCTGGCCGCCGGACAGGCAGACAGGGAGGATGACAAGGGGGCGCTGGCTCTTAGCGATCTGCCTGCTCCTTATTGCGGCCGGGAGGCCGCTACGTATGACCGCCAACGAGCAAAGCTCGTGTCGAGCGGGGCAGGGCTGTGTGGGCAACTATGTAGCATCATGCTCATCTGGGGCCCCTCCTTCGCCTGCCTGTCCTGCCCGTCTGGCCGCCGACAGGCAGACAGGGCGGATGACAAGGGGGCGCTGGCTCTTAGCGATCTGCCTGCTCCTTATTGCGGCCGGGAGGCCGCTACGTATGACCGCCAACGAGCAAAGCTCGTGTCGAGCGGGGCAGGGCTGTGAGGGCAACTATGTAGCAGCATGCTCAACTGGGGCCCCTCCTTCGCCTGCCTTTCCGGCCCGTCTGGCGGGACAGGCAGACAGGGCGGATGACAAAAGGGCGCTGGCTCTTAGCGATCTGCCTGCTCTTATTGCGGCCGGGAGGCCGCTACGTATGACCGCCAACGAGCAAAGCTCGTGTCGAGCGGGTACGTCGTTGATTGTACTTTAGATGGTTAAACATTCAATTATTTATCAAATTTCCGTCCCGATCCCGTCCCGAATTTCTTCGGGATCGGAACGGGATCGGGAGCCTCGGGATTGGAAATACCACTTTTTGCCCCGATCCCGAAGAAATTTCGGGATCGGGGGACTCATTCCTCAGTTCCTCAATTCCTCCCCCGTGCCGATACTTATCGCATCGGGGCTCAGTTCCTCAATTCCTCATTCCTCAATTCCTCAATTCCTCAATTCCTCAGTTCCTGAATCCACTGCAAAAAGTGGTATTTCCAATTACGACTGAAAGTTGATGGATAATTGAGTGTTAACTGAATGTTTAACTATCTGTAGTACAATCAACGACGCATCTCAAAAACCTAAAAAACCATTCAATCCCGAAGGCTTTCGGGACCAAAAAACATGGGTTCCTTCGAAAATGGGGGTTTTTGCAGTGCTCTCATTCCTCAGTTCCTCAATTCCTCAGTTCCTCGATTCCTCGATTCCTCGATTCCTCGATTCCTCGATTCCTCGATTCCTCGATTCCTCGATTCCTCCATTCATCAGTTCCTCCCCAAATAGTACCTTTGCGCACATTTTACAAACAGAACAAATTCAGGAACAACCATGCACCTTTCTGATCAGGAAGTAGAGCGGAGAAAAAACCTCGGGCGCCTGCGTGAGTTGGGCATTGAGCCTTACCCGCCGGAAGCTTATCCCGTGAGTCACTATGCGGCGGACATCGTTGCCAATTACGAAGAAGAAGTGCTGGAAGACGGCAGCAAAAACCGGCTCAACTTTCAGGATGTTTGCCTGGCCGGCCGGATCATGGCCCGCCGGGAGGCCGGCAAAGCGCTTTTTATGAATCTGCAGGACAGCAGCGGGAAAATCCAGCTCTACCTGCGCCGCGACGAACTGGCCACCACCAACGAAGCGGGCGAGACGGATTACAGCTTTTTTGACGAAGTGATCAAGAAACTGCTCGACCTCGGCGACATCATCGGTGTGAAGGGCTATGCCTTCAAAACGAGAACCGGCGAGGTGACTGTCCGGGTACAGGAACTGAAGTTGCTGGCCAAAGCGCTGCGCCCCTTGCCGGTGGTGAAAGTGGACGCCGAGGGAAAGGTGCACGATGCGTTCTCCGATCCGGAGTTGCGCTACCGCATGCGCTATGTGGACCTGATCGTGAATCCGGGCGTGAAAGAGGTCTTCATCAAAAGGACCAAAATGATCAACGCCATCCGCCGGTTCCTGAACGAGCGGGGTGGCCTGGAGGTGGAAACACCGGTGCTGCAGCCCATTCCCGGCGGCGCGGCGGCCCGCCCCTTTATCACCCACCACAATGCGCTGGACGTGCCTTTTTACCTGCGCATTGCCAACGAGTTGTACCTGAAGCGCCTCATCGTGGGCGGCTTCGATTGGGTGTATGAGTTCAGCCGCAACTTCCGCAACGAGGGCATGGACCGCACCCACAACCCGGAGTTCACCATCCTGGAGTTTTATGTGGCTTACAAAGATTACTTCTGGATGATGGAAACCACCGAACAACTCCTGGAGCGGGCCGCCATTGAAACGACCGGCAGCACTGAGGTCCAGGTGGGCGACAACACCATCAGCTTTAAAGCTCCCTTTGAGCGGGTGCCCATCCTGGAAGCCATCGAGCGCTACAGCGGCATTGACATCAGCGGCATGGACGAGGCCGGACTGCGGGAAGTGTGCGAAAAGCTGGACATCGAAGTGGCGCCCAGCATGGGCAAGGGCAAGCTCATTGACAAAATTTTCGGCGAGGTGGCCGAACACAATTTCATTCAGCCTACCTTCATCACGGATTATCCGGTGGAGATGTCGCCGCTGACCAAGCGCCACCGCAGTAAACCCGGCCTGGTGGAGCGCTTTGAACTCATTTGCAACGGCAAGGAAATCGCCAATGCCTACACCGAACTGAACGACCCCATTGACCAGCGGGAGCGCTTTGAAGAACAGGTGAAACTAATGGAAAGGGGCGACGACGAGGCCATGTACATTGACCATGATTTCCTTCGGGCAATGGAATACGGCATGCCGCCCATGTCCGGCATCGGTTTTGGCATAGACCGCCTGGCCATGCTGTTCACCAACCAGGACAGCATCCAGGAGGTACTGTTTTTTCCGCAAATGCGGCCGGAGAAATTTGAATAGTCAGCCTGTCGGCTGAGTTTAAACGGCTGCGCCGGGTTTAGTCCGCTCTGTCCGGCTGACCAGACGGGCTGTCGGCGAAGTTTAGGGCTCACGGCCGTTTAGAAATTGCAGGGGATTGTGACACAGACGGGCTGGGCAAGCTCAAATCCTCAAATCCTCAAATCCTCAAATCCTCAAATCCTCAAATCCTCATATCCTCATATCCTCAAATCCTCATATCCTCAAATCCTCATATCCTCAATAAATGAAGACCATCGCCTTACTTTTCGGTGGCGTAAGCCCGGAACATGAAGTTTCGCTGAATTCCGCCCGGAACATTTACCGGGCAATAGACAGTAGCCGTTTCCAGGTGGAACTGGTGGGGGTGAGCCACAGCGGCACCTGGTACCACTTACCGGAGGGGGCTTTTGAAAAGGCCACCCGGGTGGAAGATGGCACCTGGCCGAAACTGGCACTGGTGCCGGGCGGCGAGCGCCCCATCGTTTATGCGGACGCCAAGGGCAATTTCCCGAAGGTGGACGTGGTATTCTCAATCATCCACGGGCCTTTTGGCGAGGATGGCACCCTGCAGGGCCTTTTGGAAATACTGAACCTGCCGTACGTGGGTGCGGGAGTGGCAGCTTCGGCCCTGGGCATGGACAAAGACCTCACCAAACGCATTCTGCAACAGGCCGGAATTCCCGTGGCACCCTGGGTCAGCCTGTATTACCACGAGACCCCCGACACCAATGCGATCATCAAAAATCTCGGTCTGCCACTCTTCGTAAAACCGGCCAACATGGGCAGCAGCGTGGGAATCAGCAAAGTGGAAGACAAGGCGGAACTGGTGGCCGCTATCAAGACCGCCTTCCAATACGATGCAAAAGTGCTGGTGGAAAAAGCCGTGAAAGGCCGTGAACTGGAAACCGCCGTCCTCGGCAACCTGGAGGAGGTGAAAGTGAGCGGGGTGGGGGAGATCATCGTGGAGCACGGATTTTACGATTACGAAGCCAAATACATCTCCGACACCGCCGCACGGGTGGTGGTGCCCGCCGAAAACCCGCCCC
>JALWSS010000071.1 GCA_026993525.1 Saprospiraceae bacterium
TGGTAGGCCAGCGGTAGGGGTGTTTTTTGTACGCCCGTTTGAGACATTCTTCCAGTACGGTGCCGTAGGGTTGGTTGTCCACGCGTTGTCTTCTTTCCTCTTTCACCACCTGGCGCTGGGTCTCGATGCCCTTTTGTTCAACTTTGGCATGCAACATCCTTTCTGACTCCAGCCAAAGGCCGAGGGCTAGCTGGTTGGAAGGCAGCACTTCGTAATAGAAAGTTCTGTCAAAGGAGGTATTGGCGTTGTTGTAGCCGCCGGCTTTCTGGATGTAATCGTCAAATTCGCCTCTGGCAACATTCTCCGAACCTTCAAACAACAGGTGCTCGAAAAAGTGGGCGAATCCGGTTCGGTCCGGCTGCTCGTTCTTTGAACCAACGTGGTACAGCACACTGATGGCCACGATGGGCGTGGAATGATCTTCGTGCAGGATGACGTGAAGGCCGTTGGGCAGGTCATACTCCACGAATTCGATCTTGTTTTGTGCGGATGAAATACTTGAAATGAGCAATAAACAGGCAAGGGTTAGAAGCTGAATGACTTTCATAGATGATTGGATTTTTTTTCTCACGGCTTCACTGACAAAGCCGGCTGCGAATTTCAGGAAAACCCCTGAGAGGTATAATGTTGTTTATTGCTTTTTGCAAAGCCTTAGACGAATGTCAGCATTGTTTCCATCAATGGCAGCATGCAGCTTTTTCTTTTCTCCTCGCTGCGCAACGGGGCAAACAGGAATGCCTTTACATTTGCCCGATGGATGCCAAAGAAATGTACATGCGAAGGTGCTTTGAACTGGCCAGGCTGGGGGAGGGCTTCACGGCTCCCAATCCGATGGTTGGGGCTGTGCTGGTTCACAACGGAAGGATCATTGGAGAAGGGTACCACGCCAGCTACGGGCAGGCCCATGCAGAAGTGAATGCCGTGGGCAGTGTACAACCCGATGACAAAAATCTGATACCCCAGTCAACCCTTTATGTATCCCTGGAGCCCTGTTGCATTCACGGGCGTACACCGCCCTGTACCAGCCTGATCCTGCAGGAGAAAATACCGGAAGTGGTGGTGTCGGTTCTTGATTACACCGCAGAAGTCAGGGGAAAAGGCCTCGAGCTGTTGCGAAGCGAAGGAGTAAAAGTGACTGCCGGGGTTTTGGCTGAGGAAGGCGCGGAGTTGTCAATTGTCCGAAACACCTTTGTTGCGAAGCGAAGGCCGTTTATCGCCTTGAAATATGCCCGGAGCAAGGATGGTTTCATGGGAGTTCGGGGGCGGCAGGTTTGGATTTCGAACCGTTATTCCAGGCGGCTTTCCCACAAATTGCGCAACCGGTTTGATGCCATCCTCGTCGGAACCAACACGGCCCTCACCGATGACCCTTCACTGGACAACCGGCTGTGGTACGGAACCTCTCCGGCAAAGGTCTTGCTGGACAGAAACCTTCGGGTGCCTCCAGAATCCAAACTGTTCCACACACCGGGCAAGACCCTCGTGGTTTGCGAAGCGATGCCGGACAGGCACAGCTATCCTGAACAGGTTGAATTCATCAGGTGCGCTTTTGATACCGAATTGCCGGGTTCACTGCTGCAAAATCTGGCCGGCAGAAACATCAGCTCCCTGCTGGTTGAGGGCGGTGCTGTCACATTGAATCATTTCATTGACCAGGGCCTCTGGGATGAAGCCTGGATATTCACTTCGAACCACAGGCTGGGTGAGGGCATCCAGGCACCACCCCTGGCCGGTGTCGAAGTTTCCGGATTTCAACTGGGCAGTGACCGGATTACCGTCCTGCACGCCATTTCCCGAAGGAAATTTTCTGCCGAGATAGCCCGGCTTTCGGCTTGCAGTTAAACTTTGTTTAAAGTAAGGGGCGTGGGTAAAACCTGCTGAGGGTGGTTTGTTTTTGATGTGCTATTTTTGCAACCTTCCTTCCAAAAAGTTCAGACAATGAAATTAGTGGCTGCCTTCCTGTTGGGAATCCTATCCATCGTTGCGCTTTCGTTTACCGGGCGAACAGCGTCTGTCAAAGCTGACGAGGCAGCCGGCATTCACTGGTACACCTGGGAACAAGCCATCGAAATGTCGAAGGTGCGCAAGCGCAAGATCATGGTGGATGTTTACACCCAGTGGTGTGGCTGGTGCAAGCGAATGGATAAAACCACCTTTGCCAACAAGGCAGTGGTTTCCTACCTGAACAGTCATTATTACCCCATCAAGTTTGATGCGGAGACCAAAGCAGACATTGAATTCAAGGGCAAGACCTACCGTTTCGTGAAAAACGGCATGCGCGGCTACCACGAGCTCGCCGCTGAGATCACCAGAGGCCGTTTGAGTTATCCCACCATTGTTTTCCTCGATGAAAATTTTGAAGTCATTCAATCCATCCCGGGCTACCGGGAGCCGCTTGAATTTGAGCAGATCATTACCTATTTCGGAACCAACTCCCACAAAAAACTGCCCTGGGAAAAGTACCGAAGGGAATACAAGCCCATTTCCAACTGACCTTTCTACCGCTGATGACTACATTTGCCGACAATATCCAACGGCATGAGTCAAGCTCCCGGCAAATCCAACTGCTACTCCCTTTTCGACCTGAACGAGTACATCCGGCAGGTACTGGCCCTCAATTTTGCTGCGCCGGTTTGGGTGCAGGCTGAGGTGATGCAGGCCAAATTCTCCAGAGGGCATTGTTACCTCGACCTGATCCAGAAGGGTGAGAATGAGGGCGATGTACTGGCTCAGGCTCAGGGGGTGATCTGGGCCCGGCAGTTTTTTTCTCTCCAGTCGAAATTGGGTCCTTCGCTGGAATCCCTGTTGCAGCCAGGTACTGAAGTCCAGCTACTGGTGGAGGTTTCTTTTCATGAGCGCTATGGCCTGAAACTGAATGTGCTGGACATGGATGAATCTTACACATTGGGACGACTGGAGTTGCAACGCAGAAAAACCATCGAAAAGCTGCACAAGGCCGGTTTGCTGGAACGCAATAAAATGCTGCCTGTGCCGCCGGTAATTCAGCGAATAGCCGTCATTTCTTCGGCTGAGGCAGCCGGGTACAAGGATTTCATCAACCAACTGGTGCACAACGCCTATGGCTATTCGTTTGAAACAGTCTTGTTTCCTTCGGCAATGCAGGGGGCGAAAGTGGTTGGGGAACTCACCAGACAACTTGAAAAAATCAAACCCGGGAAGTTCGACGTGGTGGTGGTCATTCGCGGTGGAGGTGCGAAGCTTGATTTGTCTGCATTTGACGTTTATGAACTCTGTGAAACAGTTGCAAATTTTCATCTTCCGGTGCTGACCGGCATTGGCCACGAAGTGGACGAAACCGTGCTCGATATGGTGGCGGCCAGATCCTTGAAAACACCCACCGCCGTGGCCGAATACCTCATTCTTCACAATGCCCGCTTCGAGGCTGAATTGCTGGAAGCAGGCCGCAACATCCATCTACTGGCTACGGAGCTGATACATGGCAATCAAAAGCGAGTGGAGAATACCGGCCAATTGCTCCATGCCGAGTACCGGCGGGCAGTTCAGAACCAGGAGCTGATGCTGCAATTCATTGAAAAAGAGTTGCCTGTGGCAGTAAAGAACCTGTTCAATTCTTCTCACCAGAAGATGGATGCCCTGGAGGCCCGGCTTACCCTGCTCGATCCGGTTTCGGTGCTGAAACGGGGTTTCGCCATGGTTCAGAAAAACGGGAAACTGGTGAGCAGTGCCGTCCAGTTGAAAACAGGCGACGAAATGGAAACCGTTTTTGCCGACGGAAAAGTCAAAAGCACCGTTAACTGAAACAAATGAGCAAGAAAAAACCTGCGTACGAGTCAGCATTGAAGGAACTCCAGGAAATTCTGGCCCAGCTACAGGATCAGCAAGTCAGCGTGGATGAGCTGTCCGCCAAAGTGAAACGGGCAGCCGAATTGATCAAATTTTGCCGTGAAAAGCTCCGGGAAGTGAAAGATGAAACGGATAAACTTTTTGAGGAATAAGAAAGCGGCTGGAGTCGGTATTCAACCCCAGCCGCTTCTTTGACTTTGTGGTTTGCTGATTATTCAACCACTACCAAACGCTTAGTATCCACGGCGTCTTCTGCCCGGATGCTGACCAGGTACATGCCGGCGGGAAGCTTACCCGGCGACAACTCCACGTCGGTTTGTCCGGGGGCAACTTTGACGCCCGTTTTGCTGTACACCGCTTGTCCGGTCAATGTTCTGACAATGACATCCATCTCCACCGGTTTGGTGGTCTTTGTACTTACGAAGAAACGCTGTGTACCGCTGACCGGATTGGGGAAAACGCTCCAGCTTTCCAATCCCAGTTCTTCTACCGTTGCACTGAAAATCTCATCACCCGTTTTGAAAATTTTCTGGGTGGAGTAGTTGGCGCAGGTGTAGTATTCGTTGAAGGCCATCACCTTCCAGATGTAGCCTTTGTTGGGCTCGAGGTCTGTCAACAACAGGCTGTTGTCCTCAACGATGTAGGTCCGGGTGCCAAAGGAGGCATTGGAGATTTCCAGGAGGTAATAATCGGCTCCCGGCACTTCGCTCCACTCCAGTTCAACGTGGTTGTAGGTTGGAATTTCTTCATTTTGCGAAGGTGAGATTACAGAGGGTGACTGGTTGATCTCTGTGAGGTTTGGGGTGTAATTGGGCCGCACATAGTTGCGGTTGGAGCTGAACAGGCTGTTTTGAATTTCCTGTTTCTGATCGTCGGAAAAATGGTAGGAACTGCACCCGAAGTGGTAGTTCATGATGTTTTCCTTGTCGGGGTCCAGCAACTGGCCATTCGGGTCTTTGGCGTTCAGGTTGTATGTGCAATTTCCCGAAGGGAACATATAATCAGCAGGCGTATCGCAGATGCCGTCGCCGGCGATTTCACAGTTGCTGCCGTTCACCAGTTCGTTCAGGGTCTGGCCATCCGGGGCCATGGTGCCCACCGGATTTCCGTGAATGTTGGGATCCCAGCCTCCGCTTGACTCCCAGCCGTGAAAAGGGTGGGGCAGGCTAAAAAAGTGACCGACCTCGTGGGCCAATACCCGGACGTCAGAAACATAGGCACTGGTTGCTACGATCCAGTCGTTGCCGCCGGGCCCTGCCGGAGGTTGGTAATAGGCGGCAGCATCATCGGCTTCGTTGGTGACGAAAACGTTGATGGCATTGTACTGCATCAGGTTCTTAATGGCCGTTGAGCCGCCAAAGCCGGTGGGGTTGGTGTAAACCGTGGTGGAGTTGTAGTAATAGAATTCCGACAGGTAAAACTGGATGTCCTGGTCGGCGTATTGCTCGTTGAGGTTGCACAGGGCCTGCAGGGCCAGCCTTTCGTTTGGGCGGCCACTGCCATCGCTTTTTGCAACGAGGATGAATCGAACGGGAACGTAAGTGACCGCATTCCTGGGAAAGACGAAATCCCGCATTTCCAGGCGGTTTTGGAGCATTTGCTGTTTGACCGCCTCAACATCCCTTGTTCCACATAAATGGATGGGTTGTTGTGCCTGAAGCGCGGCCGTGAGCAATATCCCGAGAGATAACGTGAGCGTGATGAACCTTTTGATCATTGGAGAAAAAAATTGGTAAAGATAAATCTGTAACAATCGGTGAGCCTTGAGGTTTGCAAAGGTAATCCAAAATCTTTGGCAGCTGTGTCTTTAGGCTGTCAATTGTAATGCCAGCAACAATCTTCGAAAAGAAATGTAGTGCTGAGAACAATTGGCAATTCGTTGACCAAGATCAATGATTGCCATTGCGAAGAGAAAGCTTTGTTGATCGCGAAATCTCTACATTTGCGCCGCAAAACCGGCCCTGCGCCGGATAGCTCTGAAACCTTCACCAAATCCAAATAAAAATCATGAATAAAGTAACTGTGATTGGCGCCGGAAACGTAGGTGCAACCTGTGCCAATGTGCTGGCGCACAAAGATATTGTCAAAGAGGTTGTGTTGCTCGATATCGTTGGTAACCTCGCCAAAGGCAAAGCCCTCGATTCCTGGCAGCAGGCCCCGATAGACCACTACAGCACCCACCTGACGGGTACCGATGACTATGCGGCTACTGCTGACAGTGACATCGTGGTGATCACTGCCGGGGTGCCCCGCAAACCCGGCATGAGCCGCGACGACCTCATCTCCACCAATGCCAAAATCGTTAACTCAGTTACGGAGAGTATCATGAAATACTCTTCCAACCCCATCATCATCGTGGTTTCAAATCCACTGGACGTGATGACCTACGCCAGTTGGAAAAGCTCCGGTCTTGACAGCAGCCGGGTGATGGGTATGGCCGGAATCCTCGATACCGCCCGCTACCGTGCATTCTTGGCCGAGGCACTCAACGTTTCACCGAAGGACATCCAGGCCGTGCTGATGGGGGGCCACGGAGATACCATGGTGCCGCTGCCGCGTTACACAACCGTGTCCGGTATTCCCCTGACCGAATTGCTCGATGCGGAAACCATCGAAAAGATCGTCAACAGAACCCGTGTGGGGGGCGGCGAACTGGTTCAACTGATGGGCACCTCAGCATGGTACGCTCCGGGTGCCGCAGCCGCCCAAATGGTGGAAACCATCGTCAAAGACGAACACCGGATATTCCCCTGCTGCATCCGCCTGAACGGTGAATACGGCCTGGAAAACATTTTCCTCGGCGTTCCGGTAAAACTCGGAAAGAACGGCATCGAGCAAATTATCGAGCTGGATCTGAATGAGGAAGAAATGCACTTGCTGAAAGCTTCCGCCGGCCACGTTGCAGCAGTGCGCGATGTTTTTGACAACATGAAACTCTGAAATGAGGGCACTCCGTGCCCTCATTGGTTTATTGAAGTTTATGAGAGTTTAGAGGGGTTGATCCCGATCCCGAATCAAGTTCGGGATCGGGAGGTTTATCCCGTCATTCGCCGGGAGGTTTAGAGGGCTATCGATTACCCACAAATCCGTCATTCCGGTTCTGAGAGCTCTGACTCATGAAGTAACCGGGGCTTGAAAAAGCATTCCTTACCGCATCAAACATCTTGAAACCCCTTGTTTCCTGTCCGGCGGCCAGACGGGTAACGAGGGGTTAGCGGATTAACCTCCAATCACATCAAACATCTTTACAGAGCATCAGCATCAATGTCAAACCACATCCCGGATTTGGTGCTAAGGCTATTCCTGATGTGATGTTTTGAATAGAAGTTAGATGTGTGTAGGGGTACTGGCAAGATTCCCGCCGTTACCTGCCTTGTCGGCAGACAGGAAACAGCGGGTTACAAGATGGCTGATGTCGCCACGGCTTTTTGCCACAGATTAGGCAACAGGGTATAAAATGTTTCTTTCACGATCAATGAAGTCGGGTTGTAGAGGCATTTTCCGATGGGGTTGGGATTTGTGGGTAATCGATAGGGTTTAGAGGGGTTTAGGATGGGGGGCAACCAACGGAACGGGCAGGCAAATCATCCAGGGGGGAGTAGCTGTTTGCAGGAGCCCCACCAACTAATATGCGAAAAGCCGGGCAAGGTCAATCTGTCCGGCTTTCTTGTTGTATGGGTTTTTCGTTGGAGTTGCATTCCGGTTGCCGAAGCAATTCAGCAGCTATGTTGACAAAATCTCGCTCGGTAACAATTCCCACCAGTTTGTCTTTGAAAACGACAGGCAGGCAACCGATTTCGTGTTGCCGAAGCAGGCAGATAGCATCGGCGGTCTTTGTCTGGGGAGTTACGGTCACCAGATTTGTTTCCATGATGTCTTTGACGGCAATGTTCTTACGGTTCCTGTCAGGATAGGAATGGTAAAATTTTACAAGTGACCGGGCCGAAATTATCCCGAGCAAGGTGCCGTCTCTTTTTTCTACCGGCACATGGCGTATATTGTTGTGGTACATCATTCTGACCACCAATTCTACCGGATCTTCCGGCGAGGCGGTGTACAAACTGGTTTTCATGAATTGTTCCACCGTAAAAAAGCGCTTTTCCCAATCCCCGGCTTCAGAGATTTCAGGAAGGTCCCATTGGTGTACGGGTTGCCCCTCCTGCTGGCGTTTCGAGATGGCGGCGGTCAGTGCCGTCAGTGCTTCTTCACGTGTGCCTTGTTTTTGGAGTTTTTCAAAGGCATCCACCATCCATTGGGCGCCTGTACGTCCGGATTGGACGCGCTGTTGAATGACGGACAGGAGCCGCTCGATATCAGATTGATCGATGCCGGCTTTTTCAAGGCCTTTTTTTGAAATGGGGAGCAACTCTTCGAGAATAATTTTTTGTGCGGGTACTTTTCTGTTCAGCCCGGGCCAGTACAAATGGGTGGTCAGGCCATCGTTTGCAGCGTGGAAGAAATTCCGGCGGGCCAGCTTGAATTCAAGTTTGTCGTACAACTGTTTGTACCTGTCAGGCATTCCGTGCATCATTCCCAACCAGAAAGCGGCATTGGCCACTTCGTCAACGACAGTGGGGCCGGCGGGCATGTTTCTGTTCTCAATTCGCAGGTGTGGCTTTCCTTCGGTAATGCCGTAACAAGGCCGGTTCCAACGGTAGATCGTTCCGTTGTGGGTTGTCAGCGCCCTCAGTTTCGGGATGCCTCCCTTTTTGAGGGTTTCCAGTGCATCTTCCTCTTCGTTGGGAGCCAGTAAAATGCTGTGATGGAAGGCATTGTTGCGAAACAGGTCCATCACTGAATGCCTTATCCAGTTTCTTCCAAATGTGACCCTTGGCTCTTTCTCGCGATAGGCCAATTCCGGGTTGCGCAAGTCGGTGGATTGCTCAAAGAGCGCGATGCGGGTTTCCCGCCACAGGCGTTTGCCCATCAGCAAAGGAGAATTGCAGGTGGCAGCCATCAGGGGTGCAATGATCAGTTGTGCCCAATTGTATTTATCCACGAACGCTTTCGGCGATACCTGATAATGGACCTGGAAACTGGTATTGCAGCTTTCTATAAAGGAATGTTCCATCCGGTGAATCCACTGGTCAACACCCTCGATTCGAAATTCAAAGTCTCCACCCCGTTCTTTGCGAAGCGCTTCCAAAAGGAATTCATAGCGCTTTAGCGGGGTCATGTATTCCAGGCTGAGGTGGGGGTGAGAGAGCGTGGGCAGAATGCCGGTCAAAAGCAAATGTGCTTTGAGTTTGTTGGCCGCATTTTCTCCTTTGGTCAGCTCCCGCCAAAGTTGCCGCTCCAGTTTTGTAAAGGCATCACCAGCAAAAGGCAGGGGATCGAGGTTGATTTCCAGGTTGAAACATGCAAACTCCGTTGTAAAGCGCGGGTCCCTGATCTTGTCCAGCAGCTGGATTGAAATTGGCGCTGGTTCCCAGTTTTCTTTCACCAGGGAAAGCTCCTGTTCTGCCCCAATTCTGGCGGGCCCTTCGTCAAACATTCCAGCTTCAAGCATGCGCTCCATTGCCCGCATGTCATTGAGCAAAAGGTTCATTGCTTTCTGGTGGTCAGATTCCGTTTGTATCAATCGAACTTTTTCACTTCCCATGGTTACGGTTTGGCAGGTTCGGCAATGAGAGAAATGCGATGCCCAAACATATTTATCGGATTCAACTTGGGGGGTGAGGCTGATTTGGGGTAAACGATGATAAATATCACTGCACGGTGTGTTGCTACTCACAGAGTTATACTTGAAATTACCGGTGAAAGTCAGGGTAGAGGCTCCGGGAAGGTTGTTTCCAACTCATTGTGATTTTGCTCACCGATAACTTACCAAATGTGCCACAACTTTGCAACGTCTTGTTCAACCGGTGACAATTTCAGTGGTTTCTGATAGTGTGATGCCTTTCACCGCGAGACTGAGTTCTGTAAAAGCTATGGATTAGCTTCCCGGCTCAACCCACTGCAAAGTGGTTTCGCAAAGCGCAGCGTTCCAAAAAAGTAAGTCTTCGCTTGCCGGCCGCTCTCAAGGGGTTTGAGTGCCTGGAGGAGAATATCATATTTCGGGTGATTTTTGAGTAGCAGGGCATCCGTTCGGGTGCTCTGTCTTTTTAACCACCCATGATTGAAAATCGAATCGTTTAATCCGGAGTTTACCGGGAATCCCGCTAATACTCCAATTGCGGCGAAAGCCGCTACAACCTGAAATATTATGAAAAAGACATTCAAAGAGTTGATCAGCAGCGAAAAGCCGGTACTGGTAGATTTTACCGCCGCCTGGTGCGGCCCCTGCAAAATGATGGCTCCTGTACTGGAGGACGTCAAGCGCCAGATTGGCGACGACGCTTCTATCGTCAAAATTGACATTGATGTGAACAGGCAGGCCGCTACGGCCATGGGAATTACCGGTGTTCCGACCTTTGTCATGTTCCAGAATGGCAAAGAAGTGTGGCGCCACGTCGGAATGATCTCCGGCCACCAGTTGCTGAGCGAACTGAAACGCTTTGCGGAAAAGTCTGCCGCATAAGTCTGAAATCTAACCATAGCCTGAAATGGCAAGGCGCCGGGAGAGCATTGCTCCGCCCGGCGCCTTTTTTATTGATGAAGTGTGCAGAATTGAGCCCCCTGAAAAAAAATCCATTTTTCTCTCAAGCTCCTGAGCTTGTCCCGGTATCAAGCCCGGGAGATGATGAATTCAGGCCGCAACCGAAAGTTGCAACCTGATTCGGAACCTCCCGGGCTTGACTCGGGATCAACCCGTCTAAACCCTATCCATTACCCACAAATCCATCATTCCGGTTCTGAGAGCTCTGATTCATGAAGTAACCGAGGCTTGAAAAAGCATCCTTTACCCCATCAAACATCTTGAAACCCCTTGTTTCCTGTCCGGCGGCCAGACGGGCAACGAGGGGTTAGCGGATAACCCCTAATCACATCAAACATCTTTACAAAGCATCAGCATCAACTTCAATTCACATCCCGAATTTTGTGCTAAAGCTATTCCTGATGTGATGTTTTGAATAGAAGTTGGATGTGTCTAGGGGTACTGGCAAGATTCCCGCCGTTGCCTGTCTGCCGACAAGGCAGGAAACAGCGGGTTACAAGATGGCTGATGTCGCCACGACTTTTTAGCACAGCCAGGGCACCAGGGTATAAGAAGGAGTTTTTTGACATTTAATGAAGTTGGGTCGCAAAGGCACTTCCCGATGTGATGGGGATTTGTGGGTAATCGGTAGCCCTCTCAACCCCTCTAATCCCCTCTCAACCAATGAGGGCGCTTCCATAGTGCCCTCATACTATTCCACCACTTCGGCGGCTTTTTTCGAAGCCCGTTTCCGGTCGTGTTCTTTCAGGTGAGTTTTGCGCAAGCGAATGGAAGCAGGAGTCACTTCCACGTACTCATCTTCCATGATGTATTCCAGGGCTTCCTCCAGGCTGAACCTGACCGGAGGCGTCAGCTTGATTTTGTCGTCAGAACCGGCGGCACGCACGTTGGTCAGTTTTTTCGTTTTGGTGAGGTTCACGGTCAGGTCACCGGGTTTTGAGTTCTCACCAACGATCTGGCCTTCGTAAATGTCCTGGTTCGGTTCAATAAAAAAGCGGCCGCGTTCCTGCAGGTTGAAAATGGAGTAGGGGATGGCCTTCCCGGTTTCCATGGCGATCATGCTGCCGTTCTGGCGGCGCGGCATTTCCCCCTTGTACGGTTGAAATTCAATGAAGCGGTGCGTTACGATGGCTTCGCCGCCGGTGGTTGTGAGCAGGTTGCTGCGCAGCCCGATGATGCCCCTGGACGGGATCTCGAATTTGAGCAGGACCCGTTCACCTTTGGGTTCCATGCTTTTCAGCAGGCCTTTCCTTCGGGTAACGAGGTCTATGGCGGTTCCTGAAAATGGTTCGGGAACATCAATGTTCATTTCCTCCACCGGTTCGTGCAGCCGGCCATCGATGCGCTTGAGGATGACCTGGGGTTGTCCGATTTGCAGCTCGTAACCTTCGCGGCGCATGGTTTCGATCAGGATAGAGAGGTGCAGCACACCGCGGCCATACACCCGCCAGGAGTCTGTCGCATCTGTTTCTTCCACCCGGAGGGCCAGGTTTTTCTCCAGCTCTTTTTCCAGGCGCTCTTTGATGTGCCGTGAGGTAACGAACTTGCCTTCCTGCCCGAAAAACGGTGAATCGTTGATGGTGAAGAGCATGCTCATGGTGGGCTCATCAATGGAAATGGAAGGCAGCGCCTCCGGGCTCTCAGCGTCGGCAAGGGTGTCGCCGATCTCAAAGTTTTCGATGCCCTGAATGGCGCAGATATCACCGGCATGCACTTCTTCTGCCTTTACTTTGCTGAGGCCTTCAAAAAGGTAAAGCCCTCGGATGCTTTGTTTTATTACGGTTCCGTCCTTTTTTACCAGGGCAACCGGCTGCCCCACTTTCAAAGCGCCCCGGTGAACCCGGCCAATGGCGATGCGGCCGATGTAGTTGCTGTAGTCGAGGGAGGTAATCAGCATTTGGGTACTGCCCGTCTCCACCCTGGGTTCGGGGATGTACTCGAGGATGGCATCCAGCAGGGGGGTAATGTTTTCGGTCGGCTTGCGCCAATCTTTGCCCATCCAGCCCTGTTTGGCAGAGCCGAAAAGGGTGGGAAAATCGAGCTGGTCTTCGGTGGCACCCAGACTGAACATCAGGTCGAATACGGCATCCTGCACCTCGTCCGGCGTGCAGTTTTCCTTGTCAACCTTGTTGATGACCACAATGGGTTTCAGTCCCAGTTCGATGGCTTTTTGCAACACGAATCGGGTTTGCGGCATGGGGCCTTCGAAGGCGTCCACCAGCAGCAGCACACCGTCTGCCATGTTGAGCACGCGCTCCACTTCGCCACCAAAGTCGGCGTGGCCGGGGGTGTCTATCACGTTGATCCTGGTGCCTTTGTACCAGAAGGCAGCGTTTTTGGCAAGGATGGTGATGCCGCGCTCACGCTCCAGGTCGTTGCTGTCCATGATGAGTTCGCCGGGTGTCTCATGTTCACCGAACAACTGACCGGCAACCAGCATCTTGTCAACCAATGTGGTTTTTCCGTGGTCAACGTGGGCAATGATGGCAATATTCCTAAGATTCATAAATGGTATTTAGCCGTTCAAAATGAGGATTCTTCATCCCCATATCTCCCGGTTGAAAAAAATGGCCGCAAAGGTACTCATTAGTTTCTCCCTGAAGCAGATGCCCGGTTTAAATTTTTCTAAACACCCGTGTTTGGGAGTAGGGAGTAGGGAGTAGGGAGTAGCCTGTCCGGCCCGTCTGGCCGCCGGACAGGCTGGCGCCCTGTCTAGCCGACAGGCAGGCAGGCCAGACGGGGGTGTAGGGTGTAGGGTGTAGGGTTTGGATGTGCTAGCCCCCTCAATTCCCCGTCTGACCGCCGGGCAGGCTCGATTCCTCATTCCTCATCCCTCCCCCGATGGCTATCGGGGCATCCCTCATAAACCCCGTCGTTGCAAGTGTTGAGTGAAGTGGCACTTGCAACCTGTCCCCTTTGACGGCAAGTGACGTCTCGCCATGCTCAACTTAACACTTGCCGGAACGGAGGTGCTAGCCCCCTCATTCCTCAATCCCCCGTCTGACCGCCGGGCAGGCTCGATTCCTCATCCCTCATTCCTCATCCCTCATAAACCCCGTCGTTGCAAGTGTTGAGCGAAGTGGCACTTGCAACCTGTCCCCTTTGACGGCAAGTGACGTCTCGCCATGCTCAACTTAACACTTGCCGGAACGGAAGTGCTAGCCCCCTCATTCCTCAATTCCTCCCCCGATGGCTATCGGGGCATCCCTCATAAACCCCGTCGTTGCAAGTGTTGAGCGAAGCGGCACTTGCAACCTGTCCCCTTTGACGGCAAGTGACGTCTCGCCATGCTCAACTTAACACTTGCCGGAACGGATGTGCTAGCCCCCTCATTCCTCATCCCTCATAAACCCTCATAAACCCTCATAATCCCTCATAATCCCTCATAAACCTCCACAATCCTCCCACAGCTTTCTATTTTTGCGCCCTTCCAAAACAATCCATGCCTGCAATGAATCCGAAACCTGTTTGTTCCCTGTTCGTTTTTTTATTTTTCTTCTTCGCAAACCTTACAACCGCCCAGGTCAAGATGGCCATCAACGATCAACCCTACCGTGACGATGTTTTCGATGCCTATCCCGTTTACAAGGGGGATGATCTGGGATTGACCTGGTCGCAGAAAAAGTCGGTCTTTAAAATCTGGTCGCCTCCGGCAATGGCGGCCCGTCTCCTCATTTACGAAGAAGGTGTTGGTGGTGAGCCGGTTCTTGTAAAAGACATGAAGCGAAAAAAAGGGGGCACCTGGGTGGCCAAAATCAAGGGCAATCTGGAAGGAAAGTTTTACACCTTCCAGGTGAAGGTGGACTCCATCGTCAGGGAGAAAAAGAAAATGCTTCCTGCTGAAATGGCAACCGATGGGGAGCAAGAGCCAGGCAAGCCGGAAAAGGAGGCTGTTTTCCCACCGCCGGTAAAGCGGGATACTTTCTGGAATGCCGAAACCCCGGACCCCTACGCCAAAGCCGTGGGCGTCAACGGCCTGAGGGCCATGGTGGTTGATTTGGCGAAGACCAATCCGGACGGCTGGGAAAATGACCGCCGCCCACCGCTGAAGGGTTACGAAGACATTGTACTTTACGAACTGCACCTGCGGGATTTCAGCATACACCCTTCGTCGGGCATCAGGCACAAGGGAAAATACCTGTCGCTGACTGAAACTGGCACCAGAAACCCGGGCGGACAAAGCACCGGCCTCGATCACCTGAAAGAACTTGGTGTGACCCACGTGCACCTGCTGCCGGTGTTTGATTTTAAAAGCATTGACGAATCCATTCCAAACAATGACGACTACAACTGGGGCTATGACCCACAGAACTACAACGTTCCCGAAGGCAGCTATTCAACCGACCCTTTTGACGGGCGTGTGCGCATCAGGGAGTTCAAAGAAATGGTCAAAGCCCTGCATGAAAGTGGCATCAGGGTGATCATGGACGTGGTGTACAACCATACCTACTCGGGTAAGAACTCAGTTTTCAACCTGCTGGTTCCTTACTACTACTATCGGCTCACAGATGACGGCTACTTCTCCAATGCCTCCGGCTGCGGCAATGAGACGGCCTCAGAGCGACCCATGATGCGCAAGTTCATGCTCGAATCCATGAAATACTGGGTGGAGGAATACCACATAGATGGCTTCCGGGTGGACCTCATGGGCGTTCACGACATTGAGACGATGAACCTGATTTCACGCGAGCTTCGGAAAATTGATCCCGGCATTTTCATCTACGGTGAAGGCTGGACGGCCGGCACCAGCACTTACGACGAGCAGCAGCGGGCGGTAAAAACCAACGCCTGGAAACTGGACCACATCGCCGTTTTCTGCGATGAATTCCGCGACGGGGTAAAAGGCCATGTTTTCAAGCCAAAGGCAAAGGGCTTTGCCAGCGGCGAAGACGGCCTGGTCGAGAGCGTGAAGTTTGGCATCGTCGGTGGCATCGAGCACCCGCAAGTGGACAACAAACAGGTTAACTACAGCAAATACCCCTGGGCAAAATCGCCGCTTCAGTGCATCAACTATGTCTCCTGCCACGACAACCACACCCTCTATGACAGGCTGGTCAATTCCTGCCCGGGCGAACCGGAAGAGGAATTGCTGAAGATCATCAAACTGGCACAAACGCTGGTTTTTACCTCGCAGGGCGTTCCGTTCATGCAGGCGGGCGAAGAATTTGTGCGAAGCAAAAAAGGCGTTGAAAACTCTTTCGATTCTCCCGATCACATCAACCAGATCATCTGGAACAACAAACAGCGCTATGAGGAGCTGTACGATTACCACCGCAAACTGATCGCCCTGAGAAAGGCGCATCCGGCATTCAAAATGGGAGATGCCGAACTGGTGCGCCGCCACCTCGGGTTCCTCGACTTGCCGATGGAGAACGTAATTGGCTATGTCCTGAAAGACCACGCCAACGGCGATTCCTGGAAAAACATCCTGGTGCTGTTCAACGGCAATAAAACCGGCAAGCGGGTGCAAATTCCGGATGGCAACTGGAAGTACATCGTTTACAAAGGCAACATCAACCCGGACGGGATGGGAGCCGTAGGTGGGAATGCCGTAAACCTCGACGGCCGCTCGGCTGTTATCCTCGCCGAAGAATAAACCCGCACCCTGAAACCCTCAAACTGCGAAGATGAAAGTTGATATCCTGGCCATTGGCGTACACCCCGATGATGTAGAACTCGGCTGCAGCGGAACCCTGCTCAAACACCTGTCCCTGGGCAAAACCGTGGGCCTGCTCGACCTGACCCGCGGAGAATTGGGCTCTCGCGGCAATGCCGAAATACGGGAACAGGAAGCGAACCGGGCCGCTGAAATGATGGGTGCTGCTTTCCGCCTCAACCTCGGCATGCCCGATTGCTTTGCCTCCTGGTCAGAAGAAAACCTTCGGAAAATTATCCGGGTGGTACGTTGGTGCCGGCCGGAGATCGTGCTGGCCAACTCCCTCGATGACCGCCACCCCGACCATGGCCGGGCCGCCAAACTCAGCGCCGACGCCTGCTTCTATTCCGGACTTGTGAAAATTGTAACCACCTGGGAGGATGGCGAACCCCAACAGGCGTGGCGCCCCAAAGCGATGTACCACTACATTCAGGACAAAAACCTGCCACCGGACTTTGCCGTGGATATCAGCCAATACATGGACCGGAAAATTGAACTGGTGCTGGCCTTCAGATCGCAATTTCACCTGCCTTCGGAAAAACGATACAACGACGAACCCGACACCCCCATCAGCGGACAAGACTTTCTGCATTTTCTCCGGGCAAAAGCCCGGGCCTATGCCCGCCCCCTGGGAGTGGACTACGCCGAAGGCTTCAACGTTGCCCGCACCATCGGCGTCAACAACCTCTTCGATCTAAGCTGAGATCAGTGGACTTTTACCAGTTTTAGCGTCTGAAACCCGTGCCCGTCATTTACCCGAAGGAGAAAAATGCCGGCAGGCCATAAGGCACTGTCAATGCCGGTGTTACCCTTCAGCTTGCCCTTCCAATAGACTTTGCCGTTCAGGTCGCTTACCGTTCCCTGAAGTATTGAAAGCTTGTCTGTCACTTCAATGTTGATCACATCCCTGAAAGGGTTCGGCCTGGCGGCCAACAGCAAGCCGGGTGTGGTTTCGTTCGTGCCGGTTGCCATCGGCAGGATGAAATCGGCTATGACGGGATTGTGGTCGGAGGCATTTTCCGAATCGGTGGCCAGGATGCCGTAGTTGTTCAGGGTTTCGGGTGGCATTTCGTCGGTTCTGATCACAAAGCCTTTGGCCAGCTCCATCACACTGTTTGCGAAGATGATATAGTCAATCCTGGAAGGCGGATAACTGCTGAATTCCGACTGCCAGGTGAAGGCTTCCGGCCGGTGCGTGTGCAGTGGAAGGGCATCTGCCAGGCTGCTGCCGTCCCAGTCGGGCGGCCCTCCGGCACCGTACACATTGGTGTTCACCACATCGCCGCTCAGCAGGGTTTCCAGTTGTTGGCGCCAGCCGACGAGGTTCATGTCCCCGCTCAATACGATGGGTGTTCCTTCGGGCAGGTCAATCATTCCGCCGGGGCTTTTTGCGTCGTTGACAAAGGCCGCAAAGGCATCGGCCTCGAGCTGGCGCGTGCCGTCGGCGTTGCAGCAGCGCAGGTGCCCGTTGACGACGAGGATGTCTTTGGCATAATTGGCCGGAAGGTCTATCAGCGAAGCGGTCAGTCGGGAGCCCGGGCGAACTTCCCAGTTTTCCAGAATGGGATAGCGGGACACGGTGATGTTGCCCTGGTCGAGTTTGACGGCATTCCAGCTGTTGCTGCCGCCCAGCGGCACGGCATCGTTCATGAAGCTGGCCACCATGGGGGCGGTGAGGTCCCAGCACTCATTGAAAGTTACAATATCGGGTTGCACGGCGTTGAGCACCCGCTTGAAGCTGCCTTTGCGGCTGAAATCATCGAGGCCGTTTTGCAGGGTGTTCCAGGTCATCATGCGCAGGTGGTCATCGGATTCACGGGTGATGGTGATGGACTCGTAATCCGGCAATGGCGATTCATCAAAGGTGTACGCGATGCTGTTGCCGGCGTCGGGCAGGTGATCGCCATTGGTGCCTTCCACCCACAGTGCCAGGGCAATGCTGGGGCCTGGCAGGAGCTCCACGGTGCCATTGGGCTTGGCGTTGCGTTGCAGGGATATTTCAAAACGCTCACCACTCACCGTGGGCAGGTGCCGCCAGCCG
The DNA here is from genome assembly GCA_026993525.1 of Saprospiraceae bacterium. GTDB lineage: Bacteria > Bacteroidota > Bacteroidia > Chitinophagales > Saprospiraceae > UBA6168. The sequence goes on from JALWSS010000071.1 coordinate 18,121, forward strand.
GCTTCGTACAAGCTGGGATAAGAGGGAAAACTGCTGCCATAGAAAATCACATCCCGTTCGCCGGGATAGAGGTACAACTCCACACCCAGGCCATTCTCCTGAACGCCGGTGAGCGGGTTGTTGTCCGTATCAATGGCGATGACCAGCTTGCTGCCATCTGTCAGTTCAAATTCTTGCGCAGCGAGGATCTTCAGAAAGAGGTGGTCCTGGTCGTTGGCGATTTGAAGCTCCAGCAGGTCCAGCCCGGGGGCATCGCCGGGGGCATCAGGAATTACCGTGGCGCCTTGCCAATCGGAAAAATTGCCGTCCATCACCAAACCGATGGCCTGTGAGAACAACTCCGTTGACAACAGGAGCAGGGAAAGTAGTGTTATGAGTCGCATCATTGAGTTGTTGCTGGTTTTCTGGCGGCTGCAATGATAAGTCACCCGGGCTTTTATCTTTACGCTTTTTCGATGCAAACCTCTGCAATGAAGAACATTTTGCACAACAGGTCGGTACAGCTATTCGTGGTTTTGTCGGGTTTTTTCGTCACCAATGCGTTGGTGGCAGAATTCATAGGCGTCAAGATCTTCGCCCTGGAACCGACGCTCGGCTTTCCTCCGCTGGAGTGGAACCTCTTCGGTCAATCGGGTTCTTTGATGCTCACCGCCGGGGTGTTGTTGTGGCCGGTGGTCTTCGTCATGACCGACCTCATCAACGAGTACTACGGCAAGCGGGCCGTCCGCATTCTTTCCTGGATGACGGCAGGCCTCATCCTTTATGCTTTTGCGATGGTCTTCAGCGCCATCCGGCTGGTTCCGGCTGATTTCTGGGTCACCACTTTTGCCAACAAAGGCGTACCGGACATGCAGGCTGCTTTCTCACAAATTTTCGGCCAGGGTATGTGGATCATTGCCGGGTCGCTGGTGGCCTTCTTGTTGGGCCAGTTGATAGATGCCCTGACCTTTCACAGGTTGCGGCTGTTCACGGGCGAGAAGCACCTCTGGCTGCGGGCCACCGGTTCCACGCTGGTGTCTCAGTTCATTGACAGTTTCGTGGTGTTGTACATCGCTTTTGTGCTGGGGCCCCAGCATTGGAGCCTGTCGCTGTTTCTGGCAGTGGGCTGTGTGAATTACGCTTACAAATTTGTGGTGGCGGTGGTACTGACCCCGGTCATCTACGCCGCTCATTGGCTGATAGACCTGTATCTCGGAAAGGAACGCTCGGAAGAATTGCGCCGCCAGGCGCGAGGCGAGGATGAACCTGCCGTTGAAAGTCAGGCGTTTTTCTGAAGATATTCCAGGATGTTGTGTTCAATTCGCTCCGGCAAATTGGAAGTATCCACCCGCTCAAACTGCTCGCCGGTGATGGTTTCGTACAATTCGATGTAGCGCTCGGTGATCTGATCCACGAAAACATCGGGCATGTGCGGCATCAACTGGTCTTCCAGTCCCTGAAAGCCGTGCGCCATCAGCCATTCCCGGACGAACTCCTTTGAGAGCTGTTTTTGCGGCTCGCCTTTTTGCTGCCTTTCTTCGTAGCCTTCCATGTAAAAGTACCGGGAACTGTCGGGGGTGTGAATTTCGTCAATGAGGGTGATCTCACCCTTGTAAGTTCCGAACTCATATTTGGTGTCCACCAGGATGAGGCCCTGTTCCCTGGCCATTTCTGTGCCCCTTGCAAACAATTCAAGTGCATACCGTTCCAGGGTGTTCCACTGCTCTTCGGCAACGATGCCCCTGTTCAGGATTTCCGTTTTGGAGATGTCCTCGTCGTGTCCGCTTTCGGCTTTGGTGGCCGGGGTGATGATGGGGTGGGGCAGCCGGTCGTGTTCCCGTAGCCCTTCGGGCAATGGCACCCCGCAGATTTCCCGCTTGCCGCTTTTGTAAACCCGCCAGGCATGGCCGGTCAGGTAGGCCCGCACCACCATTTCGATGGGTATCGCTTCGCAACGCTTGCCAGCGGACACCACCGGGTCAGGGGTGGCCTCGAGCCAGTTGGGGCAAATGTCTTTGGTGGCGTTCAGGAAGCGGGCAGCAATTTGGTTGAGCACTTGCCCCTTGTAGGGTATTGCCTTCGGTAAAATGTGGTCAAAGGCCGAGATGCGGTCGCTGGCAACGATCACCAGTTTGTCGCCCAGGGTGTAAACATCGCGCACCTTGCCGCGGTAGAATTTCGTTTGCCCCGGCAGCTTGAAGTTGGTTTCGGTGAGGGCCTGTGGCCTGGCATTGCTCATGTTTTCAAATTTTGCGCAAATGTACGCGATGGCTGGTTCTGAAACAGAAAAGCTCCAATGCAAAGTAGCAGCATTGGAGCCTTTGGTCCGCATTGCGGAGCGGTCACATATTCTTCACTGAATTGCGGTCCGTCAGAATGTCCTTCAATTCTTTCAGGATTTCGTATTGGTGGGGCATCACCCTTTTCACCGCTTCTTTCAAGGCCACAAAAGTGCCTTTTTCCATGGCCTCGGGAATGAATTGCCTGATCTGGCCGTGCATGTATTTCACATCGCTCATGAGGAGGGATTTCAACGAGGGAATGTCGTGCCAGTCGCCTTCCATGGCGAAGGCCTGCTCCTCAGCACCTTCCTCGGTCTTCACCGGTTCCAGCTCAATCAGGTCTTCATCAACGACGAGGGGGAGTGCTTTTGCTTCGGCAACGGGGCTTTGAGGCAGCTCCCATTTTTTGCCGTCCTTATCCTTGTTGAGCATGAATACTTCGAGTCCCTTCTCACGGATTCGGTAGATGATAAAACTCGCTGTTTTGTTGATTGACATGACGCAAATTTTGCCCTTAAACAGTATTTCAGCTATTTGGTTCTGGCGAGGCAAAGAAATACAGAATTGCCAAAGAAGCCAAGATTTCAGACCTGATTGTATGGCAGAGTTCCCTTTGAGTGCAATTTTCCAGGATGTTCCTCTAAACCTCCCGACGAAAGTCGGGATCAACTTCTCTCAACCTCCCGATACCGGCACCGGTATCGGGACAATCACAGCTTTAAAAAATGTGCCGAAAGCACTTTGCGGTCCTGTCGGAGTTGCAGCGTGTAATGCCCTGCCGGCAATTGCCCGACCGGAATTGCCACTACGTTTTCTGGCAGCAATCCCGACAGCACCTGCCTGCCGAGCAGGTCATTGATGACGAAAGTTCTGCTGCCTGCGAGATGGCCGCCCGGCTGTACAAACAACTGCCCGGACGCGGGATTGGGGTAGAGTTTGAGTTGCATTTCGTCGGTTTGTTCGCCGGTTGCGGTGGTACAGGCGCCGCTGCTGAGCAATCCCGGCCTGAGCAGGTTCAGCGCTGCCAGCATGCGGGCCTTTTGGCCCAGGGTGAACATGCCCATGCAGGCGTCGTCGGTGTAAAACATGTAATCCATGAAAATATCCGGCTCATCACACGACACCACCGGGTGAACGGGGCACAGGCCGAGGTATGTTTCGCAGGCTTCGGGGGTGTCTGCCACAAAATCATCTTCGCAACAGTCGGACACGTTGGGGCCCCAGGGGTGTTCCAGGTTGAAATAATGCCCGACTTCGTGGGTGAGGGTTCTGCCCAGGTTGTAGGGCGGCTCAGCGGCCAGGGTTCCGAAAAAGCGGTAGTTGATCTCCACACCGTCCTCTTCGGGTGGGCCCTGCCCGGGGAAGCTTCCCGTTCCGGAAACCCCGCCGGCGAATTTGGCCACCCAGATATTGAGGTATTTCTCCGGGTCCCAGGCATCTTTCCCGCCCAATGCCGAATAATGAATGGCCGAGGTGCCGCCAATCCCAACGTCGTTGATGGTGAATGTCCGGGTGATGCCGTTGGTGGCTTGCCCGTCGGGGTCAACGCTCGCCAGGCAAAATTCCATTTCCACATCGGCGATCAGCGGTTGGAAAGAGGCAGGAATGTCGGGTATCTCCTCGTTGAGGGCGCGGAAGTCGCGGTTCAGTGCTTCTATCTGAGAGATGATCTCTGCATCTGACAGGTTCTCCTCCGGCGAATTCCAGACGATGTGCACCACCACCGGAATGGTAACCAGTTGCCGTTGCTCCAAAACTCCGGGATTGTCTTTCAGCCATGTCTCGATGAGCTGGTTTTGCTGCAACCACTTCGCATGATGCGCAGCGTTTTGCGCCCACCACACCTGTCGCTGTTGCGAAGCGAGGCAAGACCCGAGGGACTGGGCTGACAGCTTCGGTGAAGAGCTGAATACCAGGATAATCAAAAGGATTACAGACGGAGCTTTCATGCCAGGGGTCATTTTTACGAAGACAGTCAAAAGTAAGGCTGGGAGCCTGAATACACTCAAAACGAAGTGGTTTGGGCGGGGATCCCGGTCCCGTCCCGAAGTTCAAAGCTAATATCTTCCCAAATTGCTTTGGCCTGGGTATAGTAAAATGAGATTAAATTTAGTCGGCTGCGATCACAAAGCAAAGGCCGGGCAGAGATGCTCCACCCGGCCTTCATCGTCAGCATCTTCCTTGTTTATTCTTCGGAATAATCGTCGCCATCGTCGGTGACGAATGAAACTTCCTCGGCTTTGCCATTTCCGCGGCTGCCCCGCAAACGCTTGTTGGGCATGTTCACCACAATGAACTCAACGGGGGTGCCTTCCCTCATGGAATAGAAATCGGTGCCGTGGGCACAATCATCCATTCCGAAGTAAAAGTCTCCTTCCGGGGTTTCGATGAAACCGAAGAAATCCATCAGGCGCTTGATCCGGCCTCTGTAAACATCACCGGAGTTGATGATCCGGTTGCCGAATGATTCGTCGTCGAAATCGCTTTCAATGTCAAACTCATCGTCGTTGTACGAGTAGCGCTGGGCACGCATCTTTTCACGGCATTCCTTGCAGAAGAAGGGCCGGTTCTTCCTGACGAATTCGTCGGTCAGGATCGGATTGGGGCCTTCGTGCATCGGTGAGCGGCATTCCACGTAGCGCTCCTCGTTCACGGCTTTGATATCCTCTGTGAGGTCATCCAGCCAGATCACGTCGAAATCCCTGACGTGTTTGGAGTCTTTGTTGTCGAGCAATTCAAAGGCGCAGGAGCCTTTGATGCTGGCCACGGCTACCCGCTTGCCGAGCAAGCGCACTTTCTGCAACAACGGGACATAATCCCGGCTGCCGCCGAGGAACAGCGCTATGTCGTAGCTGTCAAGGGCGGCGTAATACAGCATGTTGGCCGTCAGGGCCACATCTACCGATTTCTCCTCCGGGGAGAAATCGTCATCGGGGTGACGGTCCTTTTTCCGCAATCTCCTTCCGCGGTAGTCAACGGGAAAAACCTCTACCTGGTAGCCGTATTCTTCCCGAAGAATGTCGTAAAAGACCTTGCGCCTCTTGACCATTTCTTCATCGGCATTCTGGTAGTTGATGGCATTGGACCCAAACATATAGGTGCGAACGATGTCAACGGGAATTCCCCCCATCTTCCGCCCCAACAGTTTGGCCATCACCACGGGTAATTTCCCATAGTCAATCTGGAAATCATCACCGAGAAAACGCACGGTTGAATACAACCATGACCCATCCATAAAAATCATCACTTTAGCCATACTTTACATTTTTAATAAAACAATTGCATCCTCACTCAAATGCCAGCTCCTCATTTTGGATGGAGAAAGACTATTCGATGGTGAGTTTTTTTTCAACCATTGTCCTCTCTTTTTCAAAGACCAGGGTGTAGGTGCCTTTTTCAAGGTAAAACTTGCCGCTGTCAGCCTTTTCAAGTTTGATTTCCTTTCCTTTTTCTTTCTTCCCGTTGAGCTGTTTCTGATAATCCTTCACGACTTTTTCGTCAACAAAGCCATTGTATGTCAGGTAGTTAAATCCTTTTTGCAGATCCTCCGTCCAGGAGGCCAGGGTCAGCTCGTCCATTTTGACGCTTATTCTGACTTTGCCTGGCTCATTGGTAAAAACCGGCAAACTGATCTCAGGTTCTGAGTACTCACCGGTATAAGCTCTTCTCTCCCGTCCCCATTGCCCGAACTTACGGACTTTGCCGGGGTCGAACACATACAAGCCGGAGTTGACGATGGAGTCGTTTATCATCTCCAGATGCTCCACATTTCCGACGTAAAGAGACCGTCCGTGTGTTCCCAGGATCAGGTCCTTTGCCTTCGGGTGAATGAGCAGGTCGTGCACGGCCACTGCCGGCACATCGTCGCCAAGGGCCATCCAGGTGGCACCTCTGTCAATGGAAACGTAAGCACCGTGGTCGGTTCCGGCATACAGGAGGTTTTCGTTGTGAGGGTCTTCCCGGATCACATTGACGGGCTCCATCGGCAGTTCATTGCCAATAGAAGTCCAGTTTTCTCCATAATCGTCAGAAACAAAGACCATCGGGTCAAAGACATCGTTGCGGTAGCCATTCATGGAAACGTACACCCGTCCCAATTCATGGGCAGAGGCCTGGACCCGGCTTACATAGTAGCCCTGTGGCAGCCCCCGGCTGATGTTTTGCCAGGAGTGGCCGCCGTCTTTGCTCACATGCACCAGTCCATCGTCAGAACCGGTGTACAGGAGCCCGAACGCCAGGGGAGATTCGTGGATGGTGGTCAGTGTACCAAAGGGCACATCCCCTTCCCGGCCGCCTTGTGTCAGGTCGCCGGAAATGGCCTTCCAGTCGTCGCCCCGGTTCATGGAGCGATACAGTTTGTTGGCACCGATATACAGGATGTCCTGGTTGTGGACGGACAGGTGGATGGGCGTTTGCCAGTTCCAGCGCAGGGGCCGTTCGCCCAGTTCGTGCTGTGGGGTAATGCGTTTGCGCTTTCCTGATTTCTTGTTGATTCTGAAATAGTTGCCAAACTGAAATCCGGTGTAAACCGTGTTGTTGTCGCGGGTGTCCACCTGCACCTGCATGCCGTCGCCACCCATAATGGCATCAAAAGGGTAGTTGCCACTGCTGTGCCAACTCAGATTGGGCTTGTTGTTGTGGGGTCCATACCAGACGCCATTGTCCTGGCAACCGCCGTAAACGTTGTAATTCCGCTCGTGGTCAACAGCGATGGCATAAAATTGCCCGACGGAGGGCGAGTTGCATTTCACCCAGGTCTCGCCGTTGTCGTAAGAGATGTTGACACCACCGTCGTTGCCGAGGATGAGGTGTCCGTTCCGGGTTGGATCAATCCAGAGTGCGTGGTGGTCCACATGCACGTTCTCCCGGTTGATGTTGTTCCAGGTTTTTCCGCCATCGTCGGAATGCAGGACGGGTACCCCGTAAATGTAAAGCTCTTCGGCATTGGCGGGATTTACATGCACTTTTCCGAAGTAATAACCGTAGGTGTAATACACATTGTCAAGGTAATCCTCGTGGGTGCGCTGCCAGCTGGCTCCGCCGTCTTTGGAAAGGTAAACCTCGGCTCCGGTTACTTCGGTGTCAAAAAGGTCTTCATTGGCATTGTACAGGTAATCGTACAGCGCTACCGGTTTGAGCTTGCCGGCTTTGACCATGCGCTTCAGCTTTTTGGCGGTGTATTTCTTCGGAAAACGGTTTTCTTCGAGAAAGGCGTCAAGCTTCTTGTCGTCGAGCGCCAGAAAGGATTTGACCTCCATGTTTTTGAAGTCGTGCTTCGTCAGCGCATCCGTTTCTTCTTCCTTTTTCTCTTTCGGTCTGGGGGTCTGGTTGTCCACCACGGCATAAACCCAGGTTTCTCCGTTGTGAACGGCGGCATCCAGGCCAACCCGGCCCACACCGTCGCCGGTAGGGAAACCGGAGCCTTCAATATTCACGCGGGTCCAGGTTCTGCCCCCATCTTCGCTTTTGAAGATGCCGGAACCTTCTCCGGACTCTACAAAATTCCAGGCTCTGCGTTCCCGGTGCCAGGTGGCTGCATAGATGATGTCGGGGTTGGCCGGGTCCCTCACCATGTCAACGGCGCCGGTATTTTCATTGACGAAGAGTACCTGCTGCCAGGTCTTGCCACCGTCGTCCGTTCTGTACACGCCCCTTTCCCGGTTGGGCGTGTACAGGTGCCCCAGGGCAGCAACCAGTACCACATCGGGGTTGTCGGGGTGGAGCAGCACTTTGCCGATGTGGTGGCTTTCGCCCAATCCCTTGTATTCCCAGTTGGCACCCCCGTCTTTTGACACGAACATGCCTGTGCCGGCATAGGATGAGCGGCTGGAGTTGACCTCCCCGCTACCCACCCAGATGGTGTTGTTTTTCCAGTCCACAGCAATATCTCCAATGGTCATCACCACCTCGTGGTCAAATATGGGGCTGAATGACTGGCCGTTGTTTTCGGTTTTCCAGAGCCCCCCGGAAGCATAGGCCACATAAAAGCGGGTGGGGTCATCAGGTGAAACGTCCAGGTCGGCAACACGGCCTGAAAATACGGTTGGACCGATGGATTTGAAGGGAATGCCCGCCACCAGTGAATTGGCCCTGAGTTGCTTGCGCTTCTCAAATGAGGAAACTCTTTCCTGAGAAGGGGTAGGGGTGTGCTCAGCCGGTTGCGCAGCGAGGATATTTAAAACAAAGACAACCAGAACCGAACTGATCCAGGATTTGCTGGTCATAACGATTGAGAAGATTGAATGAAGACTTGTTTTCGAGTGCTCCCTAACGGGCTACTATTGATCTCCGCTTTGATGCATGGAAGTTATCTATGGTATCTTTTCTTTTCCTTTATACCCGATTCGAAGTGGTTTGGGAATTATTCATCACTCCCGTCCAGTGTGGATGGTGAGTTTGGGTCCCGAATCCCGAATCCCGAAAGCTTTCGGGATCGGGACGGGATCGCCGCCCAAACCACTTCGTTTTGAGTATATCAATTGCGGATGGGGTGTTTTCTACTTTGTTATCTGAGGTTTATGAGGGTTTTCTGCGGCAAATATAACAATCGGACTAAACTGAGAAAGGAAATACTGAAATCCTTATCAAGTTGTGACAAAAGCCGGGCCTGGAGCCTGTCTATACGGGCAAATCGTATTCTTTGATCTTCCGGTAAAGCGTCCGTTCTGAGATGCCAAGTTCCTGCGCTGCATCGCGGCGTTTGCCGTTGTGCTTTTTCAATGCCTTCATTATCAGCTCTTTTTCCATCTCCACCAGGCTGAGATTTTCCTCCACCACTTCAGCTTTGTGGTAAGTATCATCCTCCTCTCTCAGAATGATCGGCTGGTTGCCGGGTTGCTCCGGGTATTGTGGCAAGCTGTTCTCAGGAGGGGCAGCGTTGCGTGTAGCAGTATCCTTCATGTCGCCAAGAAAAGCAGGGGTGTACATGGGCTTCAACCCGGCCCCGGTGGGCATTTCGAGGTTGTTTTGACGAACCAGCTCAAAGATCAGTGTTTTGAGGTGGTTCAGGTCGTTTTTCATGTCGAACAGGAACTTGTACAGAATCTCCCGCTCGTGAAAAGTCTGGGATATTTCTTCGTCTCTTCCCGGAATCATCGGCAATTGCCGCTTGTTCATTTCCGGGATGAGGCTCAACAGGTCTTCCGGCCCGATCAACCTCCGCTCAGCGAGTATGGTCAGTTGCTCCGCAACATTTTTCAGTTCCCTTACATTGCCCGGCCAACTGTAGGATTCCATCATCTTGCGGGCTTCCTGGTCCAGTTGGACGGGGTCTATCTTGTACTGCTCCGCAAGGTCGTTGGAGAATTTCCGGAACAAAAGGAAGATGTCTTCGGGTCGCTCACGCAATGCAGGCACCCGGATGGGAACGGTATTGAGACGGTAATACAGGTCTTCCCGGAATTTGCCTTTGCGAACCCGCTCCAGCAAGTCCACATTGGTGGCTGCAATGACCCGCACGTCGGTTTTTCTGACGACGGAAGAACCTACCCTGATAAACTCTCCTGATTCCAATACCCGCAGCAGGAAGGCCTGGGTGTCCAGGGGCATTTCACCCACCTCGTCGAGGAAAATCGTTCCGCCGTCAGCGGTTTCGAAATACCCCTTTCTCTCACCGGTTGCACCGGTAAAGGAGCCTTTCTCATGACCGAATAGCTCGGAATTGATGGTGCCCGACGGGATGGCCCCGCAGTTGATGGCGATAAACTGGTTGTGCTTGCGGGGGCTCAGCGCATGTATGATCTTGGAAAAAACTTCCTTGCCAACCCCACTTTCGCCATGTATCAGCACCGTCAGGTCTGTGGCGGCCACACGAACGGCGGTGTCCAGGGCCCGGTCAAGTTTCGGGGAAATGGATATGATCCCAAATCGCTGTTTGATGGCTTGCAGTGAGTGCATGTTTGATCTTTAGTTTTCTACAATATGTCCTCTCAAAGTGGCGGAAGTGGCGCTTTCAACTTTTACCAACACATAGTCGCCGGGCTTTAAGCCATGTTTTTTCGGGAACACAATCATTTTGTTCTGGCTGTTTCGCCCTTTGAAATCCTGATCCGAGCGTTTGGAATTGCCTTCGATCAACACCTTGAATGTCTTGCCAATGTCCGCCTGGTTGTGTTTGAAGGAAACCTGGTTTTGCAGTCTGACTATTTCCTGCAAGCGGCGTTTTTTGACCTCTTCCGGAACGTCATCCTTCAGCTTGCGGGCGGCCAGCGTACCCGGCCTTTCGGAATAGAAAAACATGTAAGACATGCTATAGTTGGCCCATTCGATCATGCTCAGGGTATCCCGGTGCTCCTCCTCTGTTTCCGTGCAAAACCCTGCAATGATGTCCGAGCTGATGGCACAATCGGGCAGGATGCGGTAAATGGCCTTGACGCGGTCCATGTACCATTCCCGGTCGTAGGTGCGGTTCATCAATTTCAAAACCCGGCTGTTGCCACTTTGCACCGGCAGGTGGATGTAATTGCAGATGTTGTCGTACCTGGCCATGGTGTAGAGCACTTCGTCGGTAATGTCTTTGGGGTGGGAGGTGGAAAACCTGACCCTGAGATCGGGATGGACGTGGGCAACCATTTCGAGCAACTGTGCAAAAGTGACGACCTGGCCGGTCTCAGGATTCTCCCATTTGTAACTGTCCACGTTTTGGCCCAAAAGGGTCACTTCCCGGTATCCTCTTTCAAACAGTTCGGTCGCTTCCGCAACGATGCTGAAACAATCCCGGCTGCGCTCTCTTCCGCGCGTAAACGGCACCACACAGAAGCTGCACATGTTGTCGCAACCCCGCATAATTGAGATAAAAGCCGTAACGCCGTTGGAGTCCAGCCTCAGTGGACTGATATCGGCATAGGTTTCTTCTTTTGACAAAAAGACATTGACGCCTTTTTCGCCTTCACCAACCACCTCCAGCAATTTCGGCAGGTCGCGGTAGGCATCCGGGCCCACCACCATGTCCACCAGTTTTTCTTCTTCCAAAAACCTGGTTTTCAGGCGCTCAGCCATGCAACCCAGCACCCCCACCATGGTTTCCGGTTTCTGTTGCTTCACCTTGTCGAACTCCCTGAGGCGCTTGCGAACCGTTTCCTCTGCCTTCTCCCGAATGGAGCAGGTATTGATCAGGATGAGGTCTGCCGCCTCAACATTTCGCGTAGGAGCAAAGCCGGAATCCGACAGGATGCTGGCCACGATCTCACTGTCGCTGAAGTTCATCTGGCAGCCATAGCTCTCGATGTAAAAGCGTTTCTTGCCGTCAGCAAGGGCCTCGTCGTAAAAAACTTCGCCCTGGCGGGACTCATCCACGGTTTTGTTCTTACCGGTCAGTGTCGGGTTGTTGTCGTACATGAAAATCTGATTGTTTGCCTTTCAAATCAGCCCGGAGGCTCCCTTTTTACAAGGGGTTGCAAAGATACCCTAAATCTGAACTTGAATGACAAAATGGCAGGAAACTTAAATCAACAAACACAGCAGAATGTCAAACAAAAGATTAACGGAATTCTGATGTTGCACTATTTTTGAACCTGTGCCGGTGAAATGAACAGGACAAATTCACAATCCCTTGGGTTCATGCGATACCTGATTGCCTTCTTCCTCTCGGTTTTTTACCTTTCTTTTTCCTTCGGTCAAATCATCGTAGGCACCGATACCCTCTACGGCAACGAGTGGATCAACTACGACCAGCCATACTTCAAAATGCTGGTAGCCGAAGACGGCATGTACAAAGTCACCGGCCAGGAACTTCAGGACGCCGGCGTGCCCATCACCACCATCAACGGCAATGCTTACCAGCTTTTCCACAACGGCAAAGAAATCCCCATCTACACCTCCACCGATCAACCCTTCCAACCCACCGACTTCCTCCTGTTCTACGGCGAAATGAACCGCGCTGAACTGGACCGCTACCTGTTTCAAAACCCGGAAGAGGAAATGATGAACCCGAGGTATAGCCTGATTACGGATAGCAGTGCTTATTTTTTGACGTGGGGGGGAGGGGGAATCGGTAAACGATATATGGAAGAAATCAATGATCTGGCAAATTTACCCCCCAAAACAGAATGGTGTTGGTATAGCCAGGAACTGGTGTTTGATGACCGTCTTAAGAAAGAAGCCAACGCCCATGGTATCAGCAAATCCAACTACACAAGGGCTGAAGGCTATGCTACCAATTGGGCTAATGCCCAGAGTCACGCAATGAGCCTGCCTTTCCCTTTTATTGGGAATGTCAATCCGCTTATAAAGTTGCGGTATTCCGGAAACCTGGGTAGTCATCAATTGGAGATCAAGCTAAATGAAGAAATCGTTCTTGTTGATGAATTTTATGATTATGAGGTTCGAGAACCTCAAATAGAGTTTTCCAGTCAATTATTGAATGCGCCGCTGACAATCGAATTGAGAGGCCTGACATCCAACAATGATCGACATCGCCTGGCTTTCATCTATTTCGAATATCCCCATTTATTTGAATTTGAAAACAGCAGCTACACTTCGTTTGCATTGGATGCATCTTCCGAGGGTCATTACCTTGAAATCAACAACTTCGACGATGACGATGATGTCCTCTTGTTTAATTTGTCAGACGGATACTTTATCACTGCCGTTTCGGATGCGGGAATATTGAAATTTAAATTACCAGCAAATGATGAGTTGGAGGATTTTGTTTTAGTTAATACCGAAACAGGAGCTTTACCGGCGCCTTATTTATCCCCAACTAATTTTACCGATTACACCCAAACAAATGCTGAATTTATCATTATTTCCAGCGAAAAATTGTTTGATGACGGCAATGGAGTCAATTGGATAGAAGAGTATGCTAATTATCGATCATCCAATCAGGGTGGTGGCTATAACACGTTGGTTGTTAAAGTACAGGATTTATACGATCAGTTTGCCTGGGGGCTGAACCGACACCCGTTGAGCATCCGGAATTTTGCCTGGTGGGTCAAAAAAAACTGGAGTACTCCCAAGTACATCCTATTGATCGGAAAGGGTTTGGAATATTATCGGGTCCGTACAGCAAGTGCATTGGCAAGCAATACCCAGTATTATTTGCCCACATGGGGAGTTCCGGGGTCTGATAACTTACTGGTGGCAGGAAACAACGGATATACCCCGATAATTCCCATAGGACGAGTCGCCTGCTGGAATACGGATGATTTGAGAATTTACTTTGAAAAAGTAAAACAGTTTGAAGCTGCAAGGAATAAACCTCAGACCATTGACAACCGCTTGTGGATGAAAAATTTGTTGCACCTGGGTGGTGGCAACGCTGCCAATCCTGGCGAACAACAACTTATCAGAAATTACCTGAAAAATTTTGAAGATATACTTGCAACAAGCAGGTTTGGATCGCACACGATGTCCTATTACAAAACCAGCTCCGATCCAATTCAACAACCGCAAACAGATCTAATATTCGATTATATCAACAACGGGGTTTCTCTTGTGACATTTTTCGGACATTCCGGCCTTGGGGTATTTGATTTGACCATAGATTTCCCTGAAAACTATCACAATCAGGGGAAGTACTACTGGATGCTGTCACTGGGCTGTTATGCAGGAAACATTCATACTACAACCAGGGGAATTGGTGAGCGATTTGTATTCATGGAGGAAGCCGGGCCTATAGCGTTTACAGCCACCGCAGGGCAAGGCTTTATCTCTGCACTGGGGACTTATGTTTCCAAATTGTACGATCTTCTAGGCAACAGCATGTATGGCCAGGGTCTTGGGAATATCCTCCAGGCCACCAATGGCAATTTTTCTGAAGGAAATTTTGGAATTGATCTAATCCGGCAACAGTTCAATTTGTTGGGGGACCCTTCACTTAGCCTGAACCCTGCACCAGGCCCTGATTATGTTATAGACCCGGCGTCAGTTCAGATTTCACCTGAGCGGATCGTAGCCAACCAGGGAGAGGGGGAATTCAAAGTAGCAGTGGCAAATCTTGGCCAGAATCTGCCAGATTCGATCATTCTTTCAGGTTTTCAACAATTGCCCGATGGTTCGCAGGAACAAATTCTTGACACCTTGTTGCGCGCTCCTTCTTACAAAGACGAATACGTGTTCAAATTGCCCAGCCAAAGAAAGGAAACAATTGGCTTGAACCGTCTTCACCTTACCATTGATGCAGATGACCGGGTAGAGGAATTGCCTCAGCCAACAGGGGAGTTGAACAACAAACTGGTGATGTCCGATGGACAAACAGGCTTTCCTTTTCTGGTCCGTGATAACAGTGCAGTTCCAGTGTACCCCCCGGAATTTGCCATCGTTGACAATACCAATCTTACCCTCAAGGCATATACCACTGATCCTCTGGCACCTGAGCGAAAATATATTTTTGAACTGGATACGACAGATACTTTTGACGATCCTATAATTTCAAGAAAAGAAATAGTTCAACAAGGCGGAGTCCTGAAATGGACCCCAGATGTGACACTGGATACCAGCAAGGTATATTTTTGGAGGGTAAGCCCTGACAGTTTATCTCCAGAAAATAGTTATTTATGGTCTTATTCTTCCTTTATTGTGGAGCCGGGGAACAAGGGCTGGAATCAATCGGCAAGTGCTCAGTTCAGTAAAAATCAAATGGTAAACCTACAAGTCGACCAGCAGGGTAAATGGGCCTTTCCGGAATCTCTTAAGGAGTACATTTTAACCAATGCTGCCCGAACGATTAAAAGACCTGGGCTACTGTTAAATAATTACACTAGTTGGTGGTATTACTATACACCGGCCGCTGGTTACTACATTACCTGGATTGATTCGGTTTACCTTGAACCCATGTGGAATTACTATCCTGGGGAATACGGCCTATTGCACCCATGGGGCAATGATGCCACGGTATTTATGTTTAATTCTGATGCAAATGGCCGGAAACAGGCCATGGATTTCTTGACAAATGTCATTCCTGAAGGAGATTATGTTTTGTTCACGACTATGCAAACAACACCGACTGCCAATTACCAACCCCATGAGTGGGTGAATGACAGCTTGCAATATGGCTACAGCTTGCTTAACATTTTAGAAGAAAATGGTGCTCAGTTGGTCAGACAGCTACCAATTATCGGTTCGGTTCCTTACGCTGTAGTTTACAGGAAAGGGCATGGATTGATTGCAGAAAAAATGGCCGGTTCTGCAGAAGAAATAATGGAGTTGAAATTTGTATTGGAGGGGAATTGGGACAGGGGTTATCTCACTTCACAGGAAATCGGCCCAGCAAAAGAATGGCACAACATGGTAGTCAGATGGGAAGATACTAATTCCTTTCCCACAGATTCTGTCCGCTTGAATCTGGTTGGCCTCCAGCCAAATGGTAACCGGGTAGCCCTATTGGATAGTCGATTGGCTTATGAAGAGGAAATTGACCTTTCATTCATAGATCCAACTCTTTATCCTCGGCTTTCTTTTCAATTATTTTTTAAAGATTCTTTGATTCGATCTGCTCCTCAGTTGAAATACATCAAGATATATTTTACAGGGGTTCCGGAATATACATACAACCTTTCAGAACATTTTAATCTAAAAAGCGACAGCTTGCAGCAAGGTGCCCCTTTGGTCATTGAATACGATATTGAAAACCTAACTTCCGAATTGAGTGAAGATTCTTTGGCAATTGAATATTCCTTTAGAGACGAATCAAACAATGAGTTAAAAATACTCCAAACAATACCCCCATTGGGCCAGGACGAATCTAAAACAATATCCCTTGAAATGGAAACCCGTTCGCAAATTGGTAACCAATTGGTCAGTGTTGAATTGAATCCGGACTTCAAGCCTGAACAGCTCCATACCAACAACTACCTGGATCTTACCTACCATATTTATGGTGACAAGCTTAACCCAGTGGTAGAGGTAACTTTTGATGGCAGACGGATATTGGATGGAGAAATTGTATCCTCAAGACCGGTCATCCAGGTGAGGCTCAAAGATGAAAACCAGTATTTGTTGCTGACTGATACTTCTGCCATAAAACTTGCAATTCTCCGTCCTGACAGTGCTAATTTTCTCCCTGTTTACCTGAATTCTCCAGAGTTGGATGTGCAATTTGCAAACGAAGCCCAGGACAACCAAATCTTGCTCACTTACCGACCGGAACTGCTCCAAGATGGGGAATATACCTTGCTGATTCAGGCCAAGGACATGAGCGGGAATGCATCAGGGAGTTATGATTTCAAGCAAAGATTCAGGGTGACCAATCAAAAGGCGATTTCGAATTTCGTAAATTATCCGAATCCTTTCAGCACTTCAACCCGCTTTGTCTATACATTGACCGGAGACCGTCCACCGGAAGATTATCGCCTTCAAATCTTGAGTGTTTCAGGGCGCATTGTAAGGGAAGTATCCAAGGAAGAACTAGGCCCCCTTCGGATTGGAACCAATATGACAGTCTTCGCCTGGGATGGAAGGGACCAATTTGGTGATCAAGTGGCAACTGGTGTATATTTGTACCGTTTTCTTATCAAAGATGAAGCGTCCTTTGATTCACTTGAAACCAGTGCCGATCAATACACCGTAGGTGGAGTGGGGAAGATGGTGTTGATCCGGTGATAAAATAAATAATCTTGACTGCACTCTGGGTCTGCTCATGGTATCCTCATAGAGATTTACCTCAGGAAGGTGATTTTATTGAGCGAATGGCTCTTGCTGCCAACCAACATTGCCAAATCACTGTATTGACTTTTCACGAGCATCGTAGAATATATTGGAAAAAGATAAATATTGTAAATCAGATTGAAGAATGGCATTTCTACTACCCGAATCTTCATTTCATGCCCTTTCGCTTATTCGCCCTTTTGATTTCTGCGTGTTGGAGTTTCCTTGTGTTTAGGAATAGAAAATTTGACGTTGTACATGGACAGGTATTGCATCCATGTGGCTTTATTGCTGTTCTATTTTCCAAATTTAAAAGAAAACCCTTGATTTTATCAGAGCATTGGTCTGGCTATTACAATGTTGTGAAAGAAAAATGTTGGCTCAGGTTTTTAATACGGTGGGTCATGCGTTCAAGCGAATGTGTGATGCCTGTTTCCGAATCACTTAAGAAGCAAATGCATGATATCGAACCAAGTGCTAATTATCTGATAGTGCCAAATATTGTTGATTTAAATAAATTTTATCCTGCTTGTAAGCAACCCGACTTAGAAAAACTATTTAAATTTTTATATATAGGTCAGCTCGATGTTGCAAATAAGCAAGTTGATAAAATTATCAAATGTTTTGCGGGAATAGTGAATGACTTTCAGCATGTGAGTCTTACGATCATTGGAGATGGGGAGGATCGGAACCTTCTCAAAGAGTTAGCTGAACAGTACGGGCTCAGCAGGAATTGCAAGTTCTTAGGATCGCAACTTCACTCCATTATTGCCCAGACTATGCGCGAGCACCACTGCCTGATACTTTTCAGTGTGGTGGAAACCTTTTCTTGCGTGCTGGCAGAAGCCATGGCGTCTGGCATACCTGTGATAAGTTCAAGGTGTGGTGGAATATCAGAAGAACTATTATCGGAAGAGGGGATTGTCGTTGATTCAGCTAGTCAAGGCCAATTGAAGGAAGCAATGAAAAAAATGATAGCTGAATACCACACCTTTAAACCTGGAAAGGTAAGGGATTCTGTAAACAAGTATTCCCCGAAGGCAGTTTCCCGGGCAGTTATTCAGGAATATGAGAAATGTATTTAACACAATAACTAATATCACGGAATATATTGAGCATCCTAAGTCATACATGTCAACTTCCCCTCTTCAGTCAACCCTGGTGGTTAGATGCTGTTTGTGGCAAAGGGAAATGGGGAATGGCTGAAGTGCGCCGGGGTGACGGTGAAATCCTGGGAATTTGCCCCTATTACCTGAATTCCTTTTTAGGGATAAAAACGATTCGCATGCCACCTTACACTCCTTATCAGGGGATTTGGTTGAACGAGGCATTGTTGCCTGAAAAGCTCGTTTCCAGATACAATGCTGAAATGCGTATCATCCGGCAGCTTGTTGCACAGTTACCTCCTGTGGCCTGGTTTTCACAGGTGCAAGAGCCTGGCTTTGAAAACTGGCTGCCGTTTTATTGGACTAAATATCGAATGAAGGCAAGGTACTCATACTTGTTGCCACCAGTTAGTAAAAAGGAGACGAGGGCCCAAATGACCACATATTGTAGAAACAGGCTTCGCAATGCCAGAGAAAAATTTGTAATTAACCGGGTGGACTCAATAAAAAAGTTTATACAGTTTTACAACAGATGCATGAAACGACAAGGGCTGCAAATAAAAGGAAAACACCTCCATATTATGAATAAATTACACAGGGAAATATCTAATCATAAGGGGGGTGAAATATTTTCCTTAATAGATAATGAAGGCTCACCTGTGGCTATGGTGTATCAGATTTGGGATGATCGTTATTCTTATTATTGGATGCCAGCACTTGACAAGCGACTTGGATCGGGCGGTGCTGCTCAACTATTGATCTATCTTTTGATTGAAAAAAGCCATGCAGCAGGGCGAATTTTCAACTTTGAAGGCTCCATGCTTCCTCACATCGAACCGGTATTCAGAGCATTTGGGGCAAAGCGGGTGCCGGTGTATCAAATATACAAGGCTTCCAACAGGATACTTTACGCAGCTAAAGAACTACTTGGCAAATGAAAAAAAGGGCATTGTATTACTGTCGCGTCAACCGGGACGATCCGGCCGGAATCGGATTGGTGCGAAAATGCCTGGGGCAGGTGGAGGGCCTGCGGTCTGTGGGTTTCACTGTAGACATGCTCTGGCTTTGTGACGATGGAGTATTGTTCAATGAGCGTCTGTTGATTCACACACCATTTAAAATACGCTCCAACACATGCTGGACTTACTTGTTCCTTTATTGCCTGATGCATTGGTTAATCCCAATGAAGCTGAGCCTTTCTGGATATGAACTTTTTTTTGCCAGATATGAGTTGGCACATCCGTTTTTGTTGCGGTTTCTTAAGAAATTTCGGAGGTCTAATCCTGGAGCCAGGATGGTTGTGGAAATTCCTTCCTATCCTTATGAAAATGAAATGAAGGGCTTTCTTCGCAGCATTCAATATCAGCTTGATCGGGTGTGGAGGAGGGGAATGCGGCACATCCTCGATTTTCTGGTGACACCGGGATATTATCAGGAGCTTTTTGGTTTGCCTGTCATTACCATGCCCAACGGCATTGAAGCAGAAAGAATTGCTCCGTCAAATTGGAAGTATCAGAGAGGAGTCCTTCGACTTGTAGGCACTGGCAACTGGCGTATGTGGCATGGTTTGGACAGGATTTTAAATGGTTTGGAATTTTACAATAACAAAACGAACAGGACCACAGACATCATTGTAAAATTAGTTGGGCCTACAAATTACTTGCCAGAAATCCATAAAGCAATAAAAAGTAAGGGTCTCCAGAATTATGTGAAATTGATACCCGTAAAATACGGTGGTGCTTTGAATGAGATTTTCGATGAGGCTGACTTGGGTATTGGGAATCTTGGTGGGTTCCGAACTGGTTTGCCCCTCGGTTTTCCCTTGAAACACCGGGAATATGCCATACGTGGAGTGCCATTCATCTACAGCATGCCCGATCCCGGATTTCAGGGAGTTGAGGATTGCCTCATTGTCTTACCAAATGACGATTCACCAATCGATTTCGAAGAGGTTCTAAAAAAATGGAATAGGTTTGGGAAAGGCTGCCGGGAAAAGTTGCGAGCCCATGCACTGGAGCATTTTTCCTGGAAAACGATCATGGCTCGCATGGTGGCAGAGATAATGAAGGAGAGAAATGAATCGAAGGGAAAGGAACCGCCTCAGGATTCACTTTCGGCAACGAAGGAGAGTATGCGCTCATAGAGCTTCCTGTTTTCACTTTCGAAATGGAAGCCGAGCGTCGAATTATGCCACAGCAACACAAATGTGCCCTTGTACCTTTTGACCACCTCCATGAGATTTTTGGCATCTTCAAGAAAGCGGTCAGGAGACTTTGGATTATAGCGCATCCAGGATCCCTCCATAAGGATCAAGGGACGTTCGAACAAGGGTAGCATTTTGCGTTGGTGTATGTCGAAAACAGGGAATTCCCTGCAGATGCCACATCGAAAGCCGGCTTCTTCCGGGTACACCATGCTACTTTCCCATTCGAGGCCTTCCTTTGCCCATAGTTGCCACGTCGTTGGTACCTCGAAGCGTAGGTAATGCTGCCGGCCACACTTGATTTCTTGCGGGGCATGCTTTTGTAGCAATTCCAGTTCTGTTTTGAAAAGCTGTTCATCTGTGTAAGCATCATAACTCGAGTGGAGACCAATCACGTGCCCTCTCCGGTTAATTTTTTCAAATATGCGTTGAACGATGGGGTGGGAGGGGGGCAAGGCCTCTTTGTCGAAAGGTGTTTTGCCACCGCACAAGAAAAAAAAGTGGGATTGCAAGCCATACCGCTCGCTGCAGTCCATCAGAAAATCGAAGGTATCAAATGGGTCTTTTTCTGTTCCCTGCCGGGTTTTCCAGAAGCTGCGCCACGAATTACGGGCCATAGAAGGACTTTTTCGTTTGAGCAGATCGCCACCCAGGGTTCGAAACAATGTGTGCAGCCCTCTCCATTTTCTCGGATTGTCAATATCGTGAGTGGGAAACAGTTTGAATTCCCATTTTTTTCGCTCCTGTTGGATGCCCAAATATTGCAGCATGTTCCACAGCATTTCAGCATATTCGTCAACGATGGGCCGTTGGTAAAACCCTGATTTTACGGAAAGTGCTGCATTTGCCGGGAAGCGCCCATATTGGTCACGTTCTTTCACCACGTGTTCTTCCCATCGACTGAGCATAAAAAATGTAGTACTCAGCAAATCGGCATTCAAGTCAATCCTGTCTGGGCTTACAGCCAAATTGGCCTCACCGTACAATATGGGCAGGTCTTGCTCAGGAATGAAGGCGTTGTTGTTTTTTTTGAACCATTTTACACTAGCTGGAATCTGGCTTTTATCATATTTGGGGTTGGCGAGCCAGGGATCAACCGCAATGCTGAGTCGTTTCCCGCCTAAGAGTGTTATTTCGACTGACCGTTGCTCTTCAGGAGCTATTTCGAGCTCGTAATCAAGCCCCAGCAAATACCTGAGCAGCAGATGCAGTGTGTACTTTAATTCCAGTGAATCGAATGGGAGGAGGACGGTCATATAACAACAAAAGGCCACAGCGGCCTTCCTCAAATTCAGTGAATATAAAGGGTTAATCGAAGAATATAAAACTGGCTCCTAATAAACAAGTACTTTTTGCCGTCCAGTCAGTTGCGCCATGAATGGAATAGATTCATTTAACAACTTAGCGAAATGCCTTTTAGTAACTTCAGTCGCATATCGCTCCAACACTATTTGTTGCCCTTTGCATCCCATTGCTTCCAATTTGGCGCCAGGCAGCTCCACCATATACCTCATTGCCTCGGTTAATGCATACGGTTTGCAGGGTGGAACGAGCAGGCCGCTTTCATGGTGATTCACTAACTCCCGACACCCTGAGGTGGAGGTTGTAATCACTGGCTTTGCCATGGCCATGGCTTCCTGCAACACTCTGGGTTTTCCTTCACCATGTGATGGCAACACGACCACATCAGCGTTTCTAATGTATTGGCGTACATCGTCTGTGGCACCGAAATAGCGGACGTATTGTTTGGTCACCCAGCTGTGCACTTCCCGGCGGGATATTACCGAGGGATTGGAAAAAGACTGGTCTCCTACGATCCAGCATTCAAAATCATCCCGTTCCGTTTTCAATATTTTTACAGCTTCAACAAGCTCCCGGAGGCCTTTGGTGGCTATGAGTCGTCCAATGAAAAGAAAAATGAATTTTCCATTGTGAATGGTTTTGGGAAGTGGGGAAAAATGGTCCACGTCAACACCTTCAGCAGGCTGAATAAATATTTTTTCGGGTTTTACAATTTTCAATTCTGTCAATCTTGCTTTATCGTCCTCGTTGAGTACCACCAGCTTTTCGATTCTCCGGTAGGCCAGCTTACTCAAGGTGGTCACGATGCGTCGCAGAATTGTTCCATTGTAAAAGGTGTAGCCCAGGCCGGTGAGGAAAACCATCGCAGGTGTTCTGGTCCATTGCGAAGCGATGCCCCCGTAGATGCCGGGCTTGATGGTAAAAAACAGGGTCAGGTCAGGTGATACACGCTGGAGGAGTTTTTTGAGCTCGAGCAGGTAGCGCAAATCCCTTAACGGAGCGATAGACTGGGCCTTCAGGTTCCTTATTTCTACGAATTCGTCGTAAAGTTTTTCATCAATCCTTCCAAAATATTCGTCCAGGGGTGCAGCCAGGATCACTTCCATCCCCATCTCTTTCATGGCCTCTAAAAAGGGCGTGCGGAATTTGTAAATATCCCAGCAAGAATTTTCAACGTGCAGGATTTTCGCTTTCTTCATAAGGGCAGATGTTGCAGCGGAGGGAGCCTCAAAAGAAATCCTTGCCCAAACGGGCTTCCAATTCCTCGCGGATTTCTTTGATACGCTGCTCTTCATTTTTGGGCCAGATAAGCAATACATCACCTTCGTCAACAACGATGTAATCTTCGAGCCCTTTTACGACGAGCAGCTTGTTCACTCCACCTCGTATCAATGAGTTTTTTACATCAATGGCGACTACCTCGCCGCCTTGCAGCACGTTTCCCTCATTGGTCCGGGGCAGTTCCTGTTGGAGCGAAGCCCAGGTACCCAGATCGCTCCATCCTATGTCTGAAGGAATGGTGTACACATTGTCAGCTTTTTCAAGAATGGCGAAATCTACAGAGATATTTTCGGTTTTGGGGTAATTCACGGAAATGAATTGTTTTTCAGCCGCTGTGCCGTAAAGATCCTTGCCGCTGGCAAGCACCTGGTACACCCCGGGGGCGTATTCCCGGAAGGCTTTCAGAATGGTACTGGCTCGCCAGATGAAAATACCGGCATTCCAGAGGTAATTGCCGTTTTCGAGGTATTCCTGTGCTTTTTCCGGACCTGGCTTTTCTTTGAATTCGATAACCTTGTGTACACCCGCACCGGCCAACTCCCCCTTGTTGTAATGAATATATCCATAACCGGTATCAGGCCGGGTAGGCTGAATACCCAATGTGCAAATCGCATCATTGGCTTTTGTGAAAGCGAGCGCCTTCCTGATATTTTCCAGAAATTCTATTTCCTTCAGAATTACATGATCGCTGGGCGCAATGACGAAATTGGCTTCCGCATCTCTGGCATTCAGGCGGAAGGCCATCCAGGCCACACTCGGGGCGGTGTTGTTCCGGCTGGGTTCTCCCAGGATTTGCTCATCGGAAAGTTCCGGTAGGTGCTCCTTTACCAGATCCCGGTATAATTCATTGGTGATGACATATATTCTTTCCGGTGGCACTAGTTCCCTGAACCGCTCAAACGTCAGACGTAACAGCGATTTTCCTACTCCCAAAATATCGTGAAATTGCTTTGGACTGGAAACCCGGCTGGCCGGCCAAAACCTGCTGCCTATGCCACCGGCCATTATTGCGACGTAGTTCATGTTGAGGATTATAGTGGGTTATGAAGGGTTATGAAGGGTTGTGAAAGGTTATGAAGGTTGTTGGCGGTTAGCAGTTGTCGGTTGACTGTTATCGGTTATCGGTTGTCGGGAATACTCTGTTGAACTCTGTTTTTAACTCCTTTTACTCTGTGGTTTATTCAAGGATTATGAAGGATTATGACTCCGATATTTACCGAAGAGCAGAATCAGCTACCAGCTACCAGCCACAGCCTGCCCCGTGCCGATGCCGAAGGCTTTCGGCATCGGCATCGGGGAGCTACCAGCTACCTTTCTCTAAAAGTCAAACCGTTGTACAGCGATGTTCCAGCGGATACCGACAGCGATAAATGACTGTGTATTGGTGTCATTATCACCTTGAATGTTTTGATTGCGACTAAAATATTGCAATTCTGCGTACAAGTTGTGGTACAATTTCCAGGAAATATCCACTCCGACGAGCAGGCCTTTAACCTGGATGGGACCACCTATTTCGTTACCGTAGTCCTGGGTCCTTGTCGTGTTCGGCTTGAGAATGTCTTCGCCCCAGTTTTCACCCTCCGGTGAGCGGCCCTGTACATAATGGATCATGCGCCCTTGAAGCTGCAACTTTTCCAAGGGTTGGTAATGGACATTCAGCAGCCATTCCCGGAAATTTGCCCCCAGCGGATGGGCCAGGGCCTGGTTGTAATGTGAGTAGCTTGCTCCGTACAGGTCGTCGTGGCTGTAGGTGAATGGCCGGGCCTTGTTGGTTTCGAGTTGTATATCCAGGTGATCTACCCCAAATGCATCCACATATTTGGCGCCCAGCTGCCAGGCCCATTTGTTGGCCCACCAGCCATTTCCGGAAAATATCTCTGTGGATTTGAACTCGTCAAGTAAATACTGACCGTAAAAGCGAACCCGGTTTCCAAAATCGTATTTGAAATCAAGGCCTATCAGAATGTTGTCTTTAGAATCCAGCAAGTGTTCAACGGTTCTGTACAGGATGACCGGGTTCAGGTAGCCCAACTCAAATTGTCCCTCCCTGTTGAAAACTACCGCCTCGTAAAAGCCAATGCTGAATTTTGGATTAAAACGATAAGACAGGTAATGTGCAGACAGGTATTTTTTCGGAATGACTATAGAACCGGGATTGGCCTGAGCAGAAATAGCCTCTAGCTCCGTGTACAGGTTTTGGTAATGAAGTTTTCCAAACTCCCAGTTGACTTTCAGAAACAGGTAGTTGTGCGAAAAATCGGATAAAAACATGGACCTGTAACCGTAGCCGATAAAATTCCGGCCATGGCCAAACTGCAAACTAACATGACGAGTGATATTCATGCCGATAAATGCCTGTCCGTTTAGAATGTCAAAGGCCTTGTCGGAATTGAAAATGCCGCTTTTATATTTTTTATAAAATCCATTTCCAGGAACGGCTTTGTTTCGATCTACATAATCGTTCAGATACGGTAGCCAACGCAACTGGGTGTCGGTTATTTCTGAATAAATAAATATGCGGTTGTCAAAACCCGCCCGCAACGACACACCGCGGCGGTTGAGGAACACCTTATCCGAACCCACTTTGAAGTCTATCATCGGGTTCAGGCGCAGGTACCAGTGCGGCTCGTTGAATTCCACCCAGTTGGTAGGTGTGGGGTAGAAGAAATTCCAGATGGGCCGTTCGTTCCGGAAATAATATGGGTGTTTCGTGCACTCAATTGCCTGATTGTAAGGGATAAAGCGATACAGCGTATCGCCTTTCACTTTTTCAAACCTGCCTGCATGCTGTCCAGCCACCGTTTGCGGGTATTCCCGTTGCCCCAGCCATTCGTTGTTGTTCAGAAATATCTGACGAAGGTCTCTTTTGTCCGAAGGAGAAACAACAGCAAGTGAATCCACGCCCAGTGCATATCGCACCAGACTCCCCCGGTTCCATATTTTCAGGGCGGAATGATAGCCCGGCATCTGCCCGTATTTTATTTCCACTCGCTCCGCAATGCGATAGCCTTCACTCCCAAGGGGAAGCCCAACACCTTGCCCCTGGACAGTGCCCAATGCGATCAAGAAAATGGCAACAAGAAAAGATTTTTTAAAGCTCACTGTGCAAAGCTCTTAGCTCGTAGCTCCCCGAGTACTCGGGGCAGGCTGTAGCTCGTGGCTCGTAGTAGGTGCTAGTATAATCCTTTATAATCCCCGTAAAACCAAATAAACCACAGAGTTATAGGAGTTGAAAAACAGAGTTGAGCAGAGTACGCCTGCTAAACCCCATAATCCCCGTCTGACCGCCGGGCAGGCTTCATAATCCTTCATAATCCTTCATAATCCCTGTCTGCCGCCAGCCCGTCTGGCCGCCGGACAGGGCAGGCTTCATAATCCTTGAAAAAACCACAGAGTTAAAGGAGTTTAAAACAGCTTTGAGCAGCGTATTCCTACCAACCGATAACAGTCAACCGGCCCCGATGGTTATCGGAGACAACCGATAACAGTCAACCGACAACAGTCAACCGACAACTGCTAACCGCCAACAACCTTCATAACCCCTGTCTGCCGCCAGCCCGTCTGGCCGCCGGGCAGGGCAGGCTTCATAATCCTTGAAAAAACCACAGAGTTAAGGGAGTTAAAAACAGAGTTGAGCAGAGTACGCCTGGTAAACCCCATAATCCCCGTCTGACCGCCGGGCAGGCTTCATAATCTTCATAATCCTCATAATCCCTGTCTGCCGCCAGCCCGTCTGGCCGCCGGACAGGGCAGGCTTCATAATCCTTGAAAAAACCACAGAGTTAAGGGAGTTAAAAACAGAGTTGAGCAGCGTACGCCTGCTAAACCCCATAATCCCCGTCTGACCGCCGGGCAGGCTTCATAATCCTTCATAATCCTTCATAATCCTTGAAAAAACCATAGAGTTAAGGGAGTAAAAAACAGAGTTGACCAGAGTACGCCTGCTAAACCCCATAATCCCCGTCTGACCGCCGGGCAGGCTCCATAATCCCTATAACCCTCCATAATCCTCATAAACCCCCCTCACCCCCTCTTCCAATCCAATCTTTGCTTTCCAGCCCATTTTGTTCAGCCTGGAGACATCGAGCAATTTTCGGGGTGTGCCATCGGGTTTGCTCAGATCGTGCACGATTTCACCTTCGTAGCCGACAATATTTTTGATGAGCAATGCCAGGTCTTTGATAGAAATATCTTTCCCGGTGCCAATATTTACCAATCCAGGTTCGTCGTATTTTTCCATGAGGAAGAGGCAGGCATCGGCCAGGTCGTCCACGTGAAGGAACTCACGCAGTGGAGAGCCGGTGCCCCATATAACCACTTCTTTCTCTTCGTTGATTTTTGCTTCGTGAAATTTGCGAAGCAATGCAGGTAATACATGGGAATTCTGCAAGTCGTAGTTGTCATTCGGCCCGTACAGGTTGGTGGGCATGACGGAAATGAAATTGCACCCGTACTGGCTGCGGTAAGCATCGCACAGTTTGATGCCGGCAATTTTGGCAATGGCGTAGGGTTCGTTGGTGGGCTCCAGCGGACCCGTCAATAAATATTCTTCTTTCAACGGTTGCGGAGCGAGCTTGGGATAAATACAGGAAGAGCCCATAAAAAGCAGCTTTCTTACGCCGTATTTCCGGGAAGCCTCGATCACATTGGCCTCGATCATCAGGTTGTCGTAAAGAAACTCCCCCCGATAAGTATTATTGGCCAATATACCCCCCACCTTTGCGGCAGCGAGGAAAACATATTCCGGCTTCTCACGGTAAAAAAACTGCTCCACCTCATCCTGCCGGCGAAGGTCTAGCTCACGGGAAGTCCTGGTGACGATATTCTCAAAACCCTCCCTTTTCAATCGCCTCACTATGGCAGACCCCACCATCCCCCGGTGACCGGCAACGTATATTTTTGCAGATTTATTCATTTATTCATGAGGAATTGAGTCCCGACATTCGTCGGGAGAGGAACTGAAGAATTGAGGAACTGAAGAATTGAACGAGCTAGCTCCCCAAACCCTACACCCTACACCCTACACCCTAAACCAGCATCACTGCCTCGATTTGTCCTGGTCCTTTTCCCGTTCTTCCTCCATTTCCGACTGGACTTCCAATTCGGTGAGGGTCAGGATTTGTTCCCTTTTGGTCTGGATCATATCGCCTGCTACCATTTCGGCAACCAACTGGCGGATGTTGTATTTGGGTTCCCAGCCGAGTTTGCGGCGGGCTTTGGCAGGATTGCCAATGAGCATGTCCACTTCGGTGGGGCGGTAGTAGCGGGGGTCCACCTCCACCACGATGCGGCCCCGTTCGAGGGGGAAATCCGGGTGACGGGCGTCCACCACGATGCCCACTTCCTCTTTGCCTTCACCCATGAATTCCAGTTCCACACCGATCTCTTCAAAGGCCATGCGGGCAAAATCCCGCACCGTGGTCGTCTTGCCGGTGGCGATGACAAAATCCTCGGGTTTGTCTTGTTGGAGCATCAGCCACATGACTTCCACATAGTCGCGGGCATGGCCCCAATCGCGCTGGGCATCCAGGTTGCCGAGGTAAAGTTTGCGTTGCATGCCGTGGGCGATCCTGGCCACCGCACGGGTGATCTTCCGGGTCACGAAAGTCTCACCGCGTATGGGGCTCTCGTGGTTGAAGAGGATGCCGTTGCAGGCGTACATATTGTAAGCCTCTCGGTAGTTCACCGTGATCCAGTAAGCGTACATCTTTGCAACGCCATAAGGGGAGCGGGGATAAAAGGGGGTGGTCTCGCATTGCGGAACCTCCTGCACCAGACCAAACAATTCCGATGTGGAAGCCTGGTATATTCTCGTTTTTTCCGTCAGTCCGAGCAGGCGCACGGCTTCCAGTATCCGCAACGTGCCCAGGGCATCCACGTTGGCGGTGTATTCCGGTGTCTCGAAGCTCACCTGTACGTGCGACTGCGCCCCCAGGTTGTATATCTCATCGGGCTGCACTTCCTGAATGATCCGGATGATGTTGGTGGAGTCGGTCAGGTCGCCGTAGTGAAGGATGAAGTTCCGGTGATCCACATGCGGGTCCTGGTAGATGTGGTCAATGCGCTGCGTGTTAAAGAGAGAGGCCCGGCGCTTGATACCGTGAACGATGTACCCTTTGCTCAACAAATATTCTGACAAGTAGG
Organism: Saprospiraceae bacterium; assembly: GCA_026993525.1. Lineage (GTDB taxonomy): Bacteria > Bacteroidota > Bacteroidia > Chitinophagales > Saprospiraceae > UBA6168. Next base: position 47,001 of record JALWSS010000071.1, read on the forward strand.
CGCCGTCCTGCCCGGTAACACCTGTTATCAATGCGGTTTTCATGAAAGGTCTATTGTTTATGTGGTTGAGAGGGGTTTAGAGAAGTTTAGAGGGGTTGATTCTCCTCAGGTCTTTCTGAAACTTTTCCGGCGCAAATGTAAGGCTTTCGTTTAATCGTGACTCGTGACTCGTGACGGGTGACACGTGACACGTAACTCGTGACTCGTAACACGTGACACGTGGACAGGTAGCTCGTAGCTCCCGGAGGCCTCTGGGCAGGCTGTAGCTCGTAGCTGATTCTGCTCTTCGGTAAATATCGGGGTCATAATCCTTGAATAAACCACAGAGTTATAGGAGTTAACCACAGAGATAAACAGAGTACCCATGCTAAACCCCATAATCCTCTATAAACCACAGAGTGATCAGAGTGAAAAACAGAGTTCAACAGAGTTTTCCTGCCAACCGCCAACTGAGTACTGAGTACTGAATACTGAGTACTGAATACTGAATACTGAATACTGAGTACTGAATACTGAATACTGAATACTGCCAACCTACACCCCTTCATATTCCAGTTTCACGGCTCCTTCCGGGGTCAGCGATTGGGGTCGTTCCGGCAGATCTTTGAAAACCGAGAACACGAGGTTGCTGTGCGGGGCCATGATTTGCCAGGCAGTGCAGAGCATGATGAGCAGGTCGGTTTTTACCGAAGCGTTTTTTTGGTACCAGAGTTCCAGTGTTCCTTTGTAGGGAGCGATGTAGGATTTGTAATAATGGTGCGGGTCCAGGTTGGTGGAAGAGATCAGCGCTTCTTCGTCCCTGAACACCAGGCTGCCAATGCCGGTGATGCCGGGTTTTACGTCGTATATCTGTTGCCGGATAGCAGTCGGGTAGGCCATGAAATCCCGCTCCACCTGGGGCCTTGGCCCCACGATGCTCATGTCGCCGAGGAGGACATTGACCAGTTGCGGCAGTTCGTTGATCTTGGTGATGCGAAGGTAACGGCCAACGGGTGTCACCCGCCAGTCGTTGCGCAGGGTCAGGCTACCGGTACCCATGTTGGGACTGTCTTTGAGCATGGTGGCAAACTTCCAGATCATAAAATCCCGGCATTTGTAGCCCTTGCGCTTCTGCAAATAAAACACCTCCCCTTCGGCCGTAAGCCGCAACAGCAACATAATAGGCAACATGACGGGAAGGAGAAATACTATTGCAAGAAATGAAAGCGTGATGTCTGCGATTCTCTTGAGAATGGGGTACATGCTATTTGCTTTTTTGGAACTTGGTACGCAAGGTAAGTAGTTCAGGTTGCAATGCCCTCACTTGTTAAAAATTCTGCGGGTTTGGTTTTATATCGTGGGTCGTAGCTGGTAGCTCGTAGCTGGTAGCTCGTAGCTCCCCGAGTACTCGGGGCAGGCTGTGGCTCGTAGTAGGACCTGCTAAACCCCATAATCCCAAATTAACCACAGAGTGATCGGAGAGAAAAACAGAGTTAAACAGAGTACCCCTGTCAAACCCCATAATCCCCGTCTGACCGCCGGGCAGGCTTCATAATCCGTATAATCCTTTTAAACCACAGAGTTATCGGGGTGAAAAACAGAGTACCCCTGCCAAACCCCATAATCCCCGTCTGACCGCCGGGCAGGCTTCATAATCCGTATAATCCTTTTAAACCACAGAGTTATCGGAGTGAAAAACAGAGTTAAATCCCGAGACAAGCTCGGGACCAACCGACAACCGACAACCGACAACCGACAACCAACATAACCCTTCATAATCCCCATAATCCTCATAACCCTTCATAATCCTCATAACCCTTCATAATCCTCCAAAATCACATCCTCCCATCCAGCCCCGCTCCTGTAAGTACGGGTTGATAGCCTGGCACCACCTCTTGCAGCAGGGAGACGATTTCCGATTTTTCAGGAATATTGCCTTCGGAAAACAAGGCGGCCAGCCGGTTCAGTTTTGCTTCGATTGGCGGCCGGTCGGGAAGGGTAGTGGGTTCAATGACGCCAATGGCTTGAAATCGCTCATGGTTTACTTTCTCTCCTTCGGTAAAAAATTCCTCGTAGGGTTTTTCCCCGTCGGTGGAGGAGGAAAAGAAAAAAACCGGGTACTGTTTGTCACTGGGTTTTCTTTCGGCGGCCATTTTTCTGGCTTCTTCTTCGCTGGCGCAATGGTGGGGTTCATAGCCCAGTGTGCGGAGCAGGTCTTCGGCGATATCGCTGAATCGCTTCATTTGGGATTGCTCCAATTTTGGAAAGAATATTTCACCGGCCCGGCCCAGCACGCAGGCCAGCAGGCAGAGTTGCCCGGATTCTTCCGGCGACACGAAGTAGCGCTGCACGTCCAGGGGGGCTGAGAGGGGCTGGCCCCTGGCAATGCGCTCGAGGAAGCCCGCCGGCAGGCTGCCGTTGCTGAAAGCCACGTTGGCAAAGCGGGCCGTGGTGCAGGGCAGCCCGGCCGACCAGGCCAGCAGCAGCTCTTCCATCAGCTTTTTGGTAGCGCCCATCACGTTGGCGGGATTGGCAGCCTTGTCGGTGCTGACACAGAAAAAATGCCGGGGGGGGTACTCCGCAAGCAGTTGCAAAAGCTGCCGGTTGCTGAAGACGTTGTTGCGGATCATGCCCTCGATGGCGTAGGGGTCCTTCTCACTGCGCACGTGCTTATGTGCGGCAAAATTGGCCACGATGTCAAAAGGCCCCTCTCTCCGGAACATTTTGGCGAAGACCTCCCCGCCAAAGTCCAGCGGCCAGGTGATGTATTTTTCGGGGATATAGAGCCCATGCGTGCTGCGCAGGTCCCGGGTCAGCTCGGTAAGGCCGTTCTCAGAATGATCGACGACGTACAGCGCCCCGGGGCGGTAAGGCAGCAGCGCCTTGATGAATGAACTGCCGATGGTGCCGGCTCCACCTATTACGAGTGCTTTGGCACCGCTGATCGTAACACGGATTTGCTCGGAATATGTGGCTAAATCACTGGCGAAGAGGGAGTGACTTCGATTGGTGACGTAATTATTGATAAATTCCCGGATATCCATTTAATTTAGGTGTTGGCTCGTGGCTCGTAGCTCGTAGTAGGTTGGGGTAAATTTGCAAACAAATGTAGGTGTTGGCTCGTGGCTCGTAGCTCGTAGTAGGTTGGGGGGATTATGTATCATTTTTTCTTTATAGCACGGATCAGGGAGTTGATCATTTTTGACAGAACCATTGCTTCACTCCTAACCGAATTGAATTCCTCCTTAGAGACCCATGATTTGCGATAAAATATTGTCAGTAGCGTAATTGTCTCGAACAGGGATCCCCGAGCATAAAACAAGAATTGAACATATTCCTTCTTAGAAAATCTGCCTTTTCCCTCTGCAATATTCATGGCGACAGAGGTAGACGCTGCCTCCACTTGTTCTACGAGCCTGTAATGCTTTCTTTCCGTTTCTAATTTCTCAGAAATGCCAATTACTTTTTCCGCAAAATCAATTGCCCGTTGCCAAACCTGAAGCCGCTCATAGTCAAATAACTCTTCCATTTTCAATGAATGGACCTAATTTTACTATTTAATTAATCGTTGCCCCGAGCCCCGAGCCCCGAGCTACCAGCTACGAGCTACCAGCTACCAGCTACGAGCCACGAGCTCTTCAGCAACGCGTCGCACCTCTTCCTCGCTCAACCCATTGTACACCGGCAATGATATTTCGTTTTCATACAGGCGGTAGGTGTTCGGATAATCCTCCATTTTATATCCCATATTTTTAAAAAGCGTCAGCATGGGCATGGGGATGTAGTGCACATTGGTGCCGATGCCCGCCTCCGCCATTTTCTGGATGAGTGCATCCCGCTGCTTTTCAGTGTAGCCACTGATGCGCAGCAGGTAGAGGTGGTACGACGATTCACGTTCGGGGTCTTTGACCGGAGGGAGTAGCGCCCAGCCATGTTTCGAGAGGGCTTCGTTGTACTGGTCCACGATGCGGCGGCGTTCCGGCAGCAGTTCCGATTCGTATTTGCGGAGTTGTGCCAGCCCGATGGCCGCACAGACGTCCGGCATGTTGACCTTGAGGCCCTGGGCGATGATGTCGTAGCGCCAGCCTCCGGCCTGGTTTTTTTCAAAGGCGCTCTTTGTCTGGCCGTTGAGGGAGAAGACCTTCAGGAAGCGGTATTCCGCCTCGTTGTCGAAGGGGTGGGGGAGGTTGAGCAGCACGGCACCGCCTTCACCGGTGGTCACGTTCTTGACGGAGTGAAAGCTGAACACCGACACGTCGGGCCAGTCCACGGCGAAGCCGCCCCGGTACCGGGCGCCGATGCTGTGGGCCGCATCTGCCAGCACCAGCGGACGCCCCAGGGCCTCCTGCCGCTCATTGGCCGGTGTGAACTGCTGCCGCACCTCCGCACTGTTCACCACCTCCATGATGCCGGCATAGTCGCAGGGCCAGCCACCCAGGTCCACCGGGATGATGGCCCTGGTGCGGGGACTGATGGCCTGGGCCAACTGCTCCGGATCCATGCTAAAGTCGTCCTTCACATCCACCATCACCACCCGTGCACCGATGTTCAGGGCACAGAGCGCCGTGGCACTGTAAGTATATGCCGGCACGATGACCTCATCTCCCGGCCCCACCCCGAACCACCGCAACACCAGCATGGCCCCGGAAGTCCAGGAGTTGACGCAGAGGGCAGGCTTGTTGTACAAGCGCCTGAGTTCGGCTTCGAGAGCGGCTACTTTGGGACCGCTGGTTAGCCAACCTGTGTTGTGCAGGGTGTCGAGCATTTCGGCCTCGACATCGGCGTCGATGAGGGGGAGGGAGAAGGGGGTTTTCATTCAGTATTCAGTGTTCAGTATTCAGTGTTCAGTAATCAGTAATCAGTGGTCAGTGGTCAGTGGTCAGTGGTCAGTGGTCAGTTGGCTATTTGTTGCGTTTGATGACGCCGAATTTTTGGGGGTTGCGTATCATGAATCCTAATAGTTTTCCAATTTCCTTGCTTTTCCGGTGCAAAATATGGTAGGCCGATTCCTCCAAATACCCGCATTTCAACGAAAACTGCAACCAGACCTGGGTCTCTGAATTCTCTGCATCTGCCGTGGCCAATTTACTTTCAAAATGCGCAGGATATTGTCGAACCCGATAAGCTTCGGCTATCTGGGCACAGACTGACCTCGAACTTCTTCGAATCTGATCAATAAGGGAATATGTCTCAACTTTTGGGAAATTTTTACTGATCTCAAATATTTCCATTGCCAACTCAAAACCCAATTGATAAGCCTTTAACTCCGTAAAATTCATTTCTCATAAATATGTTTAACTACTGATTACTCCCTACTGAACACTGCCTACTGAACACTCCCTACTGAACACTGCCTACTGATTACTGCCTACTGATTACTGCCTACTGTGTACTGCCTACTGATTACTGCCTACTGTGTACTGCCTACTGATTACTGCCTACTGTGTACTGCCTACTGATTACTGCCTACTGTGTACTGCCTACTGATTACTGCCTACTGTCTTCCACATCCCCAAAGACTTCCCCCTTACTTCTCCTCTTATCCAACCATTGCGTTCATAGGCCCGGATGGCCTGGTGGTTGGCGGCAAGCACGCTGAGGTGGAGTTTGCGAATACCATACACTTCGACTGCCCTGCGTTCAAATTCTTTCAATAGCATAGATCCATAGCCTTTGCCTTGATACGCCGGATCCACGCCTATCACTACAAGGCCGACAGACGGTTCCTTAGACATTTTGGCTTTTTGCTCGGGTGTGAAATGGGTTCTTTTGGCAAGACCAAGTTTCATCTTGATATTTTTCCAGAGTAACGGCCACTTCTCCCTAACTTCCGGATGAAACAATACCCACGGATGTGTCAGAAAGGCCCAGATGGCAGCCCGGAAAGTGTACTGGGCCATGCCACTTGCCGAGCCGGTGCCAAGAGTCCCGTCACTGACCATGCCCCCGCAATACCCCACGCATTTACCCGATTCGTCCTCAACATGAAACAGGAATGTTTTATCCGTTGAAAGATACCACGAAAGCATGTGGGCGACGTAGCGTTTTCCGAGGGCAGTGGAGAGTGCCCTGGGGAATGCTGCCGCATGACAACGGGCAAGGGAAGGGAGGTTGATGTCTGAGGTTGAAACCAATATGACATCCTTTCTATCTGATTCCATTTATCAAATTTTTATCTAACAATTCGACCTGAATATCTCTGTCAAATATGTCATTGGCTACTCTAATACAATTCTCTTTTTTCTTTACAAGATCTTGATTTGGAAGTTTGGTTAAGTAACTAATAATTGACTGAATACTGCAATAATCTGAGGGCTGACACACCCACCCCAAATCGTATTTTTTTATTATTTCGGCTCCTTCTCCGCCACCACAGAAAATGATGGGTAGCCCAGCTGCCATGGCCTCATAAATTTTGGATGGGACGGCCCCGTAAATAGACTTGACCAGAGGGATGAGCGTCAAATCGTATTGCTGAAGAATAGCAGGTATCTTATCTCTTGGAACACTTTCGTGTAACACGACTCCTGAATGAGGATGTGACAACAACCATTTCTCAATATCACCACGTTCCGCACCATTTCCATAAATATGGAGCTCGATTATGCCTTGTTGGAATTGAAGCTTTTTGCATAGCTCCAGTATCCCCTGGGCAACACCCAATAATCCTGCATAGACTATTTTTAACGGTTTTTCAAACTGATTGTCGGTTGGCGGGATGAAGCGGTCCGGATCAACTCCGTTTCTGTACAACCAGGCTCGTTTTGTACCAAAAGCTTTCAGGTGTTGAATAATTTCGTGGCTCTGCCCGGTACATGCATAAGCCTTTTTGTAGAGAAATTTTTCAAGACCTTCCAAGATTTTATAGCTATAGCTGTTCTTTTTTAGTGCACCGAGCTCTGCCGCTGACAGCGGCCACAAATCGGAAATATTTAAGATTAACCTGGATCCACTTGTTTTCGAGAGTAACCATCCGCTCAACCCAAGAACAAGTGGAGGAGATTCGACAAATATATAATCGGGACGTAACTTTCTCAGATAAAAAGCAGCGCTCAAAACCATCAGGCTGAAGCTGACCATGCTGATGATGCGCGGCAATGGACGCGCACTGTTTGAAGGATAGAGCCAATACCTCCTGACCTCGATTCCGTTTATATTTTCCCTGACATGGGACTTTCTACGGTATTCCGGGAAAATTTTACCAGTAGGATAGTTGGGCAGGGCAGTAATGACTTTCACCTCCCAACCTCTGTTTTGCAGGCCTTTCGCCGTCTCAAAAAGCCTGGACTGGGGGGCCCCCATTTCCGGGGGGAAATATTGAGTAACAATTGCTATGCGCAAATCTGCAGGAGGTGTATCAAGTGGTCAACGATTCGTTCAGCCGACCTTCCATCCCAAAATGGTAATTCACCTCCTTGTTTCCATATTCCCGCGAACAGTTTCTCCAGGGCAGGTGGAATGTAGGAAGGTTCTGTTCCAAGCAACTCATTGGTTCCCAATTCTATGGTTTCGGGTCGTTCCGTGCTGTCCCGTAAGGTCATGCAGGGCACCTCCAGTACGGATGCCTCCTCTGTGACACCACCAGAATCCGTAATGACAGCTTTTGCATGCTTCAACAGATAAATGAATTCCAGATAACCCAGCGGTTCTGTAATGAACAGGTTGGGTGATTCGATGGACACGCTTTGCAGCCTTTCTCTTGTCCTTGGATGAACAGGAAAAACGATGGGCATTCCCCTGCTATGGGCCAGAATTTTCCGAAGGTAGGATTCCAATTTTTGAATTTGGTCCACATTGGCAGGACGGTGCATAGTGAGTAGAAGGAATTCTTTTTCCGAAAGACCTGCAGTATCCCATATCAGCGGTTTTCTAAGTCGGGAGAGGTTGGAGAGCAATGTATCGATCATGGTGTTGCCAACGAGAAAGATATGATCGGGATCTGCACCTTCTTGCAGCAGATTTTCATTGGCTTTTTTGGAGGTAGTGAAAAAGTAATCCGTTATACTGTCCGTGACAATCCGGTTAATTTCTTCTGGCATTGTCCTGTCGCCAGAACGAAGCCCCCCTTCCACATGAGCCACTGGCAGGTTCATTTTTTTCGCCACGATGGCACAGGCCATCGTGGAATTTACATCTCCCACCACCAGAACCAAATCCGTCAGGTGGGTCTGCAAGTACTTTTCAAAGCCTACCATAATGGCAGCAGTTTGCATTGCATGGCTGCCCCCTCCGGCGCCGAGGTTTACATCTGGAGCAGGTATGTTCAGCTCCTCGAAAAATCGACCACTCATGTTCCGGTCGAAGTGCTGCCCGGTGTGAACAAGGCTATAATTTATATTCTGACCTTGCCCCTTTGCCTGTTTAACGGCCCTTATAATTGGAGCAATTTTCATGAAGTTGGGGCGGGCACCTGCCACAAGGGTAATATGCGTCATGTCAATTCTGAATAAAAGTGCTTGATCTTTCCACTTCCAGGTCTTTCGATGTGATCCACTTCTTTGATCTCCAAATTGAGTCCAGGTTCGAGGTATTCGTGCAGTTTCTGGAGCAGGAGATTTTTTTCCACTTCACCCAGGGTGCGTTTGGCTGCTATCCGGAATTGAAAGGTATCGGGAGCCGTTTGAACGATGATGAATTCTTTGATGAAATCAGCGCCTTCGAGCAGGCTTCTCGCCACGTAATACATGGTCAGCCCCGGAGCGGTTTTTCCCGATGGCAGGCGTACAAAGTCGTTGGTTCTGCCCTGCAATGTTCGCAAGGCCCTTTTGCCGTCCGGTAACTCGTCCCAGGTGCCTATGTCCCCTATTTCATAGCGGATCAGCGGAAAAGCCCTGTTGAACAAGGCCGTGACCAGTATCCTGCCGGACTCACCTGGACAGACCGGGTTATTTTGTTCATCCACGAACTCGATGTACAAGAGCTCTTCGCACAGGCGCCATGAGCCATCAGGATGTTCAAAGGCTATCAGGCCCGCTTCAGAAGCCCCGTACTCGTTGACCACCGGAACGCCAAAGCCCTGCTGAAGTATCGCCCGATCCTGGGCTGTGCATACTTCGGATGTAGCCATGCATAGCTTCAGGGCTGGACACAGGGTTTTAATAATTACCTTTTTTTCAATGCAATATCTGGCGAAATAGACCAGGGAGCTGGTATAGCCATACAGATAGTCGAACCTGGATTTTTGGAAAACATGAATCCACTCATCCAGCACTTCATCGCTGAGGTCGAATACCGGAAAGCGCCTGCGGTTCATGACCTGGTCTTTTGCAAGTTCCAACCAACGGCTTTTGCCAGAAAGCGGAATGCCGTAAAAGCGGGCTTGCCGGGAATTCAACCCGATGCCGTGCAAACTGTAAAGGTGCCCGATTTGTGCCCAGGTCAGCCCGTGGCATAGTTTATCTTTGGCATAATAAAACGGATGCCCGGAGGAGCCGGAGGTGTTCCCAACGTACACCTGGTGTTTTTTGAAAGGGTGGGTCAATATCTCCTGCATGGGCTGTTGCAGGTGCCTCTTTTGCACAACGGGCAAGTCTTCCCAATTCTTTGGTATTTCTCCAATGAAGCCCTTGTACCAATCGTTGTGCTGGTAGTGATGTTTCAAAATGGCATTGCGCTGTTTGAGCTGCCAACCCCGGAATTGCTCTATTGGCATGTGTACGATCGAAGCGTACTCCTTCACCGCTTGCCTCAAAGGGATTCCCTGCAAAAGCATGCTCAATTCAAAAGGGGACATGAATAATGCTTGGCCATTCATTCGAAGTTGTCATTTTTCTTCTTCGAGAGGCATTGCCTTTACACTGTGTTGCTTTGCGGGATAATTATTGGCGATCAATTGCTTCCATTGCAAGCCCACCTTTACGATCTCACATGATTCTGCCTTTTTTCTGCCTGATCGGGAAAGTTGTGCGGCCAGTGCCCTTTGCCCAATGATTTCAATGAGTGCATTGCACATCCCATCTACATCCCCTCTCTCCACCAGCATCCCCTCCTTCCCGTCATTGATCAGGTAAGGAATTCCGCCCACATTGGTACTCACCACCGGCAGCCCCAGGGCCATGGCCTCGATGACGCTGACGGGCGTGTTGTCCACGGTGGTGGTGTTGAGAAAGATGTCGTATTCCGCACTCAATGCAATCCATTCGGCTTTGGGCAGCAGTCCTGTAAAGCGTACCCGTTCGGCAAGGTCCAGTTTGGTCGCCAGTTTTTTGCAGGCCTCCATGCTGCCGTCCTTGTCGGGGCCCACCATGCACAGCCTGGCATTGGGGTAATGGGATGTCAGGCGCTGCAGCACCCTGATGGCCATTTGGGGGTTGTAAATGGCGTCGAAGGCACGCACCCACAGTAGCCGGGGCCTGAGTAGCTCTCGCAAAGGGTGCATCCAACCGACGCAAATGCTGCCATCGCTGCCCGGCTTCTCGCATGGGAAAACCCTTCAAGCGGAGTATCAACTCAAGCATGAGCCAAGAGTTTTTTCCACTGATCAACAACCACCTTCACATCAAAGGCCTCCACTTTCTGTCTGGTACGTTTTGCCTGATGGACAGCCCTTTTATTGTCTTTAGTTAAGAAAATATCACTTGCAGCATGATACTGTTTTTTTACCTCTAACTCTGCACAAAAAGAATTCCCTTCATTTTCTAAAACAGCACTTTACAACTTTAATCTGACAACAATTCAATCCATTTAGGCAAAATACAGTTCCAATCGTATTGTTCGGCCTTTTGCCTGGCATTTCGAGACAATTTTTCTACTAAGTTATCATCAGTCAGAATACGTATCACCTGTTCAGCAAATAGCATGGCGTCATGCTTTTCAACCATCAAGATTTCTTCTTCATCTTTCCAAAGAAAGGGAATTTCTCCAACGCAGGTTGATACGATGGGAATGCCACAGGCCGCTGCTTCCATCACAGCTACACCAAAGCTTTCATAAGATGTAGTGTTTAAAAAAACGGAGTGGCTGTGATAATACTTAGGCAACTCACTATTTGCAACCGGGCCAACAATGTCAATGTACTCTTTAAGAGAGAGACGATCAGCTAATATTTGGACATCTGTAAGCAGCCCCTTATCAGGCCCTACCATCGTTAAAGTTGCATCAGGAAATTTCTGACGAACATAGTGCAAAATTTTTACAGCCAAAGTTGGGTTGTAAATTGCAGAAAAAGCTCTAACCCATAATAAAGTATGCGTTTTAATATTAGCCCGTTCATAGGGGAAATTATTAATACTAATAAAGTTCGGGAGGTACTTAACTTCATTGCAAAGCACTTTGCCATAAAAGGAAGCAATATAGGTAGAAGGACTCAACATCAAGTCTGCTCGATCCAACACATCACGAACTCTATCAGGTTTTTCGTTATAAAACTCCACTAACATTCCGCCATGTAATGTTATAAATATTTTTTTTTTCCGAAAGGAGGCTATTTTAGAGACAACATCAACAATAGTAAAGGACCTTCCACTAAATACGTCAATATGCACAATGTCATAATCAAAAAACATAGCTTTAAAAGCCATTTCAAATATTCTAAGAAAAGGGCTTTCATAGGAGGACGCTGCATCAACCCTATAACCACTTTGATAAAGGGATTTATACAAGTACTCTGAGGGGTTAATGGTTCCCCGTTGTTTTGAAAGAAAATTTCCAATAAATAATATGTGCTTTGTCAAAGACAATTTAGCCAATTACTGCTTCTTAGATATCAAAAGATTATCCATAACCAAATAATCAATTCTCCCTGCCTGTAGGGCTGAAAGTGCAACTTGAGGAGTGCTGACAATTGGTTCTTCATGGGCATTGAAGCTGGTATTAACCAGTGCCCCACAACCAGTAATCTTGTAAAACTCATATAAAACATCGTAATACAGTGGGTTCTTTTCTCTCGTTATTACCTGGGGTCGTGCAGTCCCATCTACATGGACAACCGCTTGGAGTATATCCTTATACTTGGGATTTGTATCATAGGTGATTGTCATATAATCAGCCGCAGGTACTTTTCTATCATAGCAAGGGAAATATTCTTTTGCCATAAAATCAAGCACTACTGGAGCAAATGGCATAAATTCCGTACGGTTCAAACGATCGTTCAATGTTTTATTAACAGACTTATCAAACGTATTGAGCATTATAGAACGACTCCCCAAAGCCCGGGGTCCCCATTCCATAGGGCCATGCCAAAATCCGATAATTGCATTTTCTGCCAATTTTTCAGCCACTTGGCAAGCAGTATCTTGCATCCTTTCTATAAAGAACTCACAAGAAACATCTTGTAATGCTTCTTCGACTTTATCAGAATAGTCAATACCAAAATAGGTGTGCTCAAACTTATAAGGAGCATCATCAAATCTCTTGCCTTTTTCTGCTATATCACTAATTATTGCAGCACCAAGTGCTAAGCCGGAGTCACCCATGGCAGGTTGAATGAAAATATTCTCAACGAAGTCAAGCTCATAAATCTTTTGATTAATTCGTACATTAGCAAACACACCTCCGGCTAATCCAACTTTAATCTTCTTGTTTTCATAAAATTTTTTGCATACACGCTTTATTTCATTTAAAATCACCTTCTCTGCAACCACTTGACATGCATAAGCAACATCTTCCTTAGAGTATGATTCACACACCTGCTCTAGATGATGCAACAAAATAAGTGAATTCATGCCATATTGTCTTCCAGTTGCAGACTCAGAGGATTTTAAATTAATTTTATCCTTTAATGAAAGTTTATGTGACATATCCCATTGTTCCCAATATTCTAAAGTCCTTTCGGCAGGAAACCGCCTAAGCTTATCATTTTGATAATAAAACAAATCATAAAACTTTTCTACTAATTCAGTGGGTTTCCCATAAGCAGCTAGTCCGGTAATTTTACCCTCATGCCTATTAGGTCGAAAACCAAGAAGTTTCGTAACAGAGCTATAGAACTGCCCTATAGAAGCTAAATGGTCATGTGCCACAATACATTCTAACCCAGTATCAGGACTATTTCTGTAAAAATTAAAGGAGCTTCCATTCCCATGCCCATCGCAAGTAATCACCAAGTCAGGTAAAAAGGGAGCAGTATAATTAGCACTATAAGCATGGCATAGATGATGATCATAAAACTCAATTTTAGCATTTGTATATCCCATCTTCCTCAACATCTGGGGAAATAATATCTTATTATTAGATGATACCGTTGAAGGGGACAAGCCAAAATAATGCAATATTCTATCAATAACTTCAAGCAACTTATAACTTTTTTTCCTTAGAAAACGGAACTTAATCTCATTTTTACCTATCTCCTTAAAATAATAGCTGCCAAAAGCAATTACATCAATAGCATCAGGAGATATGCCTGTTGCACGGTGAACCTCGGAAACGGAATGTCTCGGCCAACCAAAATCTTGTTTGACTCGACTTATTTTCTCTTCTTCCACTGCGTAAAGAAGTTTACCATCTGATATCAATACGACAGCAGCATCATGACTAAAGTTAATGCCCAAAATGTTCATTTCCCAACGTTTTACAAGGTGCAATATAGGTAGTTTCAGCAGGAGAAAGTTTTTCAGGCAATACTCATACTAAAACAATCCTTTCATTTTAATTTCTTGGCAAGCTCACAACTGGTTTTATGCAAAGAGAGTCAGAAACCAATATCAACACAAAAACTAATTTGGAGCGCTTTGAATCAACTGTCTGTTACAAAAAATGCAAAGGCTGCTCAAAACACAACAAACGATACCATTTAGACATAACTCAACGTATTCAACACCTGCACCAAACTCGCAGTCTGAATTTCAATAGTATTGTTTTTAGTAAGCTCAAAAGCATTTTTGATCAAACCTCTTCGAAGTTTCACATCTTCAATTAGGACTTGCACAGCATCAACAATAGCGCCTACATCTTTGGGGGGTATCAGAAGTGCATGTTTTTTATCCTCTATATAGTACGGGATAGAGCCTACAGCAGTCGCAATCACTGGCAGGCTGTTGGCCATAGCTTCCCAAATTGCTCGGGGAAAACCCTCGTGATATGAGGGAATAATGTAAATATCAGAAGTACGATATAGTGCATTTAATTCTGGCCCCACCTTCTTCTTGCCATGAAAAAACACACGATCTGATATTTGGAGCTCTTTGCTTTTCTCAATCAGTTGGTGCTCAATGGGTTTGGCGGGATTTTCTTCCCAGCCAACGATATGAATATCTATTTTTCGCCCACTTTGCAATAATGTATGGGTCGCGTTAAGAAGTTCAAAAAGGCCTTTTGCCGGATCAATCCTTCCAGTATAAAGTAAGCGGACAGGCTCTGCGATACAGGTATCCTCTCTTTCAAAAAAATCACTATTTCTAAGCGTTGTAGTCTTTATAAGAGAAACACTTTTTGCCTTCAGTTGGTACTTCTCTTTCAGTTGAAGAGAGTTCACAATGATATGAGATTTCTTAATCTCAGATTGAAACAGAAAGTCATTTATACGCAGGTAATAGTAAATCAATCTGTTTCTTAAATTATTAGGCCTTTTTAAATACTCTGCCCCACTCAGATAATCGCCCACAATCATAAACACTATCTTTCTTCTTTTGAGATAACAATGAAAGTGTGGCGCCAGCGGCGTTGGAGCTCTCACTAACAATTTGTCACATTGCTGCAACTGCTTTCTAACCTTTCCAAGTGTTTTAAAATGAAACAACTCCCGATGCCAGGCAGGAGTTTTTCCCCCAAGATTCATCCATCGTATATTCGGTGAAAGCAGTAGGGTGTCAGCGTGATCATTTTTCGATAAATCTTCATGTAAAAACAGGAACAACACCTCAACCTCTGCGGCAAGTGCATCAACAAACACAGCAAGGTAACCCGGAAGATATAAATCCCCTCCCTGCTGCTTAACAGGAATATGATAGTAAAAACCCAGCTTCATTTTCTATAAACCAAAGAACAACAAAGCCCAATCAAAAACCAGGCAAACACATTTACAATAGCCGTGATAAAATATAAATGTACAGCCATGGCAGTCAAAGCGATAAAAGGAGGGCGATGAGCTTCCGGCATCGAAAAATAATTAAACCCAAAATATAACAGACACCACAAGAGAATCAAAACAAAAGGAATAAACAGCAATAAGCCTCCTTCTGCAAGTACATTCACATAAGAGTTGTGTGCGCTTTTTCGCTGTATTCCCCGCTTAAAAACGACGAGCTCGGCGCCTGGAAATGCGCGATCAAAATTGGCGCTATATTTACTAAAATTATTTAGCCCTATACCAGTAACGGGGTGCTTCGCATAAATAGCCAAACCTTTTTTAACCATAGCAACCCTAATCAAATAGGAGGGGTCTGAACTAAAAACTTCATCTGTTCTGTACATGAATGTATATATACGGTCACTCGAATCGTATATAAAGTTCTCGACAAGGGGAGAATGATAAAGTGCTAACAAAATGGAAAAAGCAAGCCCTCCTGAAAAAACAAGCCGCCAAGACACTTTGCTCAAAAACAAAACAGCAAGTCCACCTGCCAAAACAAGTACAAAGCCGGAACGGCGGCCATCCTGAAGAAGGACTAAAGACATTAACAACAAGTACAGCAGTGCCCAAACATTTCCTTTTCTGTTTTTAAGATAAAATACAGACAGAGGGGCATAGCAGATCAAAACAAAAGAAAAATTGTTAGGCGTAAATTTTTTAAAGACAGATAAAAAACTCAGCGATGATTGCAGAATCAAATAATAAAAAACAGAAAAAGTAACTCCCCAGAAAATAGCAGAATAAATCACATTGAGATCGAGTAAATGCCTGTTCTGAATGAGAAAAATAATCAGAATTGACCAATACAGATAATTAGGCAAAACTGAAAGCGCTCGCTGAAAAGCTAAATCACTTTGCTCTTCCGGCATAAAAAAGACCGATGCCAAAGCCCCAAAAGCAAAAAACAGGGCAACCCATTGTAAAAATTTTGACAAGCCCAGAATAGAAACACGTGAATTTTTCCACAAGAATACAAGCATACCCCCAAAAATAAACAACGAGGCATTTAACCCAAAAAAGACAACGGCAGGAAATGCCATTAAGAAGCTGTAGAAAAAGAGTAACCTATTCCATTTTCTCCAAATCATGTTGCCGGAATAACACGTACCACTATATTTTTCAACCTTTGACATCAGCTTGTTCAATATCTTTAAGCAGTTCACTCTCCCAATCAATCCCGGGAGTTAATGACTCTGGCCTTTGCCGAAGAATTACAGACAACCACCAGCCATACGTTATGCCGGCAAATTTTTGCCACTTAGGCCTTGAAGGATTAAGTAAACACTTAAAACCTGCAATCAACCAACGCCAGAGGGTATAGTAATGAAATAAGATCACCTCTACCCAAAACTTCTTAGAATAGCATTCTGCATATACTTTGCTGTGATACAGCCTTGAATAAGTAACCCGAACGTTAAATCCAAAATCTGTGTCAAGATAACTACTATCATTTTCCGGATGTAAAAGACAGACCTCCGGATTGAAAAATAATCGTCCGGATTTGCTGTTTATCATGCTTATAATTTTATCTTCCCCCTTTCCTAATTTTACTTCATATAAAGCAAATAAGGAAATAGGGAGATTACTTAAAAACACTTCCTTCCTGAAGGCCATTACAGCGCCATGAAAAGTCTGGACACAACCCGACTGCAAAGGTTTTAAACCGACTACGCCTAACCTTGAAACAGTCCCTTGGGAGGGGCTTGGAACTCCCGTTATCGATAAAATAAGTTTAATCATTAGACTATTTTGGTGATAGCTACTATTATAGTGACTACTCTGAATATATTGAAAAGCGACTGATGAACCAACGATCTCTCTATCCTGTAAGGGAGCCATCAGTAACGTAAAAATATTGCTATTTGTAATCACTAAATCATCATCTAAAAAAACCACAACATCTGCTTTGGAGGCCATAGCACCAAGCAAGCGTTGATAAGGTTGGTTTTTATGAGATGAACGAATATAAAGGACAGAAGGATTGTTAGCAAGTTCTTCATTTTGTATGTCAGAAGAATCAACCACAATAATCCATCCCGGTTTAGACTCGCACTCAAGTATCTGAGCCGTTAATCTATGGACTTCATCGGGCCTGTTATAAGTCGTTATAACTACGTCAAAAGTCAGCATGAAGAACAGCATTATACGCAAGCAAATTTTCAGAAACAACTACCTGTTTCGAAAATTTCTTCTGTACTTTAGACAAGGCTCGTGATGATATAGCACTTAGCTTTTGGGGGTCATCTAAAACCTCTATAATTCTTTGTGCCGACATCTCCGGTTCATTTATATCAAATAAAAAACCGTCAACACCATCTTCAATAATTTCCGGAGCACTGGCCCGGTTTGTCATAAAAACCGGAGTGCCGCATGCCATTGCTTCGATAGCTGTGAGACCAAAAGCCTCTGCACGCGATGGCATGATAAATAAAGAGGCACTGGAATACAACCCAGGTAGCTCTTGGTGAGGTATTTTTCCTAAAAAGAAGACTCGTTTTCGGCAATCTTTGGGAAGTAATTTCAGCAATTTATTTTTATAATTTTCACTATAAGGCCCTGCCAATTCTATGTAAAGAAGGGTATCCAGTTCAAACAGAAAACGGAGTAAAAGGAATAGCTCATATAATCCTTTTCTCGGGTGAATTCGACCAACATATAAAAGTTTTCGCGCATCTCGAACTGTCGAAATACCAGGCTTAAATACCTCTGTATCTATGAAATTGTAAATACATTTAAAAGACTTCTTCTCAAGATTCAGCGAAGAAAGCGTTAATTCTCCAATATGCATAGAAACTGCACATAACATGTCTGCAAATTGCAAATTTTTCCGTTCAAAATAATACAACAGTTTACTTACCTTCTTATTCTCATACACCTGATGTGCAGTATTGGCTCCATGCATCCTCACCAGCAATGGGGCAGATGGCTTTTTCCAGAGAGGACCACTCCAATCAAAACTCTCAACAATATCCGGCTTAAATCTCTTGATGCTCTTTTCTACCTCCATAGACAATTTATAGCGAGACCATGGAATATCCATAGAAACCCCATACCGACCGATTCTTATCGTTCTAAATTGTTTTTTCGGAAGGCGAATCACCACAACTCCATGTATATTCTGCTCTATTCGCGCTTGTACGAAAGGGTCATAACCAACGACCACAGCATCATGTCCTTTTTCTATTAAGGCTTCTGCCAGCGATTTAACAAAAACACCTATTCCCCCATGTGGAGCGGGCGGGTATTCATTACAGACAAACAGAATTCGCATTCTATGATTTCTGCACTATTTAATTTCAAGAGTTTATTACACCACGGCTTATCATAACTTCACTTATACTATCAGAGGCACATCCAAGGGCAAGGCAGGAACTCCCTAAATAACTTTCACCCCTATGTTTATTGCAACTAAGCTCTACAAGAATAGTTTTCAATTCTTCAATAGTTTCCGCTTTATAAACCGGCAAGTTTGACACAAACAGTTCTCTATAATATCCTGCTTGAAAGAATTGAAAAAGTTTTTTATTTCGTTTTCCGTCAGGGCAAAAACCAATATTGATAACAGGCTTCCTCATGAACAAAAATTCAAGGGTTACCGTAGATGGGACACTCATATTAAATGATGAATAATAAAGCAAATCCAACCATTCTTGCTCACCCTCCCGAGACTGAATCAACATATCTTGCTTAGCGTCAAAAGTACAATAATGATCTGTAAGTCTGACGTTTTCCGGAAAAACCATATTCTTAAAATCAGACTCACTATGCATCGGATTCCTTCTCAACAAAATGATATAATTTTCATTAGGGAACTCACGTAGCAATAAATCAGCTATAGCAAAGACTACCAAAATTTCGCTATCAGCCAAAGCAGGAGGCATCATTGTATAATAAATTATTTTTACATCGGCAGAGATAGAGTACTTTTTTGCGTAATAAGCATAAGGCCTAACGGGGGTAAAATTATGCAGGACATCAAAAGTAGGATTCCCCGTTACAAAAATAGAATCTTCTCGCAAAAAAAGATTGAAGCGAATGTAATCCTGCTTCATTTTTTCAGACCACACAAAGACTCCTGTCACATTTTTAAACGGAAAAAAACTATTCACATACAAATCCTTCCAACTGTTTGCCAGATACCAAAGATTTACCTTTAGATGTAGAGCAGAAAAAAATAGATTTTTAGAAAAAGGGGAAAAATAAGACGTAAAAAGCAAATCTGTAATATTTCTTCTTTTCAATTCATGAAAGATATAATTATTAAAATAATGCTGAGGAAGCAACATAAGAGTTAACCTTTCAAATATCCACTTAACAATTCTATTTCCAAGCAGCAAGGTTTTCCATCTATGATTACGTATAAGTCTTGAATTATGGAAAGCGCCATAGTCCCTTTTCACCATCCACCACTTCCTGACAGTTTTATTTAAAAGTTCAATTTTAAATGGAAAAAACAACTCTTCCTTTTTAATATACACTATTCCCTCTCCAACATTTTCAAAGTACGCATGAAAGTCTCGATTACCTTTATCAAGGCAAATCCAATAAATGTTAAAATGCCTACCTAACTTCTCCGCAAAACCACTTTGGATATATTTTTTCACTTCATGAAATCCAAATTCTAAGAGAATTCCAAGATTACGTTTATTTTTTTTCATGCCCACACAGACAACAGATATTAGTCATATTTTCTTCAAAACCAAAACTCATGCTTCCATGAATGTCAAAGCAGAGTGCATCATATCCGCAATTAAAAAGGCTTAGGGCATGGATTAATTGTGCATATCATTTGGCTTATATTTATGGTGCTCAACACTATGAATTGTTTTAATTTCATCTCCGCATATAATTTCTGCCTTCCTAATATCAGATATAAATTTTTGAAATTCGCCCTGCCGCAAATCTACTGCAACTCCGTCAAAATGAACCCAATCTAAATCCCCCAACTTAACATGTTTTTCAATCATTTTTGCTCCTGCTGCCACAGCCATCATACTTACAATACTTCCAACGTCATGACTGCTATACCCCGGATATAAACTTAGATTCAGTGTAGCTTGCATTTTTGCATAATGCCTCACTACAGCGATTTGACATGCTTCCAATGGTGCGGGATAACTTGAGGCGCACTGTAAAAGCCATAACCTACGATACTCAGAAGCAAAGGTGTCTAAGATAAATTTCTCATAATTGGCATTAGTAAAGCCTGTAGAAACAACTACATCATTAGCATAAGAAGAAGAAAAATTTTTGATAAAATTTCTGTGCTCACTAATTGTTGATGGAATTTTAATCAATGGCACATCAAATTGGCGGATAAACTCAAAAGAAGGGTAGTCCAAGACTGAAACAAACCATGGAATTTTATATTTAAAACATTCAATGATTAGTAGCTCAAACATTTCCTCATCCATTTCGACCCCTCGGCGGTAATCTCCTAAAGTTTTCCCAAATGGAGACGCATATGGCTGCCGGAGCTCCCTCTGAGTATAAAAAGTTTCAACATCTCTTTTCTGAACTTTGATCAAATCTGCACCCGCAGCTACAGCTAATTTAATCATTTCTCGTAATCGGTTCTTATCTCCAATATGATTATTGGTAAACTCTGCAACAACTGCTACATGCCCACTTTCCACCTTCTCGCAAAGATTAGAGTACTGTTTAGTGTTAAAATTTGAAGGAACATCTAAATAGGAAACAGAATCTCCGGAAGTATTAAAGTCTTGAGGTGTACACGTGCTATAACTTTTCATTCCGACATGAATCATTTCTATACCCGGCGCTATATCTTTTATCATTTTTTTTAAATAAAGAAAATAAGCTTCCTGACGTTTCAAAAAAGAATTCTTAAACTTTAAATCATCAAGCAACAGGGAATGTTCTGTAGATTCCAACTCTATTGACACAGAAGACACTTCTGAATTTTTACTTTGAGGAAGCTCAACAAAATCAAATCCCAAAAAGTAAACTTTAATTGCAGTCTTAAAGAGATTACTTATAATCATGGAGAGCTTTAGTGCTGATAAGAACAAAAAGTCACTAACGAAAAGCTCCTCCTTCAGCAACAAATTCACTACATTCTCAAAAGAATCATATGTGCTTGGGTAATATTTAGCAGGTATATATGTAGCAGAAGTGATGGGAATGTCACTTATATAGCATGCAGCTTTAAATCCACACTCTCTCACACTTTGATAAGCCCATGCTCTATGTAGTATTGCAAAATCACCTGGCAATATTTTTTCAGAATCGTTTAAATTAATAACAACACTATCTCTTGAAAGCAATTGAGAGGTATCAACTTCATATACACTTGGCCCTTTCCCAATTATATATACTTTCCTAACGGAAGATTTGGAAAGAGTACTTTTGAGTTGGGTATAAAAACGCTCCATCATAATTACAGTTGTTAACAAGGACAGTACAGTTGTGCTCCAGTGCCAAATTTAAACCAGGCAGAATATCCCATACATTTGCTCCAACGGGATTACAGAATTCAGCATACGAACCGCATATTACATTGTACATATTGTACATCGAACACCCGAAAATTCGATACTCTTCTCCCGGCTTTAACTTTTCCAGCAATATTGGCGTAATGGAGCTGGACAAACCTGTAATCCGAGAGGAGAAATACTCTATAGTATCGCCACTTCTTAAATAGATATCAAGCTCAGGCAAAGCCAGCAAAGACTCTACATGACGCCCTTGGTAATAAACAGAAACTCCCACTCCCCATTCTCTAAGGCCTGAGGTGAAATTTTCAGTACCATCAATAGGGTCTAAAACCACAGCATACTCAAACTTAGAAAAAGAAAACAAAGAATTATCTTTTTCTTCTGAAATTAAGAAAATACTTTCATTTAAATCCTCTATATAAGAGAATATCAATTCCTGTAATAACAAATCACCTTTCGTAACATAGCTCCCGTCACTTTTCTTCTGGCGCTGTCGTCTGAGTGCAAGAACAGAAGGCAGAGCCCCTTTCAGGATAGAAGTAATGTCAGAGCAAATAGTGTTTAGCAATTTCATTTCCACTAAGTATTAAAGCTTCCACAATTCGAAAATCCAGTTCATCATCAATATCTAAACCACATATTTTATGAACAGGAATCCCCTTCACTTTGTCGCCCAAAAAATTTGGACCAATAGTAGCCCTGTTAAATCGAAAAATGTCAGTATTATAAACCCGATAAAGAGGAGAAATGTCTTGTCGCCTCACCATTGAAACGCCCTTCATCTCTTCAAAAACCGGAAACAACTCCTCATTCTTTAAGCGATACAACCTGGATTCAGCCTCAGTTATTAACCTGACTGAAGTATAATTGCTATTCAATTTTAAAAATTCAAGCCCCTCCTTCACTGCTACAAAATCTCGAAAAACAAAAGTCGGGCGAAGCCAGACAATTATATCAGGAATAGGCATGTTAACTTCACAAAATTTTTCGTATAAGTCTTCTAAAATATGTTCTTCCATCGCTTCATCTCCGGACGCCGCAGGAGAGCGCAAAAAGGGAACACAAGCGCCACAGGACTTAGCAAGTTCGGCATATTCAACTGAATCTGTGCTGCAAATGACTTTATCAATGTCCAATTTCAACGCAAACTTAATAGCATATCCCAATAAAGGGACACCTCTAATTTCCCATATATTTTTATTAGGAAGACCTTTAGAACCACTCCTTGCAGGAACTATTGCATAAACAAGACTCTTCATAAGCAAAGTGCACTTTATAAAAGCAGTTAATCAGTATTGAGAACTCAACTTTTATAGAGGACCTGAACCAGACGTATTAACTTTCCCCGATAAGCATAAAACAAAGTCAATAAGAAAAGTAACGCAACAACAACAACTCCAAACAGAAAAAAAGGCAAGCTATCCACTTTAACAAACCCAAGTAGCAAAGATAGTGGCAACAATAAAGACACTGCCATCTCCCATGGCCAATCACGGGAGCTCATAAAACGACGCTTTACCAAAACGAGCTGAAGAAGCAAGCCGGTAAAAAACAATAAAAGGAAATTAGACAGCGGCAATAAATGGAGACCAAAAAAATCAACGGCAAAAATCAATATAGCCACTCTAAGTATAGCATGAACAAGTCGCCCTACTGTCAAAGCCCCGATTTTACTCAACGTAGAAGTCAGCAATATCCTGGAGGGAAGCATAGAAAGGCGAGTCAAATAAAACAGCATGTAAGAAAAAACAATACTGTTTCCGATATAAAATTCATCACCAACCCATAATGTGACAAAATACCTGTCAATAAGCACTACAAAAGACATTACGATTGTAGAAAAGATCACCATAAAAACATTCCATATGTTGTAATACTCGACAATGCGATCAGTCTCCACAGAAACAAACCAAGATGCGACATAAGGCCTAAAGTTATTAAAAAACAATTCAATCAACTTCTCACTCAACACTAATAATTTCAAAGAGATATACAGAGAAGCGACCATCTCCAACCCCCAAAATTTACTAAGAACGAAGTGATCAATTTTCAAAATAGCAACTCCAGACAAACCTGCTACAGTAAACAAAACCCCTTTAGCAAAGATTGCCTTAAAATACGGGAGGCGAAAAGAATGGAGCGACACACTAATACTTGGATATAGCACCTGCATTTTGAAATACTGAAGCAATACTCCGACTACACCTCCAAGCAGCATTGAAAAAAACAAGCCATTGATCCCAAAAAATAAAACAGAAAAAACAGTTAGAGTAGTATTTAAAATCAACAAAATCAATTTTATTCGATTTGAAATGAATATTTTTTTTGTAGCTTTAATCATTTCATCAAATTGCTGAGAAAGCAATTTTAGGGATGCAGTCAAAGCAATCACCGTTATAAAGAAAAAACGTCCTGACGATTCACCTGAAAACTCGGGGGTATTTCGATCAAGCAACATAAAAAAAACAGGGATAGCCATCAAAGAAATACAAAGCTGAAACCAAAAAGATGCATTAAAAAGATACTGAATCCTATTAGTATTTCCCTTTGATAAACCCATTGTTACTAATGGCCCTAACACTTTTGGGGTGCCAAGTGATAAAACACTTCCCCACGCAGCGACTTCTACACAAAGTATATAAAATCCATATTGCTCTTTAGTCAGATACTTTAGTAAAAACGGAGTTAAAAAAAGAGCGATAAAATTTGATAGTAAAAAGATTAAATAACCACTAGAAATAGACTTAAAAAGACCTATTCCTTTTAAAGCAGATACACGTTTTAAATAATTCACCTGATTCCAAATACTCTCCCAAAGCGCTTCCTAAATCCTTTCAATGGAAGGATAGCCTCACACCCAAAAACTTGCCTCGCTTTTTCTATACGAAGCAGGCCTTCCCCACAGACGACAACAGGCTGACCTTTTTGCACAAAAATAACTTTTCCGGCGGTACGGTTGTGGATGGAGACATCCGGCAGCGCTTTCACTTTTTCGAGGATGATTTCTTTGCTATCCAGAGTTGTACGGGCGCCGAGGTAGGGGTAGCCGGTGGCATCCACGAAGCGCTCAATTTTATCGGCAGGCCAGGTCCAATTTATGTAATAGTCTTGGTCGTCTCTCCAGAGGCTGTAAGTAGCCAGGGCTTCGTCTTGCGGCTTGGCTTGGAGGCGCTTACCGGCAGCTATCGCACGAACTATTTGCACAGCCAGTTTTCCGTACAAAGGGACAATGGCCTCTATGGCCTCTTGTATTCGAATGGGATAGCTGATTTTCACCCGCTCAGAAGCAATGATATCGCCCCGATCGTACTCCTTTGAGGCGAATAAGGCCGTTACGCCCAATTCGCTTTCCCCTTCTATGAGCTGAGAAACCAATGGCGCAAACCCTCTGTAGCGGGGAAGCAAGGAGTCGTGAAAAACGATGAGCGTATGCAAGTCAAGGGGCAACATCCAACGCCAGGATACCGCCAAGGCATAAGAGCCGGCGATTGGCTCGGATTTCATTTGCCGAAAGGCATAAGGCAATTCTTTGTATTCACATAAAGCCTTTATTTCCTCTGCATAATCCTTTTGCACTTTGGCATCTCGCCCTATAATGACCTGTGCAATACCTGAAGATAAACCCGCATCTATCAGTGCTTGCAGCACGGACAGGCCTTTTTGGGTCATTAGGTATAGTTTAATATTTGTTGCCAAGATTGAGTTTTGCTCTTATAGTTTTTTCTTATCGTGTATTGTTGTGAACGTGACAAACGTGACGAACGTGATGAACGTAACGAACGTGTCAAGTTCGTGTAGTCTGTCAGACGAATTATGTTCCTCACGACTTATTCAAATTTTTGATCAGACCGAGAAGCATAAATCGAATCCGGACCAATTGATTGATGTATTCATCTTCGCTGGGATAGCCTAAGTTTTTGGCTATAGACAACTGGGTGTCCAATTCAGCACAAGAACCAAGTGCGACGTATAAAAAATGCGTAAACTCTTTCGCACCTCGCCTCGCTGCTCCTTCTGCTATATTTGAAGGAATAGAAACAGCAGACCTTCTTATCTGAGTAGTCAAACCATACAACTCTTCTTTTGGATAATCCTTGGTTAGCGTATAAATTGAGGTAACAAGCTCCATAGCCAATTTCCAAACATCGAGATCTTTATGACTTCTCACCCTTTAACAATTCTATAAAGAAACAAACAACCCCATAATGCTTGTCACGACTGTCACGTTCATCACGCCCGTTACGTTCATCACGTTCATCACGCTCGTTACGCCCGTCACGTTCATTACGTTCATCACGTTCATCACGCTCGTTACGCCCGTCACGTTCGTTACGTTCATTACGTTCGTCACGTTCGTTACGTTCATCACGCTCGTTACGCTCGTTACGCCCGTCACGTTCGTTACGTTCATTACGTTCGTCACGTTCATCACGTCCATCACGTTTTCTTCAAATTTTTAATAAGACCGAGAAGCATGAAACGAATTCTGAGTAGATGGTTGAAGAGTTCTTCATCACCAGGATAGCCTAAATTCCTGGCAATCAGCAGTTGGGTTTCCAGTTCCGCACAAGAGCCGAGGGCTATGTACAAAAACTGTATGAATTCTTTTCGGCCACTCCGGGCAGCACCTTCGGCTATGTTGCTGGGAATTGAGATGGCACTCCGGCGAATCTGGCTGGTCAGTGAGAACAACTCTTCTTTGGGATATTCTTTTGTCAGCCGGTAAACTTCACTGACCAGGTTCATTGCCATTTTCCATACATCCAGATCACGATGGCTTTGCATTCATTTTGTTTTTTCGTAACGCGTGACAGGTAATTCGTAACACGTGACAGGTGACGCGTGACAGGTAATTCGTACCACCCGTCACGAGTCACGTGTCACCCGTTACGAGTCACGAGTCACGTGTCACCCGTTACGTGTCACCCGCTACGTTTCACGAGTCACGTGTCACCTGTTACGTGTCACGAGTCACGTGTCACCCGTTACGTGTCACGAGTCACGTGTCACGAGTCACGTGTCACCCGCTACGTGTCACGTGTCACGTGTCACCCGTCACGTGTCACGCTTCCTTCTCCTCCTCATAATACCCATACCCATACCCGTACCCATACCCATATCCATATCCGTACCCATATCCGTACCCGTATCCATACCCCGTTTTCCTTCCGATGTCATTGACGACGATGGAGGGGTGGGGGAGTTTTTGTTGCTGGAAGGTGTCTTCGATGAACTGGATCATGGGTTTGCGGGTTTCGGCGAAGCGGACGACGACGATGGAGTTGGTGGCGTGGGTTGCCAGCAGGAAGGCGTCGGTGACGAGGCCTGCGGGCGGGGTGTCGATGAGGATGTAGTCGAAGCGGGCTTTGAGTTCCTTGAGGAGTTCTTCGAGGCGGGGCCCCATGATAAGTTCTGCGGGGTTGGGGGGTACGGGGCCGCTGCCGATGTACCAGAGGTTTTCGTGTTGCGGGGCTTTTTGGAGGATGTCGTCAAGTCCGGCCTTGCCGATGAGGTAGTTCGACATGCCGAGGGGTGGCTCGCCCTGGCCGGTGAGGTAGCGGCTGAGGCGGGGCTTGCGGAGGTCGAGGCCGAGGAGTACGGTCTTTTTGCCGGAGACGGCCATGGCCATGCCGAGGTTGGCGGTGATGAAGGTTTTTCCTTCGCCGCCGCTGCTGGAGGTGATGAGGGTGACGGGCGGTTGGGCGCCGGCGGTGTAAAACTGCAGGTTGGTGCGCAGCAGCCGGAACATCTCGGCGATGGCGCTTCGGCTACGGGGTTTTACGACGATGCTCTCTTCGCTTCGGCTGTGCGCCACGGCTCCCAGAATTGGCATGGCGGTAATGTTCTTGATGTCCTCTTCGGCGTAGATGAGGTCGTCGAGCAGGTCACGGATGAAGACGAAGCCGGCGGGCAGGGCCAGCCCCAGCAGCAGGCTGAGGGCGTAAATGAGTTGCGGTTTTGGCGACACGGGCTGGCGGTTTGGCCGGGCGGCGTCTATGATGCGGCTGTTGGCCACGGTGACGGCCAGGGAGAGCAGGGTTTGTTCCCGTTTTTCGAGGAGGTAGAGGTAGAGGTTTTCCTTGATGAACTGCTGGCGTTTGCGTTCGAGGAGTTCCCGCTCTTTGGTGGGTACGGTGCTGATGCGTGCCAGCAGTTCCTTGTTCTTTTTCTGCAGGCTGGCAAGCTGGACCTTCAGCTCGTTGTCCACCTGGCTGAGGGTGGTCAGGAGGTTTTCCCGGAGGGCCTGCACTTGCCGGTCCATGCGGGCCACGGCGGGGTTGTCGGGGCCGGCGGTTTCCATGAGGCGGCTGCGCTGGAGCAACAGCTCGTTGTACTGTTGGATGGCCTCGTTGACGGCGGCACCGGTCTCGCTCAGGGCGGCGGGCACCAGGCTGTAGCGGTGTTGCGGTGCTTCGATGTAATCACGCAGGGCTTCGAGGAGGCTTTGCTGAATCTCCACCTGGGTGCGGGCCTCGTCCAGGCGGTTGACTTCCTGCAGGATGAAGCTGACATCGGCGCTGGCTTCAGTGGGTATTTCCCGGGCCTTTTTGTATTCCTCCACATTGCGTTCCACCTTGCTCAGCTCACCGGTGATGATGCTGAGCCTGTCGTCAATGAAGCGAAGGGTGTTGCGGCCCACCTGGTTTTTGTCCTCCACGGTCACTTCGTCGTAAACCCTGATGAGGGTGTTCACTACATCGGCGGCTTTCTGTGGCACCTCGTCGCGCAGCACCAATTCCAGTACCGAGGAACTCCAGGAATCGCCCACGGTGTTCACCTTCAGCTTGCCGGCGTATTGTTCGGCCACTTTCTCCACCGGCCGGAACTGCAGGATGTACCTTTTCGGATCGGCTTTTTCACTCACCTGCCGGTAACGGAGTCGGTAGAGGCTGCCTTCCAGTACGAAGTCTTCGCCAAAGCGGATGGCGGTGTCACGGGTTTCGGAAATAATTAGCCGGGCAAACTGGGTATCGAGCAGTTCCAACCGGAAAGTGCGGTAGCTCTTGTCTCCTGCCGGCACAAAGGTGTCCACGATGATGGGACACTGGTCGCCGTAGAGTTCGCTGTTGCGGATGCGCCCTTCTCCCCGCACGGTGGCGGTAAGTCCCAGCCGTTCCACCACCTTTTCCATGAGGCTGACGGATTTCAGGATGTAGCGCTCGTTCTCGATGTTGCGGGAATTATTGGCAATGCCCAGCTCCTTCAACACGATATTCTCTTCGGTCAGCTTGCCACTGTTGCCGGAGTCTTTTATCAGCAGTGTTGCCTTCACTTCGTAAAAATAATCCGCATAGCGCAGGTATATCTTCGCAATACCCAGCGCCAGGATTATTCCCAAAATATACAGCCACCACCACCCAAGGATGTATTTGTGAAAAAACTTCCTAAGGTCGAAGGGTTTTTCGTCGAAGAGGAATGCGTCCTGGGGTATGCCGTTTGTGGAAGTTTGCACGGTTGTCGGTTGTCGGTTGTTCCCGAGCTTGCCTCGGGATCGGTTGTCGGTTGTCGGTTGTCAGTTGTCAGTTGTCGGT
>JALWSS010000072.1 GCA_026993525.1 Saprospiraceae bacterium
GTATGTGAGCATTCAAATTTCTGTCGGAATTAATGAATTTGGGGTTTTTGCAGTGCACTCATTCCTCAGTTCCTCAATTCCTCTCCCGACGAAAGTCGGGATCAGTTCCTCAAAAAAAAATCACTTCAGCCCCACCCGGGCGCCTAGGAACAGAGAGAAGGTATAGAGTTTATCCTTGTTGGTGCCGATGCCCTTTTCCAGGAGGTAGTGTTGGTAGTTGGGCTGAAGGAAGATGCTGGTGCGGCCGGAGAGGTATCGTTCGATACCGAGGCCGAGGTTGGCGGTGAGGTAAAAGTTATCGCTCAGTCGGCCACCGTCAAGCAGGCCTTCAGGAAAGTCCTTTTCCTCTTTGAGGGAGGGTGTTTCCCCTTCCGAAGGAGGGTTGGGAGCCGCCAGGTTGAAGGTAGGCGTGTAGGTGTATCGGAATTCGTAAACGGAGGAAGTGATAAAATGACCGGCAATGCCCAATCCACCGTACATGCGCCAGTTGCCGGTGTTTTTGAAATAGTAATTAAGCGTCAGCGGAATCTGCAAAATATCTTGCTGGATGCCGTGGAAATCCTCTTTCACATAATAGTCCACGGTTTGAAACAGCAGCACGGGCGTATTGGGGATGTAGCGTTTGAAGGTGTAAATACCACCCGTTTGAAAAGCCCAGCGGTTGCGTTTGAAGTCCACCAGAATGCCGCCGCCATAGCCGCTGGCAGCAGTGGTGTCTTCATCGGTTTTGATCTGGGTGCCCTGGAATTCAAACCGGTCGGCGGGGGTGGCTACAATGTTGTAATCCACGGTGCTGAGCAGGCTGAACCTCACCTCCATCGGTGCCGGTAGTTTTTTTGCCTTCGGTAAAATGAGGGCGGAGATGGTTTGCGACTCTACGTTTTCAAAATCATTGGAAAGAAGGTCGAAGTCCGTTTCAACGAGCGGCCCGGCCGTATTGACGGCCAGGTCTGTGGAAGAACTGCCAAATGCCAGTTGGTCCATCGCCCTGGCGGGCAACAGGCCCGGGTTGCTGAGCTTGCCGGATGTGGTTGTTGCGGAAACGGTTGCGGACCGGGCACCTGCTTCTTTTGTGTTATCGGAAGCGGCCCAGGAATTGTTCACCGGAGGCACAGTACCCGCTCCATTTTCGTCTGTGGGTGTTTGGGGGGTGGCCGTGGGCAGGGTATTGGCACGTTCTATTGCCTCAAGGCTTTTTCCTGCAACGGGTTGAGGAGTGTTTTGCAGCAGCAGCGGCTCCAGGCGGATGAGCGCCAGCAGCAGCAGGGCCATCAGTATGAGTTCGGAAGTTTTTTGCTGAAGTATCCGCTTCCTGAGAATGAATTCACTTTCAAGGCGGCGGGCCATGCGCTTCCAGTGGCTTTCACGGAGGGGCACGGAGTAGTTGTGCAATTTGCCATAAAGCACCGAGTCAACAGCCACTTCGTTTTCGATGGTTTCAGCGGCGTCCTCGATGTCGAGCCGTTTTTCCATGGCTTCCCAGCCGGCGGCAGGGGCGTTCACTTCAATGCGGCCCAGCTTATCGGCAATGGCTTCGTCGAATGAGGGTATGGCTGCATCCATACGCAGTTCCAGCATTTCCCAGGTTGCCGGGTCGTACTCCACCTCCAGGTTTTGCATCCTGGACCGCATCCATTCATCCATTCGACTATTCGCTTTCATAAATTTTGTTCCTCGCAATCAGTGCTTCCTGCAGTTTCACACGGGCTTTAACAAGGTTTGACCTCGAGGTGCTTTCGGTGATATCCAGCAGGTCTGCAATTTCTTTGTGGCTGTAACCTTCAATCACATACA
Source organism: Saprospiraceae bacterium (assembly GCA_026993525.1). GTDB lineage: Bacteria > Bacteroidota > Bacteroidia > Chitinophagales > Saprospiraceae > UBA6168. Next base: position 1,795 of record JALWSS010000072.1, read on the forward strand.
GGTTGAAAACCGCCCGGTATGCCGGGGTCAGTTCCTGGATGGCCTGTAGGATCTCTTGTTCGGTCATTTGGCTGAGGGCATCGGCATCGTCGGCGCCAACGTGGTAGGCCGTGTCAATGTCCTCGGTTCTTCTGCGCACCATTTTGCGGTAGTAGTCAATTGCGGTGTTCACCATGATGCGGCGAATCCACGAGGAAAGTGACGTGCCGGGCTCGTAGCGGTGCATGTTCTTGAAGACCTTGATGAACCCTTCGTGCAGGATGTCCAGGGCTTCATCCTGGTTACTGGCATACCGCAAGCACACACCCATCATTTTGGGATAGTGTTCTTCGTAAAGGACCTTTTGTGCCCAGCGTTCCTTTCGGATGCATGCGGTGATCAGGTCGCTTTCTTCGTAATTAAAAGGTATCGCGATATCCATGCAGTGCTGAATAGTTGGTTTGGGAATTCAGCCCCTCTGCCAATTCAGTGTTAGTTGAACGTAAGAGTGGCTGTATTTGCTGCTTTCCGGAGTGAGATGAATTTGCAGCAGAGGCGAAAATTACAACAAGCAATTCAAAAACGTGTCAATCGATGCCGGAAGGAATTACAAATGTCTCTCAATTGCCGATGATTTTATTTGCCGAAGGAGATAAAAACAAATAAGTTTAAAATTGCTTTTCAAAAACAAATTGTTTCTTTTTCGGGAAGGTTATTCTTAGATTTGCCGGTGCTTTTCTCTTCGCTTCGCAACGGAAGTATGGGCTTCAAATGAGAAGTTTGCGGGCGAATTGCGAGCATGAAAAGCCAACCACAGGCCACCAGACAGAACTCGCACTACGAAACAACAGAAATTCACGCATCCATGGCAAAATCCAAAAAGCCGTTTGTTCCGGAACCTTTGAGCAACAACGGCAATGGCAGCGAACACAGCGAAGGGCATGTGCTCAGTATCTCTGGCATGTACCAGAATTATTTCCTCGACTACGCATCCTATGTCATTCTGGAACGGGCCGTTCCGGCAGTGGAGGATGGCCTGAAACCGGTGCAGAGGAGGATCCTGCATGCCATGTACGAGATGAACGACGGCCGCTACCACAAGGTGGCCAACATCATCGGCCAGACGATGCAGTACCACCCCCATGGCGATGCCGCCATCGGCGATGCCCTGGTCAACCTCGGCCAGAAAGACCTGCTGATCGATACCCAGGGAAACTGGGGTGATTACCGCACCGGCGACAGTGCTGCCGCTCCCCGGTACATCGAGGCCAGGCTGTCGAAGTTTGCCCTTGAGGTGGCTTTCAATCCGCAAACCACCAACTGGCAGCTCAGTTACGACGGCCGGAAAAAAGAGCCCATCACCCTGCCCATGAAATTCCCCCTCTTATTGGCCCAGGGGGCCGATGGAATAGCAGTGGGTCTTTCCACAAAAATTCTCCCGCACAACTTCAACGAGCTGTGCAAGGCATCCATTGACATTCTGCGAGGCAAGCGGGTGAAGATCTACCCCGATTTTCCAACGGGCGGCATGGTGGATGTAAGCGAGTACAACGGTGGAAAAAGAGGAGGCAGGATCAAATCCCGGGCCCGCATCGAGAAACTGGACAAAAACAAGCTGGTGATCAAAGACCTGCCTTATGGCGTCACCACCGACTCGCTAATTGACAGCATCACCAAAGCGGCGGAAAAGGGCAAGATAAAAATCAAAAAGATAGACGACAACACCGCTGCAGAAGTGGAAGTTGCCATTGAGCTGGCAGCCGGCGTTTCACCCGACCTGGCCATTGATGCCTTGTACGCTTTCACGGCATGTGAAACTTCCATTTCACCCAACGCTTGCGTGATCATCGAAAACAAGCCCCACTTCCTGACGGTGGAAGAAATCCTCCGCATCAGCACCGAAAACACCAAAGACCTCTTGCGCCAGGAACTGGAGATCAAGCTCAACGAGCTGAAGGAAAAATGGTTTTTTGCCAGCCTCGAGAAGATATTTATCGAAAACAGGGTTTACCACGAGATTGAAGAATGCGAGAGCTGGGAAGAAGTGATGGCCACCATCCACCGGGAAATGAGGAAGTACATCACAACACCGTCGGACAATGCTCCCAAATCGGACAAGCGCCTGAAGCTTTTCCGCGAACTGACGGATGAGGATGTGACCCGGTTGACGGAAATCCGCATCAAACGCATTTCCAAATACAACGCTTTCAAGGCCGATGAAAAAATCCGGCAATTGTTGGAGGAATTGGCCGAAACCGAACACCACCTGGCCAACCTGACGGATTATGCAGTGGCGTGGTTCGAGATGCTGCGCGAAAAGTATGGCACAGATAAACAGCGAAAAACAGTAATTACCAGCTTCGAAAATATACAGGCCGCAGCCGTAGTGGCCAACAATGCCAAACTGTACGTAAACCGCAAAGAAGGTTTTATTGGCATGGGCTTGAAAAAAGACGAATTTGTTTGCGACTGCTCTGATATTGACGACATTATCGTGTTCAGAAAAGACGGTAAATTCCAGGTCGTCAGAATTGCCGACAAGGTTTTTGTCGGAAAAAATATTATCCATGTGGCCGTGTGGAAAAAAGGCGACGACCGCACAACCTACAACATGATATATGTGGACAGTAAAACGGGCCGGAGCTATGCCAAGCGCTTTAACGTGACGGCCATTACCCGGGAAAAGGAATACGACCTGACCGGTGGGGCTCCCAATTCCAGGGTGCTTTATTTTTCCGCCAACCCCAATGGCGAGGCAGAGCTGGTGACAATCATGCTGAGCCCGACTTGCACGGCCCGTATAAAGACCTTCGATTACGGATTCGCAGACCTTGCCATCAAAGGCCGCAGCTCAAAGGGCAATATCGTTACAAAATATCCGGTCAAAAAAATTGTGCTCAAAGAGGCCGGCCAGTCAACCATTGGCGCCATGAAGGTCTGGATGGACGAAGTGAGCGGCAGGCTGAACACCGGTGAGCGCGGCCGGTACCTCGGCGAATTTGACACCGGAGATTATATTCTGGCTATATACAAGGATGGAAGTTATGAAATAGTCACTTTCGACCTTGCCAAACGCTTCGAAGTGAAAGACCTGGTGTATATTTCGCAGTTTGATGTAGATGCACCGGTAAGTGCTATTTATTACGATGGCCACAAGGGCAAGGTGATGGTGAAGCGATTCTACATCGAGACCACCTCGACAGACCAGAAGTTTCCCTTCATTACCGATCACAGGAACTCCAAACTGTACTTTGCCTCTGCGGAGAAGGCACCTGTGGTTAAATATTCTTACAAGACCAAAGGCGGCAAGAAAGAAGCCGAAGTGAATCTTTCTGAGTTTATGGATATTAAGGGGTGGAAGGCAATCGGCAATAAATTGTCCGACTATAAATTATTGTCCGTAAAAGATATTTCTGAAAATAAGGACGCATCAGGAAAAGAAATAAAAAATAATCCCGGGCCTGAAAAAGCAAGCCCTGCCTCCGGCAATGCGGGAAGCAAACTCCATGCTGGTGATACCATAGAGTTTGATGTGGATGAAAAAGGGCAAGGCAAGCTGTTTTGACCAACTTGCCTTGCCTGGGGCTTGCAAAATCCCTCTGCTCAGGTAATGCATTTCTGTTGAAGGAACAACTTGAATCTTTCCTTTCTTTCTTTCGACAAAGGCACGGAGCTTCCATCGTTCATTACGATGGAGTACCCATCACAGATCGTTACTTTTTCGATGTGTTTGAAGTTGATGATGTGCGACTGGTGAACCCTGAAGAACAATTCCTGCGGCAACTTTTCTTCAAAGTATTTCATGGTTTTGATGACGGTGAATTTTTCCTGCCGGGAAGTGTAAAAGGTGATGTAATTGCCCTCGCTGTTGATGCGGACGATGTCTTTGATCTTCAACAACCGCCAGCCGGTTCCGGTGGAAAGCATGATCGTTTCGTCGCCTTTTATTTTTCCGGGAATTTCTTTTCTTTTTTCATTCAACAGGGCCGCAATGCTTTGCCGGATTTCCTTGTTTTCGATTGGTGATTTCATGGTATGAATGATTGAAGGGTGAAGGGTTATTGTTTTTAGTTTGGTGTTTTGATCAAGTATGAGCATGACAGGTGGTGGTTTTCCAACAAACGCGTTGTGCAGCTCTATGATGTCAGTATTTGGGTGTTTGGTTTGCAGCAGGATCAGGTCTGGCGGCGCCTCTCTGATCGCCTGGAGTCCACCCTGAAAATCATTGAATACATTGCCGATGCAATCATCGGGGAATTCAGAAAGTATCCGTTTGCACAATGCGTTGCCAGAATGGGGGTCAGCCCCTAATACTGTGAATTTGAGGGGCATCCTGGGAGTTGCCATTGATAGGTGGTGTTTTAACCAGGTTCTTAATTTTTAATTTTTATCGCCGGATTTTTAATGAGCCTTGGAAAATGTTTAATTCTTGAAACGACTCAAAAAAATACCCGTTAGAATTACAATCAATACAGTGCTAATCGGTGTTGGAAATCCCTTCTGCTGTTTTAGAATACTACTGTTTTCCCATTTGTTACCTGTTCTCTTTCCCAGGGCCGAATTTAGGAACAATCAATCATTTTTCAAAGGAACTCGAGAAGTTCATTTAAACCCGATGCCATGCAAAGACTTTTACTATCCCTGTTTGTGACCCTGATCTGCCTCACACCAGAAAATCAACTGAAAGCGCAATGGGGGCTCCTGACCAGCCTGCTTTCCCAGACAGATTCATCTACACTTCAAAACTTCAGCTCCAATCAGAATACGTTGAATGCCGGCTTTGAAATTGACCACACCATGGGCAATGTGGTGTGGGGCAATTTGCTGGATGCCCTGGGCGGCAGCAATCCCGGGGGAGTACTCGACCAGGGCTATCTCGATGACCTGGGTACCGGTTATGACCTGCTCACCGACAAGCTGCCGGGCCTCGGCCTTTCACAGGTTGACGAAGACACATTGTTGGGAGAGGCGCAAAACGTGTTCAATATCTTCAACAACAATTCCGATTCCCTCGGCAACATACTGAACACGAACGGAGGCAACCTGACCTTTGACTCCTCAAACTGGTCGCTGGTTATCCTCGGATTCGACGGCATGGCGGATCAGCAATTTGGCATTTTGCAGGATTCATTCGGCATGAGTATGGATGCTGCGAATCCACTTGGCCCACACGATTTGACCGGGCTGATGGACATGCTGTTCAGTGCGGATTTGTTCCCCGACCTGGAATTGGCCTTTGGCACCCAGGTGCTGGACCTGAACTATTGGGAATTGCCCTACAGCCGGGAGGCCCGGTTGGTCCGGCTTGGTTCGGTGCCGCGGTTTCAGAAAAGGGCCATGGATTGCAAGGATGGCATCCTGCGCCTGCCCATCGAGGCGCGTTGGCATGTGGAGGCGAGCTGGTCTAATGACCGGGCACCGACCCTGGCAGATCCGGTCGGAAAAAGTAGCGAAAGGGAGTTCAATCCGCTGGTATTGGACGGTGATTTCGCCATGATGGCCATTCCGGTGGTGGGCAGATGGGGCAACACCGTGTTCCGGATGATCACCAGCGTGGGGATGGAATTCGGAACCTACGCTCCGGCTCATGCCGATTATGCGCCGCCATTCTCTTTGCCCAACAGGGGCTTTGCCACGGGCTTCGGCCCTCAGATGGGCGCCGGCTTTGCCATGGTGACCGGTGACCTGGTGATCTATACCTATGGCACCATGGCGCATGGCGAAATGTTCAGAACCGATCAGGATTACAATTTCGACAGCAAATACTGGAACGCCGGAATACGCTACGGAAACATCGTGAACGTGCGCTACCGGATGGGAGATATAAGCTGGCAAACTCATGGAAACAGGACGGCGAAGCTACGTAGCGAAATCACCGTCGGAATTATCCTGAGTGAATTGCATCATTGATTTTGGATTACAAGTATCCTGTGGGTGGCACTGCACGGTGTCACCTTTTTTTGTGCCCGGGGTAAAACAGGGCCATGTATTCGAGGTTCTTTTTCTTTTCGTCCTCAACGTCGGTTTCAATTACGCCATTCAGCCGGAAGCCGCATTGTCCGGCAGTTTCCGTAACGCGCCTGAGGGCAGCTTCACGCAGCTTTTCGTCTTTAATGATTCCCTTTTTTAAACGCAGCCTTTGCGCCATTTCAAATTGTGGTTTTATCAAGACCAGCATAAAACCGGCAGGTGAAAGCAAGGGCTGAAAAACCGGTAACACCTGGGTGAGGGAAATGAAAGAGAGGTCGGCAACAATGATATCGGCAGGTTCCTTTTCCAGCAAATCAAGCGAGATATTTCTGATGTCTGTTTTTTCGTGGCAATGCACTTTTGGATTTTGCCGAAGGGAATGATCCAACTGCCCGTAGCCAATGTCAACGGCATAAACAATCCTGGCTCCATGCTGCAAAGAGCAATCGGTGAAGCCGCCTGTTGAAGCTCCGGCATCCAGCACCCTTTTGCCGGAAAAATCGAGCTGAAAATGTCGGATGGCTTTTTCCAGTTTGAGGCCACCCCGGCTCACATAGGGCAGGGCCTGGCCGCTTACCTTGACAGTGTCAGCGGGCTGTATCCGCAAAGAAGGTTTGGTGATGGGCTTTTCATTTACCAGAACGACACCTGCTTTGATGGCCAATTGTGCTTTTTGGCGGGATGGGAATAAGCCATGTTCTGTAAGCCAGGCGTCCAGGCGCATGCGCGGTCTTTTGGTGCAAAATTAAACATCCCGTAATGCAATTTCTCACCACGTATTTGCGCCGTGGGGATTGGGCGGGCAGTATGGCAATTGTCAAGACAAAGGGGTGATGATTGTCGTCTGTGAATCCTGGTCAAATGAGTTACTTTTGCGCAGCTTTTCAAATCCGGTATTTGAAAGACTGAATTGATTCATCCACCAAAAAACCGCTCTTGCTTTTGTTTGCGACGACAGGCAGATCAAGAGCGGACAAAGCCCGATTTGTTCCGGTTCCACAATCCGGATGAATAGGGTGGCTAACCTGATCCGACAAAAATGAGCAGAACACAATTCTTCGATCGGTTTTCCTACCGACATATCGGTCCCAACAAAGCTGAGCTTTCGGAAATGCTGAAAGTGATCGGTGCCGATTCCCTTGAGCAGTTGATTGATGAGACGGTGCCTGAACCCATCAGGATGCGGGGTGAACTCCGCTTGCCGGATGCGCAAACGGAGTTTGAATACCTCAGGGAATTGAAAGAGGTGGCCGTGATGAACAAGCTGTTCAAGAGTTACATCGGAATGGGGTATTATGGAACCATCACACCTTCCGTCATTTTGCGGAACATCTTCCACAACCCTGGCTGGTACACCCAATACACCCCCTATCAGGCAGAAATCTCACAGGGTCGTCTGGAGGCGCTGCTCAATTTTCAGACCGTGGTCAGTGACCTGACGGGCTTGCCCATTGCCAATGCGTCCTTGTTGGATGAAGCCACCGCTGCCGCGGAGGCCATGACCATGTGTTACGGGGTGAAAAACAAACGGGCCAAAGACGATCCGGCCAATGTTTTTCTGGTTGATGAAAACGTGTTTGACCAGACAATTGATGTGCTGCACACCCGGGCGGTGCCGCATGGCATCGAGGTGGTGGTGGGCGACTGGAAAAGCTGGGACCTCAACCATGAAAAAGTGTTTGGGGTGCTGCTCCAATATCCCGGAAAAGACGGGTTGGTGGAGGATTTTTCCGCACTGGTGCAAAAGGCAAACGAAGCCGGGGTGTATGTGACCGTGGCTGCCGATATCCTCTCTCTGGCCGTACTGACACCTCCGGGTGAGTGGGGCGCCGATTGTGTCGTTGGCAATACCCAGCGCTTTGGGGTGCCGATGGGCTACGGTGGACCCCATGCCGCTTATTTTGCGACGAAAGAAAACTTCAAGCGTGTGATACCCGGCCGGATCATTGGCGTGTCTGTGGATGCCCAGGGCAAACCGGCCTACCGGATGGCGCTGCAAACCCGTGAGCAACACATCCGGCGGGAAAAAGCCACCAGCAACATCTGTACGGCGCAGGCCCTGCTGGCCATCATGGCAGGTATGTACGCCGCCTGGCACGGGCCCAAAGGCATCCGGGCCATAGCGGACCGGGTACATGGCTACACCCAGATTTTACACAAAAACCTCAAAGCCCTCGGCTACAACGTAAAGCACGACCAGTTTTTCGATACGCTCTGCATCGAGGTGGAAGACAAGGTGATAGACGTGCTGCATCACCTGGCCATTTTCAATGAAGTCAACCTGTATTACAGTGACAACACCGTGCAGGTCAGCCTGGACGAAACGGTGCTGGAAGAGGATGTGGACCTGCTGATCAGCATTTTCAGCCAGGCCAGAGGTGTGGATGCCAAAGCTGATTTTTCTGAGGTAGAGGGGTACAATTTTCCCGAAGGGCTGATCAGAAAAAGCGAATACCTGACACATCCGGTTTTCAACGACTACCACACCGAAACCAAAATGATGCGCTACATCAAGCGGCTCGAAAACCGTGACCTCTCGCTGATGCACAGCATGATCTCTCTCGGCAGTTGCACCATGAAGCTGAATGCCGCCACCGAGTTGATTCCTGTTTCCTGGTCCTTGTTCAGCGATATCCACCCATTTGTTCCTCAAGACCAGGTTCAGGGCTACAAAGAGATCTTCCAGGACTTTGAGCGCTACCTGTGCGAGATTACCGGTTTAGCAGCGTGTTCGCTGCAACCCAATTCCGGCGCACAGGGCGAATACACTGGTTTGATGGTCATCAGGGCTTACCACGAGTCACGGGATGAAGCCCACAGGAACATTGCCTTGATCCCGGCCTCTGCACACGGCACCAACCCGGCCAGCGCCACCATGGCGGGGATGAAAGTGGTGGTGGTTGCCTGCGACGACCATGGAAACATTGATACCGATGACTTGAAGGCCAGGGCTGAGCAGTACAAAGATTCGCTGGCCTGCCTGATGATTACTTATCCCTCTACCCACGGCGTTTTTGAGCCGGGTGTGAAAGACCTTTGCAAGGTCATCCACGACAACGGCGGTTTGGTGTACATGGACGGCGCCAACATGAATGCGCAGGTTGGTCTGACCAGCCCGGGCATCATCGGTGCAGATGTGTGCCACCTGAACCTGCACAAGACCTTCGCCATACCGCACGGCGGCGGCGGCCCCGGCATGGGACCGATCTGCGTGAACGAGAAACTGGCTCCCTTCCTTCCCGGCCACCCGCTGGTCAGAACAGGGGGCGAAAAAGCCATTACGGCCGTTTCTGCCGCACCCTATGGCAGCGCCAGCATCTTGCTGATCTCTTATGCCTACATCCGTTTGCTGGGCAAAAAAGGCCTGACCGATGCTACCAAATACGCCATTCTGAATGCCAACTACATCAAGTCACGGTTGGAAAAAGCTTACAAGGTTTTGTATACCGGTGTAAAGGGAAGAGCGGCGCACGAACTCATCATTGACCTCCGGCCCTTCAAGGCCTGGTGTACCGCAGAGGATGTGGCCAAAAGGCTGATTGACTACGGTTTTCATGCGCCAACGCTTTCGTTTCCGGTGGCCGGCACGCTCATGATTGAACCCACCGAAAGTGAAAGCAAAGACGAACTGGACCGTTTTTGCGAAGCGATGCTGCAAATCAGAAAGGAAATAGAAGAGATCGCCAATGGGCAGGTCAGTGCGGAAGAAAGCGTTCTCCATCATGCACCTCACACCGCAACCCTCCTCACGGCAGACAACTGGGACCGCAGCTACAGCCGTGAAAAAGCCGCATGGCCCTTGCCTTATTTGTACGAAGGGTACAAATTCTGGCCTTTCGTAGCAAGGGTGGACAACGCCTATGGCGACCGGCACCTGGTTTGCGTCTGCCCGCCCATGGAATCTTATATGGAAGAGGCGGCGCAGGAAGCATGACCCTGGCGGGTGTTTAATTCACCTTCGGTGAAGTTTAAGCACCTTCGGTGTGTTTAGTCCGCCCTGTCCGGCTGGTCAGACGGGCTGCGGCGGCGTTTAAACGGCTTCGCCGGGTTTAGGGTAGGAAATTTTATCGTTATTCGAGGCTTCTTTTTCGGAACTGAGATAAATCCTATGGTTCTATACCCAAGTCGGAGTAGTTTGGGAAAATTTCAGCTTTGAACTTCAGTTGGGGTTGGGAGTTTGGTCCCGAATCCCGAAAGCCTTCGGGATCGGGATCGCCGTCCAAACCACTTCGTTTTGAGTATATAAAGCCTGAAGGTGTTTAGGCTCTTTGGGTTCCGTCAATTCCCTGCCTTGCCGGCAGACAGGCTCAGTTCCTCTCCCGACGAATGTCGGGATCAGTTCCTCGATTCTTCCCCGATGCCGATGCCGAATCCCGACGAATTTCGGGATTCGGCATCGGCATCGGGGCTCATCCCTCATCCCTCATCCCTCATCCCTCATCCCTCATCCCTGTCAATACGCCCTTTCATCCCGTCCTTCCATGTAGTTGATGAAGGCTTTGTTTACGACCTTGTTGCCGCCGGGGGTGGGGAAGTTGCCGGTGAAATACCAATCGCCCAGGTGGTTGGGGCAGGCGGCGTGGAGGCCTTCGATGCTTTGGTAGATCACTTCCACTTTGGGTTTGATGCCTTTGGGGGTGACGATCTCAGCTATCTTCTTTGAGATTTCGTCGGCGCTGAAGTGGTCGTACAAAGCCTTCACCTCGTTTTTAATCTCTTCCTTCGGTAAATGCTCCTGAGCTTTGCAACGCTCGTAGGCTTCGTCGAGCAGTTTCTCTTTGCCGTTTTCCTTCAGCAATTCCACCAGTGCCCTGAAGGCCACGAAGTCTTTCATTTTTGACATGTCGATGCCGTAGCAATCCGGGAAACGGATTTGCGGCGCGCTGCTGACGATGACGATCTTTTTGGGCCGCAGGCGGGCAACGATTCGGATGATGCTGTTTTTGAGCGTGGTGCCCCTCACGATGCTGTCGTCGAGCAGCACGAGGTTGTCTTTTTCGTTTCTGACCAGGCCGTAGGTCACGTCATAACCGTGGGAGACCAGCTCACCCCGGGAGCTGTCGTCGGCGATGAAGGTGCGGAGTTTGGCGTCCTTGTGGACCAGTTTTTCAGCCCGGGGTGTCATTTCCAGGATTTGCTGCACCTTGTTGGGGTCGGCATTGTCGCCGAGGGCTTTTATTTTTTCAGCCTTTATTTCGTTGAGTTTTTTCTCGAGGCCTTTGATGAGGCCGAAGAAAGCGCTTTCAGCCGTATTGGGGACAAAAGAAAAGACCGTGTTGTCGAGGTCGTTGTCCACGGCTTTGAGTACGGCGTCGGTGAGTTGCTCACCCAGTTTTTTTCTTTCGTAATAAATGTCGAGATCGTTGCCCCGGCTGAAGTAGATGCGTTCAAAAGAGCAGGCCAGACGGGGTTTTGGTTCGGTGAACTCCACCTCGCTGATCTTTCCGTTGTTTTTTACGACGAGGGCATGGCCGGGGGTGAGTTCTTTGATGCGGGAAATATGAATGTCAAAAGCGGTTTGGATGGGCGGGCGCTCCGAACAGGCTACCACCACTTCGTCGTCGTGGAAGTAAAAGGCCGGGCGGATGCCGTTGGGGTCGCGCATGACGAAAGCATCGCCATGGCCGATGAGACCTGCCATTGCGTAGCCACCGTCGAACTTTTTGGTGGCTCTTTTGAGCAGGCGCTGGATGTCCAGGTTTTCGAAGATGAGGTCGTTGATTTCCTGGTTGCTGTAACCGTCGGGTTTGAACCAGGTGTAGAGGCGCTGCACTTCATCGTCGAGGAAGTGGCCGATTTTTTCCATCACCGTTACGGTGTCGGTGCGTTCCATGGGGTATTGGCCATAGCCAACCAGTTCTTCAAACAGCTCATCCACATTGGTGAGGTTGAAGTTGCCGGCCATGACCAGGGTTCGATGAATCCAGTTGTTTTTACGGATGAAAGGGTGAACGTTTTTTACGCTGTTGGAGCCATGTGTACCGTAGCGGAGGTGCCCCAGCAGGAGTTCTCCCATGAAGGGCACCTTCTTTTTGAGAAAGTCGGCGTCACTCAGTTGTTTTTTGTCCAGCTTGTTGAAGTTGGCGTACACATTGTCGAAGATGCGCTCGATGGAGCGGTTGCCGCTTTGCCGTTTTCGGTCAATGATCTTTTGCCCCGGATCGATGCCAAGTTTGATGGTGGCAATGCCTGCGCCGTCCTGTCCTCGGTTGCGTTGCTTTTCCATGAGGAGGTGCAACTTGTTCAGACCGTACAGGGGGGTGCCGTATTTCCTGATGTAGAAATCAAGGGGTTTGAGCAGCCTGATAAAGACAATGCCACACTCGTGTTTTATGAAATCGCTCATCAATCAAGGCATTCAGGGAGGTGCTGGGTTTGAAGTGTACGGTGTTCGCTGGTTGACTTCAGAGAGTAAAATTGAATCCATACACTCGTCGAGGCCGCAAAGGTAACCTGATCGGGTAATCCTGCAAAAGGGCTCAATGCGCTAAACGAAGTGGTGTGGGTGGTACGCGCCGCTCAAGCTTCCCACCCAAAGTGGAAGATGGTGACGAATTTATCGCAAAATACTTCGGGTGGGGTACAGGTCATTGTTTGAAATACAAATGCTGTTTATTCTTGCAGCTGTTGCAGCGCACAATTCAACCAAATTCATGAAAGACGAGAAATACTTCAAACAATTCCAACAGCGCATACAACCATTTGCCAAAATGATGGCCAAAGCGGCAGATGTCATCAAAGATCAGGATGTTTCGTCTTTTCCCATCCTCGTCCTGTCAGAGCTTCCCATTAACATTGGCATAAATATCGTTGAGAAAGAGAAGTTGAACGCCCCCTGGAACATTAACGCGTCAACCCTTGAAGAACTGGTAGCCAGGCAGGTCATTGCGACAGAAAAAGTCGAAGATTTCAAACTCGTTTACAAAAATTCTGATCCCGATCTGTGCCTGCTGATTTTGTCCAAAGAAGACGCTAATTTCGTTTTTGTTCCCCGCAACTGAACAAGGTACATCTCCCCCCTCCGATTCTGTTTGACCGCATTTTTCACCTGAATTGAATGATCCCTTTGTTTAGGACTGCTCCTCGTTGAGCCGGTGTTTCATTTCTGAAGAATGTGGCCTCCCGGATTTTGGAAATTGGCCAACAGAGGATGCTAATTGGAACGTGATGGATACAGACATTTCGCAAGCGTCAAAAGTGGATATGGTAACCACGCAAAAAGTATTGCTGATAGAAGACAACCCAGGAGATGCTGCACTGGTTCAGATCTACCTGGCTGATACGGAGTTTCAGGGCTGTGAAGTAATCCACAAGGAAAGTCTGGAGGCAGGCCTGGCCATTGCCCGGGAAGAGGAAAACCTGCTGGCCATCCTGCTGGATTTGAAATTGCCCGACAGCAGTGGTCTTCCCACCCTGGAGAAAGTTGTGGATGCGGCACCCAACAGCAACGTCATAGTGCTGACAGGCACTTCAGACCGCGAACTGGGTCTGACGGCCGTCAGGATGGGTGCCCAGGACTACCTGGTAAAAGGCAGTTTCGACGCTGGTATCTTGTCCAAAACCCTCCGTTTTTCCATTGAGCGCAACCGCGTGCTGAAACGCCTGGAAGAAACCCAGGTGCTGGCAAAAATCGGTTCGTGGGAGTACGACCTTCAACACAAAAGGCTGACCGCCTCACGGGAGTTCTTCAGAATTTTCAACCTGCCTTTCAGAAATACACAGACGCTGGATGAACTGCAAACCAGCGCACCTTTTTTGCTTGATTTTTTCCAACAAATTCACGGAAGCACTTCCGTTGCCGGAGAGTGTATCACCGAACTGGATCTCACACTGGCTGATGGCCGGAAGGTTCACCTGTTCGTCCGGTGCACGGCCGGCCGTTCTGATGGCGGTGCAGAAGTTTACCTGGGCATGGTACAGGATGTATCGGAACGGCACCAGGCACAACAGGAAATCTTGCGGAACCAAAAACGCTACAAAGAGATCTTCTCCCAAAGCCACGATGCCATATTCATTGCCACATTCAAAGGGCAACTCATTGATTTGAATGCCGCCACTGAGAAGCTGCTCCATTCGGACAGAGAAAAGTTGCTGGCCCTGGAAGTGCCTTTTCACAATTGCTTTCAACCATCGGTATCACGGGATGCCTTTTTTGAAGAATTAAGACAAAAAGGAGCTGTCAGAAATTTTGAACTCAGGGTGGAGAACAGCCTGGGCCAGATCAGGGAATGCCTGGCCAGTGCCAGCCTCCTGAGTATTGAAGAAGGCAAAGGCTACACCTGTATTTTGCACGATGTTACGGAGCGAAGGCAGGTGGAGAAACTGCGCAAAGCCAGGGAAATGGCAGAACAAAGCGCCAGGATGAAGGAGCAGTTCCTGGCCAGTGTCAGCCACGAAATGCGAACGCCCATGAATGCCATTCTGGGTATGAGCAACATCCTGCTGCAAATGGACTTGCCCGAAGAGCAAAAGGACATGGTGCAATCCATCCGGCACTCCTCCGGAATTCTGCTGGGCATTGTGAACGACATTTTGCAGATCAGCTCCCTGCAGAACGGCAAGATGGAGTTTAACAACGAACCCTTCGACCTGAATGCAACGCTCGACGGCCTCCACAGCGTGATGTACTACAAGGCCAGTGAAAAGGACATCGTGCTGACCATCCACAGAGATGACTCCATTGCCAACAGGTTGATTGGTGACCAATTGCGCCTCAACCAGGTGCTCTTCAACCTGGTGGGCAACGCCGTCAAATTCACCGACAGGGGTGCGGTTGATGTGTTTGTGAAACAACTGGCCCGGGACGGCAACAAAGTGAAACTCCGCTTTGAAGTGAGGGATACCGGAATCGGCATTCCGAAGGAAAAAATCAATGCCGTATTTGACACCTTTACCCGGATCAGGACAAAAGACCGCATTTACGAAGGAACCGGCCTGGGGTTGGCCATTTGCAAGAGCCTGGTTGAAAAGCAGGGCGGACAAATTGGCGCTGACAGCGAACCCGGCAAGGGTTCTACCTTCTGGTTTGAGCTGGAATTTGAAATGGATGCGGCAGCTGATTCACCTTCGGCAACGGCTGAAACACCTGAAATAGAATTGCTGCCGGAGGATGCCACTTTCAGGGTGTTGCTGGTGGAAGACCACAAACTGAACCAGGTGGTGGCCAAAAAGACCTTGTTGAGAAAGTGGCCCAATGTGCAAATCCAACTGGCCGAAAATGGCCGGGAAGCCCTGAACAAAATTTCCGAAGAAGATTTCGACATCGTGCTGATGGATGTGCAAATGCCCGTCATGGATGGGTTTGAGGCCACGGTGAACATCCGGAAGCTGCCCCCGCCCAAATCGGAGACCCCCATACTGGCCATGACGGCCCACGCCCATGTTTCAAGAGACGACAAATTTTCACAGGCCGGCATGAATGACTTTGTCATCAAGCCCTTTGACCCTGAAACCCTGTTTGAAAAAATCTCTGTTTACGTTCGAAAAACGCAATGAACCATGACTTCCACGCAAGTAATCAATCTGGAATACCTCAAAGTGATGGCCGAAGGCGATGCCGATCTGGAAAAGACCATGCTGGAGATGATCCTGGAAGAACTCCCGGAAGAATTTGCCGGCATGCAGGAGCATTATGTCAGCCAGAACTGGCACGAGCTGTTTCAGGTCAGCCACAAGATGAAGTCAACGCTTGCTTTCGTCGGCAATGCAGAAATGACCGCAGCCAACAAAGCCATCGAGCACCGCACCAGAAACAATGTGAACCTGGAAGAGGTGGGTGTTTACATTGAAGAGCTGTCAAAACATTTCAATCCGGTGATGGCGGCACTCAGGGAAGCCCTGGCTGCTTATTGAGCAACAGATCGGCATAGGCCGCGCCAACGAGGTCTTCCTGCCCGATGCCCAGTTCCTTCATGAAACGGGTACATTGTTCATGCAGCTTTTCCAGCCCGATCGAGCCGTCTTTGTCAATGGCCTCGATTTCCACAAAAGCACCCAGTCCTTTCACTTCGTCAATGTGGAATTTGACGTTGTCAATGAAATAGATGTGCCGTTGTTTGTCCACCACTACCTTTGATCCAAGCGCATTTATCAACAGCTCCTTCAATTGCTTCCCATCGTTGGTTTTGTACAATGCTACCTCCGACGTTTTCGGTCCCTCCCGGTCGGGGCGGCGGTAGTGGATCAGGGCATTTTCGATGTTTCCTTCCCGTAGTTTCAGCCGGCCTTTTCCTTCGGGCAATTCAAAAAACGTATCCACCTGGTGGTCCAGGCCGATGTAGCTGGCCCCGGCATGGTTCAGCCATTCCCTCAAGCCTTTGGGATTGCCGGTTCGGGCCTTGATTTCAACGTTGTAAAACATGGGTTGGGATTTGCGAAGCGAGCAGTCAGCCGGGCTTTGCCCGGAGCAGGTCAATTCTCAATTTGTACAAAAACATGGGTGTTTGCCTGTACAGGTTTTCGTACAGTTCCAAAGCCCTGGTGCGGTGCACCGCCTCTTTTTCCACCTTGCTGAGGTAGTAATGAATGGCTGCTTCTGCATCCGGTTCCGGTTCATTTTTCAGCAGTTCGGTCAGTATTTGAGCGGCTTTTTCATCTTCGCCTTCGGCAATGTGTACCCTTGCCTGGAGCATTTGTGCTGCGTCTATCAGTTCCGGCTGGTTGAGTTGCCAGGCAATGTCAAAAGCTTCTTTGAGGCAGATTTTTGTTTTACCGAGGTCATTCATAGCCAGGAGCACCCGGCCTTTTTCCACCAGGCTGAATCCGAGCACCAATTTGTTGCTGATGCGCCTTGTCTCCGCTATTGCCTGGTCGTAATATTCCAGTGATTTTGTGAAGTCACGCATGTAGAAATACACATCGCCGATGGTGTTGAGGGCTTTGGCGATGCCTTTCTTGTAGCCCAGTTCCCGGGCCAGTTGGAGGTTTCGTTCCAGGTTGTGCAGGGCTTCGTCAAAATTGCCGATTACGCTGTGCAGCTCGCCGATGAGGCCGAGGGCGATGGAAATGCCCTGTTTGTCGCCCAGTTCTTCACTGATGCGCAGGTCGCTTTTGAAGTGCTGCATGGCCAGGTCAAATCTGCCCCGCCGTTGAAACACGATGCCGATGTGGCCGATGGCGATGGAGGTGAGTTGTTTGTTGCCCAGTTCTTCACTGAGTGCCAGGCCTTTCTGCAGGCAGGCAAGTGCATTGTCGTAATCGCCCTTTTCAGAATAAACAATCCCCTGGTTGACGTACAGGATGGCCATGCCCTGTTTGTCGTTGAGGCGTTTGCACACCTCCAGGTGGCTTTGCTGCCAGCGGATGCCGTCATCGTACTTGCCCATGTTCATATAGGTCAGGCCCAGGGTGGCCACAATGGTGGCTATTCCGGAATGGTGGGGGTGCTTTTGCGACAATTGAATGCTCCGGATAAAGTACAATTTGGCGTCTTCGTACAGGCCCTGGCGGAAATTGAGGTTGCCAAGGTCGCCGTAAACCTGGGCCATTCCCTTGTCATTGCCGGAGGCATCAAAAAACACGGCGGCGTATTGCAGGTGTGAGTTGGCCTGGTCGTAATTGCCTTTCAGCATGAGCAGGTGCCCCAGCCGGTAGTAAGCCTGCCCGATGAGGGTGTCATTGCCGGCCTTTTGGGCAGCAGTGAGCGCCTGGCGGCAGAGGTCTTCGCATTCGGCCCATTGGCCTATGAGCTCCAGGATTTCAGCCTTTTTGAGAAGTACCCTGGCAACGGCAGCGCTGTTGCTGTCCTGTTCGAGCAACACGGCCAGTTTGGTATAAAAGCGCAGTGCCTGTTGGTTCTGGTAATAATCCCTGGCCCTGTCGGCGGCTTTTTCGAGGTAGAGGCGGAGTTTTTCGGGCTCCTCAGCCTGTTCATAATGGAACGCCAGGTCAACGTATTTGTCGTCCAGTTTGTCAGCGTGTACTTTTTCTATCGCTTGCGCAATGAGCTTGTGCAGGGTTTTGATGCGGGTTTTGAGCTGCATGTCATACACCGCTTCGCGGAGCAGGGAGTGGCGGAAGATGTAGCGCAGTTCGCTGGTGGTTTGCCAGATCTGGGCCCGCTCGGCGGTTTTGATCTGCTCCTTCAGCAGCCGCTGTGTGTTCCCGTTTTGCCGGATCAGTTCCTGGTTTTGCCGCATCACCTCATTGAGCACCGGCAGTTCAAACTCACGGCCGATCACCGCAGCTGCTTTGATGGTCTCTTTCACCAGGTTTGACAGTTGGTCAATGCGGGCAGTCAGGATGGCCTGCACGCTGTTGGACACGTTGATGTTTTCGTTGGTGATGGTCCAGCCTTGAGCGGTTTTTTCCAGTTGGCCGGTTTCCAGAAAGTATTCCAGGATTTGTTCCACGTAGAAGGGGTTGCCGTTGGAGGTGCGGCAAAGCATCCTGGCCAGGTGGGGGTGTGCTTCAGCATTCAGCCTTTGGCACAACAGAAGGCCGACGTGCTTTTCGTTCAGCGGTTGCAGTTTGATTTTGTGATGTGGCAATGCCAGCTTTTTGACCTTCTCTTCGGCAATGATCTCCGGTTCTTTTCCTTCATCGTCAAAACGGGAACTGATCAACAGCACCAACTGGTGGTCCGGCAGTTTTCTGACGAGGGCATTCAGCAGGTCCTTTGAGCTTTCATCCATCCACTGGGCATCTTCAATCTCCAGAACGAGTGGAGAGCGCAGCGTGTTGGCAAAGAAAAAATTGCTGATGGCATCGATGGTGTTCTGGTACCTGCCTTTGGCATCCAGGCTGTTCCAAAATGTGGATGCTGTTTTAATGCCAATGAGTGCCTTGAACACTGGTTTGGTCCGCACGAGTTCCTTACCGGTTTCCACCGAGCGTGCATCGTTTTCTTTTTTCAGGTCTTCGACAAGTTGACTGAACCGCTCTTCGAAATTCGATTGGTTTTGTTCTTCGGAAGCATTGGCCGAATGGCCGAAAAAGTTTCTCAGGTATTTTTTGAAAGGGTTGAAAGGTTTTCGGAGTATGGGGTCGCATTGGCTGCTGAGCCAGATTATTTGAAGTTCGTTTGCCAGTTGATGCTTCAGCTCGAACAGCATACGGGTTTTGCCGATTCCGGCCTCGCCGAGGAGGTTCAGTATGCCACCTGCCCCACTTTGCAGGATGTTCTTGATGGCCTTTGCGGCTTCCTCCAATTCCTTTTCACGGCCGATGATCTTGCCTTCAAAACTGGGTCGGTGGTCGGGGCTCTTGCCAAGCAGTTGATAGGTAGGCACTCTTTGCTGGAGGCCTTTATAGGTGAGGTTGCCTTTGAACTTGAATTGAAACTGGCGGCTCTTCTGCACCTCTGAGTCCACCAGCACTTCTCCCCAGTCGGCCCGCATCATGGCCCTTGCGGCAATGTTGATCCGGTCGCCGACGGCAGCGTACTGGCAGCGCTCCTCACCTCCCACTATGCCCGCATAGGCAATGCCCGAGGCCATGCCAATTCTGAAGTTGAGCCCGGAGCGCATCTGCAAGGGGATGAGCTTTTCCTGCAACGCACATACGAACTCCAACGCCCGTTCCACATTGTTTTCAAAAGATACCGGTGCCCCAAAAAGGAAAACCATCACGCCGCCCTTGTCACTGAAATCAATCTCTTTGAAATAGCCCGAAAAATTGTACACTTCGTCAATGACCAGGGTGGCGAATTCATTCAGGGACTTGTAATCATCCAGCTCGCTGAAGTTCAGGAAAACCGCGACGACTGTTCTGAACTCACCATCCTGGTTGAAGTCGAGAATGGCATCCGGCAGGAACAGTTTGGCAACTTCCCTTTTCAACCTGGGTATCCGGGAATTGCCCGCAGGGCGAGGATATTTCAGTTCAGCTTCCGGATCGAGCTGGTAAAATGGCTGCGCCGGAACTTTCTCCAGGCAGTCCGTTTTGCGAAGCGAAGAATAGAATTTTTCATCGGCAATTACCTGTTGCTCATGCGCCAGCAGTTGGCTTTGCACGCAACCTTCAATGGCTTCTCCCTTGAAGTAAAACTGGTAGGGCCCCTGGCCGACAATGCCCCATTCTACCTCTCCTACGGACAGGCCCACCTTGATGCCAATTTTGAATTCGGGGAATTGCGCAGAGGCGTTTTCGAGCAGGAAGAGTTGCTGCCGGGCCAGCGCAAGGATTTCATCACAGGAGCAGTTGCAAGCCTCTTTCTTGAAAAGCCCGATGAATGCGTCGCCGGCGAAATAGGGGATGAACCCACCGTGGCGATACACCGTATGCACCATTGGCGCAAAAATGGCATTGAGGATGATCGACAATCGCTCTGCACCCTCGCGCCCCTGTTTCAGCAGGGTCTCCGTCAGGTGCGTGAAACCCGACATGTCCACGAACATGGTGTAGGCATCAAAAGCACCGCTGCGGTGTTTTGCCAGCCATTGTTCCTGAATGAAGTGAGGAATCAGGTTTTTCACAACAAAGGTGAGATTGTCCTTGAAAAAATGTCCAGGTGCAGGGGCAGTGAGCCAAAATCGGCAAGACGCAAATTAAAGCCTTAAATGCGAATTGCATTACGGAAGCTGTAAATGTTTCCGGCGAGCAACTATGCGCCCGGGCAGTTGTCTATACCAGGAGTTTGTCTCACCCCTTTGACCAAAGCATTGTTTCTTTGCAACCCTTTTAGGAACGGTTAACCGATTTCTCATGAGAATGTCCCGACTTGCAGTTTTTTTCATTGCAGTTTTTTGTTTCCATTCGGTTGTGTTTTCGCAGGCCCCGGCCATCGTTCAGAAGTCCATGGAGGCTTTTCGGATCGAGAGCCAGGTAAAAGTTGACGGCAAGCTCGACGAAGATTGCTGGCAGGGGGTTACAGGTGTCTCCGGCTTTGTGCAAAACATGCCGCAGCCCGGTGCCGTCCCTACTTTTCCGACGGAAGTGAAAGTGGTGTACGATGACGTGGCGCTCTACATAGGGGCCCGCCTGTACGACACCCGGCCTGACAGCATTTTCACGGAGATGAGTGAGCGTGATCGCTTCGCAAACACCGACTGGTTCGGGGTGTTCATAGATGCCTACCAGGATGGCAACAATGGCTACGGCTTTGCCGTGACGCCCACGGGCATCCAGAAAGACCTCAAGTTCTCCGCCAATTCCGGAGGCCGTGGTTTTGGTGGTATCATCACCGCCGGCGATGCCAACTGGGATGCCGTCTGGGACGCAGCCACGGCCATAACGCCCGACGGCTGGGTGGTGGAAATGAAAATCCCTTACTCTGCCATCCGTTTCCCCAACGGTGATGAGCAAATGTGGGGTATCAACTTTGCCCGGGAGGTGAGGCGCCTGCGGGAAGTCTCTTTCTGGAACGAGGTGGACCCCAACATCCAGGGCTACCTCAACCAGTCCGGACTGATCAAAGGCATCACCAATATTCAGTCTCCCGTTCGCCTGTCGGCAACGCCGTTTTTTTCGGTGTATGCCGAAAACCATTACGACAAAAACGGCAGCCCGAAAAGCTCCTGGGGGCGCAGTTTCAACGGGGGCATGGACATCAAGTACGGCATCAACGACGCCTTTACCCTGGACATGACCCTGGTGCCGGACTTTGGCCAGGTGCGCTCCGACAACGAAGTGCTGAACCTCAGCCCCTTTGAGGTGCGCTTTGACGAAAACCGCCAGTTTTTTACCGAAGGAACAGAGCTGTTCAACAAAGGCGGGCTTTTCTACTCCCGAAGGGTGGGCGGCAGGCCTTTGCATTACGGCGATGTTTACAGCGAACTGGCCGCCAATGAGGCAGTGGAAAGCAACCCGGCAGAGGTGCAGCTCATCAATGCAACCAAGGTTTCGGGCCGCACCTCCAAAGGCCTGGGCATCGGCGTTTTCAATGCCATTTCTGCCCGGCAGCATGCCACCATCGTAAATACCGAAACCGGTGAAAAGCGCAGATATCAGACCAGCCCGCTGACCAATTACAACATCGTGGTTTTTGATCAGAACCTGCCCAATAACTCTTACGTCTCGCTCATCAACACCAATGTCTGGCGGGAGGGGGCCGACTACGAAGCCAACGTAA
>JALWSS010000073.1 GCA_026993525.1 Saprospiraceae bacterium
CACATATTCTGCACCGGCCAGGTAGAGGCGCTGCTCTGCTTCCGGGCCGGTCCTTTCTACCCTGATTTTTTCACCACCGTAGGTGTAGTCGAATTTCATCAGCCCGTCACTCAGGGTGGCGCTAAACGGCATATTGATCACACTCCACTCAACACTGCCATTTTCGTTGGATAGCATGAAAGTACACATGGGAAGGTTCCTAATTTATCGAGACCTACCGACTGAAAATCTTCTCGATATTTGATGCTTTTATCATCAAAAGAAGATTGGCTTCAAAATGTGATAATCCTCTCATTCCTTCAACACTTCATCATTTTCTACTGCTCTTTGCCTTTTGGTATGACTAACTTTCTAAAAAATACTTCGGAACACTTAGGAAAACACTCATACTTCCTTTTTCTCTGTTTTTTAGGCGGAAGTTCCGCAAATGCAGCCAAGCAGGCAAAATCTATCTCGCTTTTATCCACAAAACCTATATCAAATATTTTGTAATCATTTGGCTCTAAGTCTTGAAAAAAGTTTTGTAAATCTGTCACATCGAACCCTCCAAGTCTATAAAACGTCATTGTTGCCTGATTAAAGGCTATGTAATAGCTACAATCTCCAAACAATTTCGCTTGACCATAAAAGTTTTGACCAAAGTCTATCCTAATGAAAAATAGATTATCAGAAGGGCTAGGCAATAAAACTGCATTCTGATTTTTGATTTCATCAATCATTGCAGTATCCGTAGCAACCCCAAACCGACTTGTGGTCAATAGCTGAGCTTTAAAAATAATTGCAGCTGTATCAACTTGTGAGTAAAGTTGAAAAGGCGTTAAAATAAAAATTACTATGCAGATTTGCTTCATCATCATCATTTTTTTACAAATCATTTAATTTTTCGTATCTATAAGCTCTCTTACCTGATGGGTCATCTTTCGCATGCCCATCATACCCCTTTTTCTTTAGGTACCCATTAGACTTCAAGTAATTATAGTATTCTTTTGTATTAGCCCCATTATATGAAGCATGCCCCATTTCATGCTTAGTAATCGAAATAGTTGAACGTCCTTCAGAAGGGGCATTAGTTAGTTGTACTTCAATTGTGTTAACTCCAAATTTTGATAAGGGGCGCACATCGCTACCATTAACATCAAAAGATAAAATATTCGCTCCATCATTAGGGCCTTCAACATCATTCGTTGTAACAAAGTAAACATCAACTGTTTCTCCATACTCGTTAGTTAAATTATCAAGCTCGTTAAACATATTGGGACTATTTGTAGCAAATTCTTCAATTCTTGATGCTGTATTCTTCGCTTCTCTCGTCCAATATTTTAAAGAGCGTCTTGCCTGGCGCAATTGTTTTTTTGCTCTTTTATAGTTTTTGAACTGTTTTTTGCTTATGAAATCTTTTTTTCTAGTACCATATTTACTTTCTGCATTGCTAACAACTGTTTTTAATGTATTGTATCTTTTTTCTGATTCCTGACGGTTTTGTTCTGCTCCATTTACGATTTTCATACCGTCGGGGTCAATAAAAAGGATTGGGTTGTTAGCTACATAAGTATTAGTACTAATGGAAGGGTAAATCTCCCCCAACGGATCCACCCCCGCAAACCTCCCAATCTTGGCATCATAATATCGAGCCCCATACGCAAACCACTCTATCCCCGTCACCTGCTCTTTTTGGTTGTAGGAGTAGCGGTCCTGGTATTCGGTGGTGATGGTCCAGTTTCCTTGCATGGGTAGGCTCCCGAGAACTCGGGAGATAGTAGTACATACACTGAATGATCTCCGGGTCTTCCCCGTTTTCTGCAGCCTCCGTCTCCGAGCTGATGTGCCCGTCGCCGTTGGCATCGGAGAAGAGGACGGCCAAGTTACCCAAATGATCGGTGATCTGGTATTGAATGACGGCGGGTTTTGGCACCTGGGGGTATTCCTCGGTGACAAACTGTTTCCGGCCTTCTTCAAACTGGTAATTGTCAAGCACCCAGGCACTGGCCTCTGTATCAAATACATATTCTGCACCGGCCAGGTAGAGGCGCTGCTCTCCTTCCGGCCCGGTCCTTTCTACCCTGATTTTTTCGCCGCCGTAGCTGTAGTCGAATTTCATCAGCCCGTCACTCAGGGTAGCACTAAACGGCATATTGATCACACTCCACTCAACACTGCCATTTTCGTTGGATAGCATATTTCCGTTGTTGTCATATCCGGTTTGCATAATGTCGGGTTCGAAGCCGTAGGGTTGGGAGGGGTTTTGGTGTTGGTCGTTGATGCCTGGTTTCGGTTGGGCAGGTTCAAATATGAGGAACGTGCGGGGAGTTGTGGGTCGGGGTGATGAAAATTGAGTGATGAAAGGGTTTGCGCTGTGCTGGATTGAAATATAGAGGATAGCCACTGTTATTTACGACAAAACCATGATAAATATTATTAGTCGGTTAAAGGATAGTCTGGGCTTAAAAAGTTTCCCCTAACGGATTCTCCCTGAATAGCTCCAGCTGAAGAATTATAATAAATATGAACCCTCTTGGTCATATGCTCCAATTTAACTCCTATGTAACTATCACCCTCACAAGAATTTAGTGCAGTCAATATGTCGCTAGTTCTTGCTCGAAAAGAAAGTATCAATTCGCTTCCTTTTTTCAAAAATGCCTCTCGATTCGTATTTTTAAAAAGAGGTATTATCGAAATAGTATTATCAAGACATAACAAACCAACTTTAAAATTACTCCCATTATTATCATTTTCAAACACAAGAAATTGATCTTCCTTTAAAGTGCTTCTGAATGAAAAAACAAAAACTATCTCAGGCAGAGGCAACAACTCCGCATCAACATTTTTCGATACTGGGCAATTAGAAACTACCGTTTTTAATGTAATCTCTATACCCCTATTATCAACGCTAGGTTTGCAACAAAAAGACAATAACAAATAGGTCAAAATGACAATATGTTTATTCCTGCTCACTTTCTTTATATTCTTTGCATTTTTCAATTTGACTTTCTTTAAAATTGAGTGTTGTATTCTCCCATGAAGGATGACTCATCTGCAACTCATAAGCTTTGTGATTGGTTTGCCCCCCTATTAATCGGACAAAATTACAAATGGTTAGAAAATAATTATCCACCCCCGCAAACCTCCCAATCTTCGCATCATAGTATCCGCCGGAAGTCGGACAGGCCAGGCCCCATACGCAAACCACTCCAGGCCCGTCACCTGCTCTTTGTGGTTGTAGGTGTAGCGGTCCTGGTATTCGGTGGTGTTGGTCCAGTTTCCTTGCATGGGCGTACCGAAAGGCCTGTCCCGAGTACTCGGGGGGTAGTAGTACATTCTTTGAATGATCTCCGGGTCTTCCCCGTTTTCCGCAGCCTCCGTCTCCGAGCTGATGTGCCCGTCGCCGTTGGCATCGGAGAAGAGGACGGCCAAGTTACCCAAATGATCGGTGATAATACGGGAGTATCGTTGTATATTGGATCATCCCGGAAGCTGCTGGTTTTGGGTTACACTTGTCCATTGTTTCGAAATCCCAGTTGCTTTTAGCTTCAGCAATGATCTTCAGCTTCTCTTCATGGGTCCATGTGCGTTTCTTCATGTCGAAAATTACAGTTTTTAGCTGTAATCTTTGTTCGACTTGATAGGGGGCTAAAACACTAAGTGGTAAGCCTTACATCATGTTTCTGTCCATCACATCAGTGGTTTGCCTTTCTCTTCCTTCAGATTCCTCCTCACGAACGACATCCTTGCGATCAGCTAGCGATTCCCGTCAACAGGCTCGCTCGGGACTTTAACCCTATCAGTATATGATATGCATGGCACACAATAGAAAAAGCACAAGTGCAGAGAGAAGTCAAAAACTCAGATAGTTCCTTTTTAGCTCCCTGCCATTGTCGTAAATAATGGTATAATCACCTTTCTTAACTTTCTCACAAAGAACCTTTCGGTCGATAATTATTTCTCTTTTCATGTTTGGGGAAAGGTTGTATATACTGCCAACCTCCCCACTCTCATCTAGGGTTGCATAAGTCAAAAATGTGCTATGGCTCCGCCCCCCCTTCTCATAATAAATCAACCATTCGTCTTTCTCTTTTGACCAAGCGGCAAATATCAATCTCCTGAAAGGGAGGGTCTCGTCTTCTATCGCATCCGAACTGTTGAAGTCCCCTCCTGAATTGGCCAATGCGATTGGTTCTCCGGCAATTGCTTCCATCTTGTCCAATATTGGCTTTGGTATTTCTGAGACATCAGAAGAAAACCTGTTCTGCCCTCCTTTGAGCAGCGCAACGATTTCCCCATCGGGGAACAAGCCGATGAAAAACGGAGTTAGCAACAAAAAGATAAGGTTACTCATGACTTATTCTTTTTCTTTTTCTGAGGTGTGGTAGATGTGGGGCCAGTTGTCGGGTAAGAAAAGCCTTGTCCGTGGTAATCCCTCGCATCCTCACCCGGAAGAATTTCCGTGGCAGGTTTTTCAACCTTGTTGATTATCCAATCATCTTGGTTGCTATATTCAATGCCCTTTTCTTCTCCATATACATCAAGGTAGGCGTGAGCCATCTCATGAAGCAGCCCCAAAGCAGGTGTCTGAGATTTTTCTTCTCCTCCTTCTTCCCATCCGAGGCCTGAGTTCGGGTTGTAGGACACCTCGCCCTTCTTCTTGTTGTAAAACAAGTCCATGTGCTTCGCCTCTTTTATGGTGATGCCGTTCTCGGTATCATTTTCAAATTCACTGATAATGCCCTCAACATCACCTTCGGAAACATACTCAATGGATGCCTTCACTGCGTCAAGGAACTCGCTTTCACCAGTGTACTCGTTGCCATCTGAATCATAAAACTTCCCATTGTTATACCGGACGGTCACGTTCTGTCTCTTCCCGTTCTCAGCCCTGGTCTTAATGGTCACGTCAATATAACGGCCATCAGGGTCTATGAAGATTATGGGGTTGTTTGCCACATACGCATAGGGCGATATGTTTGCATATTTCTCCGCAATCGGATCCACCCCCGCAAACCTCCCAATCTTGGCATCATAGTATCCGCCGGAAGTCGGACAGGTCTCGCCCCATACGCAAACCACTCTATCCCCGTCACCTGCTCTTTGTGGTTGTAGGTGTAGCGGTCCTGGTATTCGGTGGTGTTGGTCCAATTTCCTTGCATGGGTAGGCCAGAAGGCCTGCCCCGAGTACTCGGGGGGTAATAAAGCATGCGCTGTATGATCTCCGGGTCTTCCCCGTTTTCCGCTGCCTCCGTTTCCGAGCTGATGTGCCCGTCGCCGTTGGCATCGGAGAAGAGTACGGCCAAGTTACTCAAATGATCGGTAATTTTTTGAGGAAACATCTGTTTATTTAATCATCCGGAAAACCTCCGGCTTGGGTGGATGCAACCTGAATCAAGAAGGGTTATAAGTTGAGATGGACTGCACTATAAGGCAATCCTCTCTTAAACATACTTGCAACAACTTGGAACTACAGTAATATTTGAGAGTTATCATGCTCAAAATTGGCACTAGTCACCTATTTACGCAATTCTTCTTTTGCAAGATTTAAAGCCTTGATGAAATCATCAACATAGACTTGAACATCATTTTTTCGCCCAAATATCTCAATTTTTATTTTGTCAATTCCTTCCTCCTTTTGAACGAGTGCAATGACTTCATCATCAATTGAAATATAGACTACAATTTCATTGTAATCAACTGGGCTTCCAACTATCAAATTAATTGTTGCCATTTATAATTGTTAAGGATTATTGAGCTCCCTGAAGCCATTAAATAAACCATCCCTTGTAACAGCAAAACCTTGTCCAGTTTCTCCATCAAATATCCATTTACCACCTCGGGGAGCATTTTTTATAATTGCATTTGGAGAATTGATTATATCATTGACAATTTTAAGAGCATCACTATTGGCCGTAGAATGTGAAAAATTTACATTCTCAAAGGATGACCCTTTTCGTCCTGCATGCTTTTGTAATGCTCTCCCAAACTCGGTTAAACCTTGACTTTGATCAACAATTTTATTTCCACTAGCTATGAATTCATCCATATTTATGATTCCCATCTTAGCCGACCGAAAAGTCAAGAGAGCCTTGGATATTACTATTTCACCTCCAATCTCTGCAAGGCCTGCAACAAAACCAGTTTTAAACCCTTCGAAAAATGCCGAGGCAAGTGACCTATTTTCAGACCAGACTAGATTGTCTAATGATTGCCCTGTCCCAACCAAAGTAGTATAGCTGGGATTATCGATATTCCACGGCGATACTGATGGCACCCTCACTGAAACATGGTAACTCAATGGACCATTTTCAATTCTCAGATTTGAAATAGTTCCAGTATTCAAAACACGAGTAAAACTTCCTGAGAGAAATCTCCAAGTATCCACAAATGGCCAGTCACTATGTGCAACTCTATAATTCAACGTATATACAAAACTAATCTGCTGTAATCCCCACAAATCAACATGCCCTACCGGCTCATTCTCCGCATAATTATACCCCGTCACCCAGGCAAACTTCTCCGCAATCGGATCCACCCCCGCAAATCTCCCAATCTTCGCATCATAGTATCCGCCGGAAGTCGGACAGGTCTCGCCCCATACGCAAACCACTCCAGGCCCGTCACCTGCTCTTTGTGGTTGTAGGTGTAGCGGTCCTGGTATTCGGTGGTGTTGGTCCAGTTTCCTTGCATGGGTAGGCCAGAAGG